>NZ_JBYHFP010000018.1:0-75017 GCF_057669885.1 Sporosarcina sp. Y1011 | reverse complement strand
AACGGGATTGAAGGAAATCGGACTTTTTCAGTGCCCTCGCTCAGGGCGAGAGGCATCCCCAAAGCGCCAAGCGATCTGAAATGTACACTCTGAACTCAAAACTCTCTCAATAATGGAACACCCCCAACGTAAGCGGCCTCCAAGTAAACCTCACCCTCAATTATTCTAGCTTTCTCCATATACTCATTCCCATTTCACCACAATTTAGGTAGAATAGAAGCAGGAGTTGATCGGAATTTGAAAACAGCAATTGTTACAGATAGTACGGCATACTTACCTGCAAGTTTAATGGAAGAACTGGACATTCGGATGATACCGCTGACAGTCACACTGGGCGGTACTGTGTTCGATGAAGAAATCGACATCAGCTCAACCGATTTTTACGACAAAGTGCGCGGGGATGGGCCACTGCCAAAGACATCACAGCCGCCCATCGGCAAATTCGTAGAACTATTCGAATCGCTAAAAGACACACATGACGCGATTATTTCCATCCATTTATCCAGCGGAATTAGCGGAACATACGCAGGTGCGGGACAAGCCGGTGACATGGTGGAAGGCATTGATATATATACATTCGATTCGGAAATTTCGACCTACATGCAAGGGTTTTACGTTATTCGCGCGGCGGAACTTGCGCAAGAAGGTGCATCACCGGAAGAAATCATCTCCGAGCTCAATGAAATGAAACAGACAATGCGCGCTTATTTCATGGTGGACGACCTGACACATCTGCAACGCGGCGGCAGATTGTCCGCTGCGCAAGCATTGATTGGCGGACTTCTTCAAGTAAAACCACTGCTCCATTTCCAAGAAAAAGTGATCGTTCCATTTGAAAAAATACGTACTCGTAAAAAAGCGATGAAACGAATTGTTGATTTGCTAGCGGTAGACGCAGCAATTATGCCACTCGAAGCGGCAATCATCCATGCCAATCGTCCAGAAGACGCAGAAATGTGGCTAGCTGAACTTTCGCAGCGCTTACCGAATGTGGAGTTCACAATCAGTCATTTTGGACCTGTCATCGGCACACATTTAGGGGAAGCATCCATGGGACTCGGATGGGTTAAACGACGAACGAGTTAAGCTTGATTCAGGCACAACTAAAAGTACCAAAGCAAACAGATAGTCCAAAATAAGGGAGGTGTTGCGGATGACAAATACATTCGATCCGTCAGTTAGGGATTTCCTAGCTGGCCGTATTTGGCTCCGTCTGCACACTCCTTTTTCAATCGAATTAATCGACGCACACATCAATTCAGCGCACATTAAAACCATCCAAGGCATCAAAACCACCAAGACATATAAGCGTCTTGCGCATCACTTCTGCAATCGCTGCGAAAACACCACACAATCTCGCTTCACAACATTCGACTGCGCCAAATGCGTTGGTCCGTGCACGTATTGCAGGCACTGTCTGAAAATGGGACGTGTTTCAACATGCACAGAACTCATCGTCTGGAACGCAGAACCACCGATTTATCCGACAAACCATACGCTCGCATGGCTTGGAACCTTAACACCCGCGCAACAGAAAGCCTCCCTAGAACTAACAAAAAGCACAACAGAACGTATCCCGCATCTCATCCATGCCGTCTGCGGATCAGGAAAAACAGAAATTCTCTTTGAACCAATTCACAAACTGCTTACAGAAGGCAAACGAGTATGCATCGCAGCACCGCGCGTCGACGTCATATTGGAACTCGAACCGCGTTTGCGCACAGCCTTTCCACGTACCGCAATCGAAGCATTATATGGCGGCGCTGAAGCAAAAACCGATTCCGCACAACTAATACTTGCGACAACCCATCAGCTTTACCGATTCCGTCACGCCTTCGATACCATTTTCGTCGATGAAGCCGATGCCTTTCCCTATACAGCTGAAGAAACTTTAAGACGAGCAGTTCGAAAAGCGGTGAAACCAGATGCGCCCGTCCATTTCGTAACAGCGACTCCGTCTGATAAATTACTTGCAGACATCAAACGAACAGGGGCTGTTTCAACCATCAACCGTAGATACCACGGACATCCGCTACCCGCCCCGCGGTATGACTCTCTGTGGAATTACACAAAACACATTCAAAAAGGGAACTTGCCGAAGAAACTCGCTGTCTGGACGGAAGAGCGACTTCTAAGAAATGAACCTTTTCTCATCTTCTTTCATCACATCGGACTGATGGAAGAGGCGGAGCCTTTATTTAAAATGCTGGATGCACGCATTCATGCAGTCCATGCGTCCCATCCCGATCGGAAAGAACATGTCCAAGCACTGCGCGATAAAAAAGTTCCGGGACTTCTGACAACAACGATTCTTGAACGGGGTATTACCATTCCGAACGTCCAAGTCGCGGTCGTCGGGGCAGAACAGCTCATCTTCAACAAAGGTGCGCTAATCCAAATCGGTGGTCGCGTCGGACGTTCCGTAAACTATCCGTCAGGCGATTTTGTATTATTTCACCACGGCGTTACGTACGCAATGGACGAAGCGAAAAACGAAATTGACTTGCTCAATAAAGGAGAGGTCCGCACTTGAACGATTGCCTTCTCTGTCAAACTCCAATTGCGATAGCACCATCCTGGAAAGCGCTTGTCGGACTGCAAAAACAAACGGATATCTGCCAAAACTGTTCAAAAAAGTTCAAACGTGCCGACATAAAGGAAGTAGACAATTTAATAAGTCAAATCACATCGCTCTATACCTATAACGAAGCGATGCGAGAATACCTGCACCAATACAAATTCCTTCAAGACATAGCTTTATCAAACGTCTTCGCGAATGAACTGCGCACGCATTTAAAGGGTGTGGCAACAGTCGTTCCAATCCCGATGCATCCCGAAAAAAAGATTCAACGGACATTCGCTCATGTCGATGAACTGCTAAAAAGCGCACGCATTCCGTTTACGCATCTTTTAGAAAAAACGAATACAGAGGCAATGGGACAGAAATCGAAAGAACAGCGTCTTGCGATGGACCCTTTATTCACTACAATACCTGGAATTACAATTCAACCAGGTACGTACATTGTAGTGGATGATATTTTCACGACCGGTACAACGCTCCGTCATGCGGCAACCGTCTTAATAGAGGCAGGTGCAACGCGTGTCGAAGCGCTAACACTCATTCGAGCTGAACGATGAATAGATAGGAGATAGACTATATGGCAGAACTACGAGATTGTCCTAAATGCGGAAATTTTTTTAACTATACGGGCCTGCGTGACGTTTGCGCAAAGTGCGCTGCGAATGATGAGAAAATGTATGAGGAAGTATACCGCTTCTTAAGAAGACGTGAAAACCGGGCGGCTACCATCGAACGCATCGTCGAAGTGACTGGCGTGACGGAAACCTTGCTTCACCAATGGGTACGAAAAGGCAGGCTCCAACCCGCATTGTTTCCGAATCTCGGGTATCCATGCGATAATTGCGGCAAGCTGACAAGCTCAGGGAAATTATGCGCCGACTGTACAGCAGACCTTAAAAATGACCTTGAAACGTTCGACGCTGCGCTAGAATTCAGAGAAGCCGTCGAAGCAAATGACATAGCAACATACCATGTAAATCGTGATCGGAAATAGGTAAAAGTCCGGCAGTTTTGAACTGGCCGGATTTTTCATACGTTAGACCCTAAACGTTCACAAATTTATGCCGAAATAAAGAGAGAAGAGGTCCATACACAATATAAAAACTAAACTAAACGAAAGGGACGATAGCCGATGAAAATTCAAAAATTCACGCCACCTATCATTAACCCGTACAAAACAAACCAGTTAAAAGCGGAACAAACCGAGCAGAAAGCGAAGATGAAAACGGATAAACTTGAAATTTCATCTGAAGCAAAACAACTGTCGGAAGTTTCTTCATTCACCATAGGGCGTAACGAACGCGTTCAGCAACTAAAAGCACAAGTTCAAGCGGGAACATACGAAGTGAAACCCGAACAGCTTGCGAATAATCTGGTGAAGTACTTCAAACCGTAAAAAACTATGTAAATGAAAGCAGGAATATACATGTCTATCACAATAATTTTGGCGTCACTTGACAGCCTGGAAAAACTTCATAGAAGTCTGCTAAGGCTTGCATACGACAAAACTGTTCATATCAAGAACGGGGACATGGATAAGCTCGACCAATTGTTAAAAGACGAGCAAGCCCACTTAGCTGCCATTGTTCAAATGGACAATCAGAGGCAACTGAATGTTGTAAAATACCTAACTGATCAAGGACGATCAGTGCCGCTTAATCCGACTGTTGCCGATTTACTCGACGCTGCACCGGAAGCGGACAAGAAAAGCCTTGAGGAGGCGAGGGAACGTCTCCTGCATGCGATTCATGACTTGAAATGGCAAAACGACCTCAACCAGAAGCTGACGTACCAGTCACTTCAGTTCGTGAATCTGTCGCTGGACATGGTCCGGCCGCGCCTAGAAGCGGTCAACTACTCAAAACCCGAAATTAACGGAAGAAAAGTATCGAAAGACCAACCAACTTTCGATACAAATGCCTGAGGAGGTAAATGAATGTCTACATTTATGGGACTTGAGACAAGTAAACGCGGCTTGTTCACTCAGCAATCCGCGCTCTATACAACAGGACACAACATCAGTAACGCCAACACATCCGGTTACTCACGCCAACGTGTCAACATGGAAGCAACAGCGGGATTCCCAGGCGTTGGTCTAAGCGCAGGAACGATGCCCGGATTCCTTGGAACAGGCGTTCAAGCAGGATCCATCCAACGTATTCGTGACGGCTTCGTGGACGATCAATTCAGACAGGAATCCAACAAGCTAGGCTATTGGGATTCCCAAACAAAAGCGATATCTCAAATGGAAGACGTCATGAACGAGCCTTCCGCATACGGACTCCAAAAATCACTCAGTGAATTCTGGCAATCGCTGCAAGACCTTGCCGTCAATCCAGAAAACGGCGGTGCACGTGCGGTCGTCGTACAGCGCGGTGAGGCAGTTGCAGACTCGTTCAACTATATGCACAAATCATTGACGGAAATCCAGACAAACCTAGGAAATGAAATCGGTGTGTCAACAGGTCAAGTCAACTCCGTCCTTCAACAAATTTCAGCGCTAAATGCGCAAATCAAGCAAGTAGAACCGAACGGCTATTTACCAAATGATTTATACGATGCACGAGATGCACTTTTGGATGAACTATCAAGCTACTTCCCGATCGAAACAAAATACGAGGAATCAGGTGGACGTGCCTTGGCGATAGCTGAAGGTTCGGTGACTGTTTCCGTGAAAGTTAACGGGACACCTGTTGAGCTTGTTAAAGGGGACAAATTTGCAACTGTAGAAACGAACCCAAAACCACTAATAGAGGCTACTACCAAGAGCAATCAACCAATCATTGGAATGAAAATCACGAAGATTGATGGAAATGAAGAGCTAGTTGGACATGCGAACTTACTAAATCTCGGAAAAATGAAATCGTTGATAAATTCATATGGTACGGATGATGGAAAAGGCATGTACCCGGAAATGATTGCTGAGTTAAACAAAATGGCAGCAGCCTTTGGAGATCAAATGAACATCATCCATACAGGCGGAACAGACATAAATGGCAACAATGGTGGAAATTTCTTTGATACAAAAGATCCTGGCCCATTTACTGCCGGAAATATTTTTGTGTCTGATGCTCTCGCGAAAGATCCTAGCAAGCTCGCAGCATCAGATTCTACAGGAACTGAAGAAGGTAACGGAAAAAACGCGAAGAATCTAGGCGATGTTCTATTTGCGAAATTGGATAGCCTTGAAGGTTCAACCATCCAAACCTATTTCCAAGGCATCATAGGCCAACTAGGTGTAGACGGCCAACAAGCTGAACGAATGACCTTCAATACGACAACATTACTTGGTGCTGTCGAACACCGACGTGCATCCATCAGCTCTGTCTCACTCGACGAAGAAATGACAGACATGATCAGATTCCAACAAGCCTATAACGCATCCGCGCGCATGATTACTGTCGTCGACGAAACCCTCGACAAAATCATCAACGGCATGGGCCGAGTAGGAATGTAAGAAAGGAGCTACAATTAAATGCGCGTAACACAATCAATGCTATCTAATAATATGCTCCGGAATCTCTCCACGAGCTACAATAATATGGGCAAGGTACAGGAACAAATTAATACGGGTAAAAAAGTAAACCGCCCATCAGATGACCCCGTCGTCGCCATGAAAGGCATGGGCTACCGTATGCAAGTCGACAAAGTTGCCCAATTCCAACGTAACTTAGGGGAAGTGCACAATTACCTCGACAGCTCGGATGATGCGCTCGATAAAGTCGGACAAGCCATGCACCGTGCAAGGGAACTTGTTACAAGTGCAGCGAATGGAACAATGACAACTGAAGACAAAGCGAAGATTCAAAGTGAACTTGAACAGCTACAAATGCATATTCAAGATATGGCAAATACAAAAGTGGGCGATAAGTATATTTTCAGTGGAACGAAGACTGCTACTCCTCTTTATGATAAACAAGGAACTGGATTCCCTGATGACACAACAGCTTTTGAAAAAAGTGTTGATGTAGAAGTTTTTGACGGCGTCACCATGAATGTAAATGCTAATGTAGTAACTCTTTTTCAAGGAATAAATGATATGTTCGAAGGATTTAAAGGAAACCCGGACTTCAGCGCAGCAATTGCAGATGTCGACGCCAACATGGACAAAGTACTAACAACGCGCGCCGACATCGGTGCACGCCAAAATCGTGTCGAAATGATGAGCAATCGTCTAGATTCTCAAGAAGCCGCAGCAAAAAAACAAATGAGCGAAAATGAGGATATCGACTATGAAAAAGCAATCACCGAAATGCTAACACTAGAATCAATCCATCGAGCTGCACTTTCAGTTGGTTCACGTATAATCCAGCCATCACTTGTAGACTTTTTACGATAAAATAGAAAAACGATCTTTCTATTTTGAGAGACAAACCGGGTGCCAGACGCTGACATCCATTCGCGCCCTACAGCGAATTGTGGCAGCGCCTGGCACCCAATACAAATCCCTGAAAGCGTTTGGACACTCTCCAAACGCTTTCTTTAGAAGGTGACTTATTGAACATCCCACAACTGCAAGTAACAACAACAAAAGCACAACTAGGCTTGACCACCCAAAAACCAACACAACAAATCGAACAACCAAAAGCAACCCTGGACATCCAACAACCAAAAGCCGAAATGACAATCAACACAACAAAGTCCAGGCTTTCGATTGACACAACACAAGCCCGTGCCGACATGGACTTAAAAAGTGCCGCTCGCCGTACAGAAGAAGTCGCTCAGTACGCCCAATCAGAAGTCTCCAATGGAATCGCCCGCCGTGCACAAGACGGCAGTGAAATGATGAGAATCGAAAACGGCGGAAACCCAATTCAGACATTCGCCGAAAGAGCATTCAGGCAACCCTATAGCAGTCTAAACGTCAAATTCATCCCATCCTACGGCAGTGTCAAAGTTTCATTTGAACCAGGCAGTGTGGACATTCGAGTGGAACCACAAAAAGTGATCAATAACAGTACGGCCAATAAACCAATCCATACATACACACCAGGAAAAGTAACAACAGAGTTACTCCAAAAACCATCCATTCAAATTGATTGGAAAGTTTAACTGCTAGCAAATGCCTGACACCAACAAAGGAGAAAAAATCTATGAAAATCCAATCCGCTATCCTAGGACAAGTAGAAGCATCCGAATCCGAAATCCTCACATTCGAAAACGGCTTACCAGGCTTCGAAAATGAAAAAAACTTTATACTACTCTCTATAGAAGGAAATGAAGTTTATCAGATCCTCCAGTCCATCAATTCAAAAGAAGTAGGCTTTGTAACAGCAAATCCCTACTTATTTACAACCGACTATACGCTCGACTTGGATGAATCAACCGTAGAAACCCTGAATATAGAATCCGAAGAAGACATCATCGTCTTAACAATCGTTACAGTCAAAGAACCATTCAACGCCTCAACCGTAAACTTAAAAGCACCCGTCATCATTAACACAAAATCCAAAATAGCCAAACAATGCATCCTAGAAAACGCGGACTATCCAATCAGATATGCCATCGAAGCACAGATGCAGAAAGACAAGGGGTGTCGGAATGCTCGTATTATCTCGAAAAAAAGGTGAATCCATTTGGCTCGGCGATGAAATTGAAATTACCATCAGTGAAATCAAAGGAGACCAAGTCCGAATTGCCATCAACGCACCCAAAAACGTCACCATTCTACGCGGAGAACTAATAAAAGAAGTGTCAGAATCCAACACTGAAGCAGTCAAAATAGACGGTTTTATAGACTTTCTCAAAAACGAAAAGAAATAAAAATCACTCAAAAAACCGGGTGCCAGTTACCGACGCAATTCACGAACTGAATTGTGGCGGCAACTGGCACCCTTTTTAAAAAATATTTCATTTCTATTAAACATTCTAAAGGGGAATCCGATAATAGAGTTATAGCGAGGAAAACGGGGTCCGGCCGGCCCGGTCTTCTCGGTATAAAAAATGTGCTCACAAGGACGTGAGCAACATACATTCAAGGAGGAAATTATAATGAGAATTAATCACAACATCGCTGCACTTAACACACACCGTCAGTTGAACAGTGCAACTACTGCACAAGCTAAATCAATGGAGAAATTGTCTTCAGGTATGCGTATTAATAAAGCAGGGGATGACGCAGCTGGACTAGCAATCTCTGAAAAAATGCGTGGACAGATTCGTGGGTTGGATCAAGCTTCTAAAAACTCACAAGATGGTATTTCAATGATTTCTACTGCTGAAGGTGCACTTAACGAAACACATGATATTTTACAACGTATGCGTGAATTGGCTACTCAAGCTGCCAATGATACAAACGTAGGTGTAGACCGTGGGGAAATTCAAAAAGAAATTAACCAATTATCTTCTGAAATTAACCGTGTAGGTAATACTACTGAGTTTAATACTCAAAGCCTTTTACAAGGTGATGGAAAAGTGAATCTTAAGTCAACTGGAATTGCTGATGCATCAGGAAAATTGGGTGTCGCTGGAACTGGTACAGTTGGAACAGATGCAACAACTACTGAAGCAAGCCAAGTTTCTAAAATGGTATTAGGCTCTGTTGACACTAATGAACTTGAATTCACAATTAATGGACAAGATTTAAAGATTACATTTTCAACTGATGCAACAGCAGTTCCTACCGCTGGAGGCGCTAAATTTAATGATACAACAGTAACTGGAAATACAGCTACTATTGGTGTAAATGGTGCAACAACAAATGCAACAACAGACAGAGATGCTGTTGTTGCAGCTATGAACGCAATGATCGACAACAACGATACATTAAAAGGTAATTTTAAAGTTACAGCTGCAGGTGCAGATGACTTTAAGATAGAAGCATTAACTACAGGTGCATTCACTGGAGCAGCTGGTAGTATATCAGAGGGTACTCATACAGTTGCAGCTAAAACTACTGCTGGAACTGCTGTAGCAGGAACAAATACATCAGCAGTTGCAGCTACTAGAGAGATAGATTTCTCTGCATTAAATGGTGCAGGGCTTGGTGTTGCTGATACAACTACTGATGCTAACATAAGCGCTCTAGTTGGTACTGGAATGACTATTGCAGGACAGCAAATTGAATTCTATAATTCAAATGACGGAGCTTATAATGGTGATGCTATAGGAGTTAACATCAGTACAGCATTAGCAAATCCAGAAGCTGCTGATGGAGATAAGATTAAAGAACTTGTTAAGAATATTGCTCAGCAAGTAGGTTCGAAAATTGAAGGGGTTACATTAGTACAGAATGCAGGAGCAGCAGCAGCAAAAATGAAATTAGATGTTACAGCTACTAAAGCTGGTGCTGCAGGAAATAGTATTGAAGTCAAAGATGGAGGAGTTCAGGAACAATTCAAAGCTACTTTCCAAGTAGGAGCTAACAAAAACCAAAGTTTCACTATCGATATTAATGACATGCGTTCTGAAGCATTAGGTATCACTGGAAAAGCTGGAGAAGTAGGATTTACATCTGCAAGTGCTGTAACAGATGGAACTAGCGGTACTTTTAAAGAAGCAGCTCTTGATGTATCATCACATGCTAATGCCTCGGCAGCTATCGAAACTCTTAATAAAGCTATCGAAACAGTATCAAGCGAACGTTCTAAACTAGGTGCTTCTCAAAACCGTTTAGAGCACACTATCAACAACTTAAACACATCTTCTGAAAACCTAACTGCAGCGGAATCTCGTATCCGTGACGTTGACATGGCGAAAGAAATGATGGAACAAACAAAGAACTCAATTCTTTCACAAGCTTCTCAGGCGATGCTAGCGCAAGCAAACCAGTTGCCGCAAGGAGTTCTACAACTTCTTCGTTAATATTAAATTATTGGAAAGGGACTCTAGTTATGCTAGAGTCTTTTTTCATATTTGCAAATGGGGGTCTTGCTACACGAGGAGAAGTATTGATCTTTACAATTTTAAATGGGGAAATACCATTTGGTTATAATGTATATTCAAATGAGTTAATACAATTAATGGGAGAAGTTATTAAGAACCCTACAATACAGTAACTTAAATTGTAGAATAGGAGATGTACCTATGGATAAAAGAATAAAGGAACTTTTCGGTGCCCAACCGGTGCTTTGCTTCCTATTCATTTATTGCGGTCATAATCCCAGGTAAAGTTCTGATATCAAATCTTAAATCTTGAATGTATTTATTCTGGTTTTGTTCTAATGAAATAATACCTTCTGCCAAATATCCGATCGGGGAATAACGGCAAAGTTTAGCATCTAAAACAGGAAAACAATCTTAATATGCCTTCAAGTACTGCAATTACTTGAGAAGAAAGGTTTTTAATAGACTCCAACTGTTCATTAATAAGGGAAGCCTGATCTACAAACCCACCCCTTTTGGGGGATATACCCCCTGTTAAAAAGGGAATATTCTATCTTCAATAAATAGTGTAACATAAAATTATGAGGTGCTTACTTATTTTAGTGTAAGCGTTTACTATTTTCTGAGAGAGAAAAGGGGGAGAAGTTGATGAAGGCATTGGTTATTGAAGGTGTTCAAAAAGCGGTAGTGAAAGAAGTTCCAGTCCCAGGAATTGAGAAAGACGGAATGTTGATTAAGACGATGGCAAACGGTGTTTGTAGAAGTGATTGGCATGTTTGGGTTGGAGACCATGGTATTATCCAACCAATCATTGGTCATGAGTTTTCTGGAGTTGTGGAGGAAGTCGGAAGTGATGTGAAGAATTTCAAGCGAGGAGATCGTGTAATCATTCCATTTTCAGGGAGTGATGGAACATGTCCATATTGCATAGCGGGCTACACACATCTCTGTGATTCTTTTCTTGTACCGGGAACTGCCTATCAAGGTGGTTATGGTGAATATGTTGCTGTACCTATAGCTGATAGAAATGCGATTCATTTGCCTGAAAATATTGGTTTCGCTGATGCAGCAGCACTAGGATGTCGATTTATGACTGCCTATCATGGAATTATTGACCGTGTACACGTACTTCCTGGAGAAAAGGTTGTCGTTTATGGGTGTGGCGGCATTGGTTTGTCTGCCATTCATATCGCTGCATCAATGGGGGCCTATGTAATTGGGGTAGATATAAATGAAGATAATTTAGAACTGGCAAAGAAACTTGGCGCGCATTACACAATCAATAGTAGAAATAACAATCCAGTCGAAGCTGTAAAAGAGCTTACAAAAGGCGGAGCCGACGTTTCTGTTGATGCATTAGGGATAACTGAAACATGTATAAACGGTATCAATAGCTTGAAAAAAGGCGGCCGTCACCTACAGATTGGCGTTACAACGAAAAAAGAGGCTGGCTTTATATCAATACCAGTAGATGACATGGTCCTCAATGAAAAATCATTCATCACAACATTGGGTATCCCTGGAGGTCGATTCGCTCCTCTTTTAGAACAAGTAGCCCTAGGGAGTTTACAACCAGGAAAAATGGTGACACGTAATATCAAACTTTCCGAGGTTGAGGGAATTTTTGATGATATGAGCAATTTCGCTACTAAAGGAACATTTGTGGTAACTGATTTTAGCTGAATTATGTAGTAATACATTTCAATATCATGGAGTGAAAAGGGAAGTCGACTAGAACATTAGTTGACTTCTATTTTGGTTTGTTAATCAGTGCCTAGAATTGAAAACGAGCTATTCTTCTTTCCTACTTCGTAATGCTGCCGGCTCCCAACAACTTGCCACAACACCTATTTGAATAACTCATAATTGATCCGATATAAAAGATATAGATAAGACACATATTATTAAGAAATGCTGAGGCACTACCTTCGTATAGGGTGCCCGATTTTTAATATTTACTTAGAAGCTGCTAACTAGGAGGAAACAAGATGGATCAAGCACAACTAGAACAAAAGAAACACCTTGAACAACAACTTCAATGGACTGTGGAACAGGTTCGTATCTTGGATGAGATGAACGTTAAGTTGCATGAAATGAAAAGGATAGCTGAGTATGCTTTAGCACATAACCTTACAGCAATTGAAGTTGAGAGGTTGAATGGTGTACTAAATACATTGAAAACTGAATTCAGTTCTCTAGAACGACAGTTATATCCAATACTCCACTAATTACTTATTGTTCCATTATAGGTTAAATTTCCTGTATACTAGAGTTTCATACGCCGACTTCTTATGGGGTATTAGGAACCTGCAGAATCTATGCATATTTTAGTTATCACGAATCCACTGGGGGAAAGACAGATGGAATTTATGGAATACCTGAAAATCAGACACACAGTCAAACTAGGAGAACGGCAGATCAAGGATCGTTCTGCAATGCAATACAATAACCGTCTCCTTAATCTGCAAAGATACAATATCTATAGCGGTGAACGAGCTGTAACGGATAAGATGCTGCGACAGATTCAAGAGCATTATAAGGATACAACCAATCATTATCAAAGAACGATTACATACTATATAGAGTTTATGGCATATCGCGAAGAGCAAACGAATGGGAGTGGCTTATGAGAAGGTTGGGTGCAACTTTAGTGTTAGCCGGCTTGCTGGTCGGGTGTACTAACGGGATGTATGACAAAGCAATGGAGCAAGGAAAGCTGGCGCTTGCCAATGGTGAATTTCAGAAGGCGTTGGGGTCGTTTGAACTTGCCAAAGATGAAAAACCGAGTGATGATACCGCAAACCAGTACTATAAAGATGTGAATGAGTTATTAGAAGTGAAACATGACGTTGAAGAAGGCAACTTGGAAGATGCCGAAGAGAAAGCACGCGAACTCTTAAATTCAGAAGATCTAGTAACTGGTCTTCGCAAGGAACTTGAGAGCATCGTTGAAGAAGTTGAGGGAGAACGGGCGTTATTCGATGCGATCGCAAACCAACTCGCGGAAATTAAGAAAACTGCTGATGGAGGAGATGCTAAAGCAGCACAGGCGGCGATTGCTGAGTTAAAGCTAGATGAAGAGAAGAAGTCAATGCTCGACCATTTTTCTGCCGAGCTTGCGAGCCTAGAGGAGGATGTCGCAGTCCAGTTGAAAAAACAGTTAGACGCTGCCGTTGCCGCTGAGCAAGAACGCGTTCAAGCTGAAAAGAAGAAGCAACAAGCTGTCGCTGAAAAGAAAAGACAGACACCCTCTGGTAAACGAGATAAGTATTTTCAAAAACTTAACCAAATCGAAGCTAGCTTGTCGGATCTCGAGTATCTAATCAAAGACGGTGTCACCTCAGAATTGATTGAAGCTGAATCTGAGAGATACGAACGCTGGGACGATGCACTCAATGAGATTTACGGAGTCCTAAAAACCCAGCTCTCCGAAAGTGAAATTAAGGCCCTCCGGGAAAAACAACGTTCATGGATTGCCTACCGCGACCGTACCGCAAACGCAGAAAGGGTCAAATTTGCAGGTGGCAGCGCAGCACCCCTTGCCTACATAGGCACCATGGCAACCCTGACGGAGGAACGTTGCTATGAGTTGGTGGAAGGGTATATGAGGTGAATATTAGGTGCCAATCAAAAATAATAGTGTTGTGTAACTATTCGGTAAATTAGCTACAGTTGGATAATAATAAAAGTGAAATCAGATATTCATGTGTAAATCTTAGTACTTTTAATACATATCCAGAGGTGGGAAATCTTTGTCATTGTGTCATGCACAGGTACGGTTCACTATTCCAATTGCTGAGCAATATGGACTTGTGAATTTAGTAGTGGCAGGTAAATATCAACAGTTGTACCTATTCCTAACTCACTTTTAACTTGAATAGTTCCATTATGTTCTTTAATAATTTTGTAACTAATCATAAGACCGAATCCTGTACCGTTTTCCTTTATACAGTAAAATGGTTCGAAAAGATGCACAATTCTCTCCTCAGGGATACCGACTCCTTGATCTTTTATCATGATATGAACATGGGATTCACTTGTTTTACAAGTGATATACATTTCTTTATTGCAAGCTGAAGCTTCAATTGCATTTTTGATAATATTTTCAAAGACCAGTTGAAGTTGGACTTCATCACAGTAAATGGATAAAAAACCCCATTCTAAACTTGAAACTATCTTAATACCTTTTAGTAAAGCCAAGTCATTCATCCTCATAATTGTTCGTTCTAGGATAAGCTCAATGTCATTTAAAAGAAAATTCACTGATTGTGTTTCTGTGATTTTCAGAAGTCTATTTACTACTTCCTCAATCTTATTTAACTCGGAATAAATCATTGAATAGTATTCAGGTTTACTTACTCCCATATTTAATAGTTGAACAAAACCTTTAATGGAAGTAAGTGGATTTCTAATCTCGTGAGCTACTGCAGCACCTAATTTTCCCACTAGCTTGACTTTGTCATTCGCCTGGAATGATTTACTAACTTCTTGTAGCAGGTCATTACCACTATCAAGGTTATATGTATTTCCTACCTTTTCCATTCTAGATTGATCAATATACTTACTCACCATAATAAGCCCCCATTCAGAACTTTGTTCACTTTAAGCGACCCTCTAGAGAAAAAAAAGACAATGAATATTACCCGATATCCATATGTCCAAACTTTATTTTACTATTTTCTTGATGCTTATCAGTCATTAGTTCAACAACCTGCTGAACAATTTCTAATTCCTTTTCATTTAAACTTATTCCATTCCATTGCAGATGTTGCTTTTGAAGAGATTCAACAGAATCAGGTATATTCGTTAATCTTAGTATGTAATCTGTTGAAACATGATAAAGTTGGGCTAATGCTACTAGCTTATCAATGGGGGGATTTCTATGTCCTCCTTCATAACTTGCATAAGAAGATTTGGCGAGCCCAATTTTAAATGCAACCTCTTGCAGTGTAAGCCTTTTTTCCAAGCGAAGGTTTTTCAGGCGATTTCCAACAGTCATGCGCTAGTCCCCTTTCTTTAATCAATCACGCCTCGGTGTGATTGCGTCAAGATTTTGAATTGAGCTTGCTCAATTAACTCCCTTCAAAATCTGTGACATCCGCCGGAGGCTTTGGGCCAACAGGATGTTGGTCATTCAGACGTTGCCGCAGGACGCGGCGTTCTTAGTCTGAGATCCACAATTCAGCAGGGGTTTGAACCCCTGCTGAATGAAGTTAAATTGTTAGTCTAGCATTACCAACTTGCGTATACTCATGAATAAGCTCAGATATCCTTTGAATTTCAAAACTAAACATAGAAGTTTTTTCTTGAATCATTTCCACTTCATCTTGTGTTAAAAGATTGTTTGGCTTATTAGAATAATGAGCAAACGTTCCAGCCAATCGACCAGTGTGTGTAAAGAATGGTATTGAGGTACAAGACTTGAAACCGTATTTAATGACACTTTCTTTAACGTTTGTCCAAAGTGGACTCGTTCCAATATCTGTTTGCACAACTTCTTGTGTATAAATAGCTCTTCCACACGAAGCACAATTTTCATCTAGTATTCCCTGTTCATTAATAACACTAAAGAAGTCAAAGAATTCCACTGGAATACTAGGGCCAGCACCATGAAAAATATTATTTCGTTCTCTATCATAAAACAGCATAGTGACATAAATACCATCTAATACTTGTTCCAATTCTAAACACATACGACCTAGCTCCATTTTGATTTCCAAGAAATCCGATTCACTTTTAGTAATTACACCATTAACCAAAGCATTCAGTAAATGAACTTTTATGTCTGTTTCTTTTTTACTCAAGAGAGGATTAATTATTTTTAGTTGTTCTTTAATATTTTTCTTTAGATTGTATTCACGTAAATTTTCAACAAGACCTTGATGATTTGAACCATTCATCAATTTTTTCAATCTCCCTTTCGAGTTGGCCGAAGATTAATATTCTTCTTTCTATACTCCTATCATATAATATATTTAAACTAAATAGTAGTAATAAATACTTTCTTCGAACAAAATCATGTGTAAACTATTTCGCTATAGAAACTACAAATTTTACCAATTATTTCTTAATTTGCTTATGTTCTCGTACCTGTGCATGACACTATTCTGTAAATTCACTACAACTGTATAATAATAAAAGAAGGGACAGACGTCTAGGCGGACATCTGATCCTTTTGTATGTTCACTCATATGTGTGAATTACTCGTCTTTATGTCTTACACAGGTACGGGTCGCTTCGCTAATTGGTTCATGTACAGGATTTAACTGCCATCTTCCATAAGGACCAGATATAACTCATTGAAAACAGTTTCGGATGGCTAAAGTCATAATGGGAATATATTAATTGGGAAAACGCTTTAAATTATCCTTAATTAGTAACTTTCAATAAAACAATAGAAATGTTAGAATTGTATAAACAATATAAAAACGGCATGGGACTATATAAATAGACATGAAGTATTTCATTGAATCCACTGCGACGCTCGGGGATGCCTCCGACATAGGAGTGTCTTATGGCAGTCGCGTCTAACCATGCGCTTTCAACTTTTTTAGTTACCCCTTAGAAGGCGCCTTCGCTTAGTTTGTATTCATTTATTCAACATATATAGTAAGCAAAATTAAGTGACGACAACTATTTTAAGGAGGGGAAACATGTCTACCAAACGACTTGATCAGTTTCAAAGTCTTACTGTGGAACTTGTAAATTTGCAACAACAACAAGCGTTACAACGTTACATCGCGCGTTCTAGTGAGCGTGAACGAATTGCTGGTGAACTGCAAACTAAAAACCCTATGGAGGTAGATACGCCTGAGCGGGTCGCGCTCCGTAAAGCGATTATTGATCCGCGGGATGGACTTGCAATCGAGCGTATTATTGGTCGGGATGATCTATTTCCAATTTCTTATCTTGAAGCAGGTCTACAAGCAGCCAATCCGGTTTGCAGAATCGAAATCCGTGATCGTATCGGCAGAGTTCTCGGACATGCTACAGGCTTTCTTGTCTCACCTTCATTATTGCTTACGAATAATCATGTGTTGGAAAACGTCGATACGGCCCAGTTCAGCGTCGCACAATTCAACTTTGAAGTCGGTCTTGACTTAAAAGAGCGTCCGATGAAAAGCTTCCGTCTAACACCAAAGCGTTTATTTATAACGGATCAAAATCTTGATTTTACGCTAGTTGCGATAGAGGAAGTATCTGCTGACGGCGCAAATATAAGTGAATTTGGTTTCTTGCCGCTCATCCCGCAAACGGGCAAAGGGTTGGTTGGTGAATGCGTATCAATCATTCAGCATCCTTCGGGGGCACCGAAAGCTGTAGCAATTAGAGAGAATCAAATTATGGATGTATTTGACGATTATATTCACTACTCAACAGATACCATGCCAGGTTCCTCCGGTTCACCTGTCTATAATGACGAATGGATTGTCGTTTCCCTCCACCATGCAGGGGTTCCAGATCCAAAGAACCGGACTGAATTTATTGCCAATGAAGGGATTCGTATCAGCAGTATTATCCAGTTTATCGTGGAGCAAGGCGCGGATTTTAGTGATGATCAAAAAGTGTTGCTGAATGACATTGTGAAAGAGTGGGGAGTCCTTGACCATACTAGTGAAGAAATGGTCGTTGAGGAGTTAAGCAGTTCGTGGTATGAAGGGGCGACCGGTTATGACACTCAATTTCTTGGTGAAGCCCATGAAGTTCCTCATCCGAAATTCCGGTCGGATCTTGAACAGGATATTACCTTGTTAAAGGACGGAAGCAATGTTTTACAGTATACGCATTTTTCAATTGTCATGAGCAAGTCACGTCGTTTAGCGTATTATACGGTGGTGAATATTGATGGCAATCAATTAGTGAAGATTGGCCGTAATGACAAATGGTATCTCGATTCCCGTATCGAAACAGAGTACCAGTGTGGGCCAGAATTATATAAAGATAATTCACTTGATAGAGGGCATCTTGTCCGCAGGCTGGATCCTGTTTGGGGAGATTCGGCTGAAAAGGCGAATAAGGATACGTTCCATTTTCCAAATTGTGCGCCACAGCAAAGTAAACTGAATCAGAAAAGTTGGTTGGATCTAGAGAATTATATTTTAGACAATGCCGAAAACGCGAATCTTAAAGTGACCGTGTTCACTGGGCCTGTTTTTCGGTTGGATGACGTTATTTACAGGGGCGTTCAAATACCGGCAGAATTTTGGAAAATAGCTGTCATTGTTAAGAAAGATGGAAATCTATCTGCAACTGCTTATTTGCAAACTCAAAAGAACCTTATTGAGGATTTGGAATTTGCGTATGGAGAATATAAAACGTATCAAGTGCCTATTTCAAAAGTTGAAGCGATTACGGGTCTTGATTTTGAAGATATACGTAATCATGACCCACTCAATCAATTAGAATCGACAATAGGATATGTCATTGATGTACCCGGGGATATTAAACTCTGAAATTTAGCTATTGCTCACCTAAGTGGAAGCGACGCTGTCACTGCACCTACTATAATCCTAGAAATAGGTAGATACTAATAGGTAGAGGAGCGATTGGTAATGGGAACTGATAAATTTAACGGTATAAACCAAATTTCTTATGAGCAAGCAAAAAGTAAAATCAAGACAGGAGACCTCCTTTTTTGCAGCGGTCGTTATTTAGTCAGTGAGATGATAAAAAGACTGTCAAACTCTGAATTTAGTCATATAGCCGTGTTAGTCTATTGGGATGAACATGTACTCGTATTAGAAAGTGTGGAAGACGACGGTATCAGGGTCGTCCCCCTATATCATTATCTTTACAATTATGAAAATAGTATGGAAAAGTATAATGGGGAAATGTATGTAGCCCGACATGAAGTAGTTGATAGTCCTGATTTTGATCAAGAAAAAATAAAGAAAATGTGTGGTAAGGCGATTGATTTGCTTAATCGAAATTATGACAAAGACGAGATAGCCAAGATTGTTGCACGTATAAGTTTAGGACTTGGGAGACATAGCGATGATTTTGAATATATGTGTTCGGAGTTTGTTGACGAATGTTTCAAGGAATTGGGAATAGAGATTTTGCGTGATTCAATGGGGTTTATTTTCCCGGAACATGTTGCCGCAGATTCAAATGTCAGACCATTGTTCGAAGTTACTCCGTGAAATCGTTTCAGATATGAGGTAAGCTTCCTTACTAGCGATACCGCCAAAAAACGATAGCCGCACAAGGAAATTAATAATCCTTGTGCGGCTATCGTTAATTTCTGAAAGACTAAATTCGGTTATATATTTGATTCACATTATTATGCATTCAAGACTAACGTTTTATTTTCTTGCTCAAATACATTCGTCAAATGCTCAAGGACTGTTAAATAAATGAGTCCGTTGCCTTCTAGTTTCGGTGAGAATCCTAGCGGAACGGTCCTTTTGATTAATTGGGCATATAGCTCTGGCTCTGAAAGTTGACGCCCGAAACTGTCGTTGACCATAGTCTTTATAAGGGCAAGTGCTCCCGAAACATGTGGGGCGGCCATTGAAGTTCCACTTAACGTAGCATATTTTCCGTTTAAATACGTAGAAATAATTTTTTCACCCGGAGCGACCAAATCGATTTCATTGTGAGAGTTGGTGAAATCGGAAGAGCGTCGCTTCAAGTTAATCGCACCAACGCTTATGACTTCGTTATAACAACCCGGATAGCCAAATTCATCGGTAGAATCGTCGCCGTCACCTTCATTTCCAGCCGCACAAACGACGAGGATATTGTTGGCAATCGCTTTTTTGATCGCCTGATAAAGTTCTGGCATATCATTAGGCCCTCCGAGTGACATGGAGATAATATCCACTTTTTGCTCGATCGCATAATTAATGCCGTTGATGATCCAGTCGTATTGTCCCGAGCCTTTTTTATTCAACACCTTTACAATGAGTAAACTTGCTTCAGGGGCTACTCCAATTACACCGTTATCGTTCTGTCGAGCAGCAATCGTTCCAGCAACGTGAGTTCCATGTCCATTATAATCAAGAAAAATTTCGGGATTGTTGCCATCGTCGTCCGTAAAGTTCCGACCCCCAATTATCTGTTCTTGTAAATCGGAGTGTTGACTATCGCATCCTGTATCCAAAACCGCTACCGTAATACCTTTTCCTTTTGTTTTGTTCCAAACACTTGGTGCTTGAATTAATTCTACACCCGCGGGAATTTCATTTGTATCCGCTACTTGTCCGATCATTTCGTATGGAATTACATGAGCATAGTTCTCCATTTTAAACCTCCTATTCATTGGATTGGATATCTGCGTAATTGATACAAAAAACGAATCAAAAGCTTTTTTGCGACTTGCTGCCACTGGAGGAAGGATTTGTTTCTATTGGCAGTACTTGTTGCATAGAATGAAAAACTTGAATCGGAATAAATAGGACTGAGTGATAGAAAATCAGTCCTATTTATTGCCGACGGTGTTAATTGCCGGGCTGAAAAAACAGTTGGCCCAGAATGGAAATAGAAGAAGTAATTGTCCACACTTCTGCCGATAGGGGGGCAATTACTCCTTTCTTGATAAGAAAAAGATAGCTGACAACGACACCGACATAAAAGCAATCCATCCACCCGAAAGTGAAATGAGTAAGCTTAGTATTTCGTATGTTGTCACTGGTTTTCACCTCCTTTCATTTGAAAGTGTCAACGTGTATGTTATACCTTTCTTATAACTATACTGAAATTGTAATGTATTTCTTGAAAAGTGAAAAAACAATTAAAGAGTTATCCAATTGTTGTATGTGAACCGTTATGTATATGTAAAATTGTTATGGGGGAGGGGGGAGATTTTGGAGAACTAATTCTTACACACTGTAAGAGAAGATACATCTATCTTAGGATTACTTCTATACAAATCGTACCATTATTTAACTATTCAGTCCAATGAATAATGAAAGATTTGAATAATAGATTCAGAAGACTTAGTGAAAAGATGCGTGCTTTAGCGCTTAGTCACTATTGTAGGAGAAGAAACTAAAAGAAAGATTCCATTTAATAGGACATGCTACATATACATATGATTCTAACTAACATAATGACTCATAGCAGATCCAATGTGCACAAAATAATAAAAGTGAGATGAGTCAGGTTTTGTTATCGAGACTCATTTTGAAATGAACTATTGCACTTCTGTTGATAGTTCATCAAGTAATGTAAAAGAACTAAGTGTTTGAACATTCAGTCCTATAATGGTAGACTGTAACTACAAAATCCTAATCGATTTTGTACATCGTACGACGGTGAAAATTGTTGTATGGAAAAGAAGAAGTAATTGTCCACACTTCAGCCGATGGGGGGGCAGTTACTTCTTTCTTGATAAGAAAATGTCGGCTGGACATACATACAATACATCTAGTGGAAATCTAATATAAATTGCAATGTAACTTAAGAATTGTTCTGGACATTTTATTGTCAGAACGATTTTTTTGATTATTTTGGTACTAACACAAAAGATATGGATACATTAAAAGAAATTTTTCTAGCATTAAGGCAGGTTTACGGGGGATATACTACTAGATTTGTTTCTATTTGTAGTGCTAGTTACATATAATAATTGAACTTACCTTACAAAGTGCGTTGCAGTAGGTCCTAAATATGCAGACTTGATCATCCACAATTTCACTATGTGTTGCACTACTCTTGAAATCTATCATATTATAAAAAACACGACATAGAATAAAAAGGACTGAGTGTTTGAGCACTCAGCCGGGAAGTAGTAATCTGCAAGGCAAAATCAGTGGCGATTTTGCGCAAAGTAAAATGGTGTAATCAGTTGGTAGAAAAGCATTTGGTCAACAAGAAAGAAGTAATTGTTGTTCACACTTCCGCTGATGGAAGGGACGGTTACTTCTTTTTTGATAAGAAAAAGATGACTGACAACGACACCGACATAAAAGCAATCCATCCACCTGATAGTTGGATGAGTAAGCTTAGTAATTCGTATGTTGTCACTGGTTTTCACCTCCATTCATTAGGCACTGTCAAACTGCCTTTGCCATTTTTAAAGGGTTAAAAAACGATATAAGTAACCCTTTTACTATGTATATGTGCAATAAATTATGTATATGACCGACTGTTACAGAAAATGCTAGACAATTGAGTTATTTATGGGAAGAGTATGATGAAAAATGTTCTAGATGCCAAAAACCACTTAGGGCAATATGTCCTAAGTGGTTTTAAATTACTTAAACTTTAAACCGATTAACCGCCATGCTCAATTCTTCACTTAACTCCGTCAACGTCTCCGCCGCATCCGTTACTGATTGAATCGCGCGAAGCTGTTCGTCCGTTGAAGCACTTACTTCTTCACAAGCAGCGGCTGTTTCTTGCGAAGTTGCTGCCATCATTTGGATTGTTTCTGCGACGTCGTCTTTATGTGTCGCTACTTTTTGTATTTCTTCATACACTGCGTCAATCGAGTCTTGCATATCAACCATCAAAGTCGAGATCTCACTGAACGTGACTTCCGTGTCGGTTACGACCGTACCTTGACGCAGGAAGTTTTCGCGTGTTTCGTTCATTTGCTCAGAGACGAGTCTAGATTCAGTTTGCAGTTCCTGGACGGTCACTTTTACTTCATCTGTTGACCTAGCTGATTGTTCAGCGAGTTTTCTTACTTCATCTGCAACGACCGCAAACCCTTTACCATGTTCACCTGCACGTGCCGCCTCGATGCTCGCGTTTAGCGCAAGTAAATTTGTTTGTGTCGAGATTTGTGTAATGGTTTCCATGACGCCGCCGATTGCTTTGACTTTATTCTCAAGGGTTCCGATTACTTCAGACATGGACTGTAAATTGGTTTCCCAGTCATTGAAGGAAAGTTTTAGTTCGTGCATTTGACCTTGGCCGTTGGTGTTCATTTCACCGGCTCTTGTTGCGATATCAGACATGACACCGGCTTTCGTTGTAATTTCGTTAATTTGTTGGCCAAGGATGTCGGCCTTTTCGGTTACGAGTTCTGCATCTTCAGCTGATTTCGACGCGCCATGTGCAATTTCGGAAACGGCATGTGCGACTTCTTCACTTGATGCACTTGTCTCCTCTGCGACAGCGCTTAAACTCTCGGAACTCGCACGCACATTCGATGCAGAGCCATTAACGACAGTGATAATGGAATGCATATTGTCAATCATCGTATTGAAGCTGTTCCCAAGTTCACTAATTTCGTCGTTCGTTTTAATGTCTGAGTGAACTGTTAAATCGCCTTTTGAAACAGAATTCATAAGTGAATTCAATGTACCGAGTGGTTTAATGGTACGGCTAATCATGAAATAAAGTGCTGCGAAAATGATCAAGAGTGTTACTAAAGCCACAATTAGCATAGAGTTACGCAAGTCACTTGCCAGTGCGTGTATATTTGTTTCATCATAGATCGCACCGATCTTCCAACCGAATTTTGGAATCGTTGAGTAGATATTGGCTTTATCGGTACCTTCATATTCATAGTGAATCGAGCCTTGTTCGTTGCCTTCTTTGTACATCTCAGCAATAAATGGGAATTTCATCAAGTTTTCTCCCTGTAATGTCGGGTGAGCAATCGCTGTTCCTTCCGTATCGAATAGGACGGGGTAACCGTCATAACCAATATCGCTGGATGAAATCTTGTCTGTTAACGCGGAAAGTTGAATGTCGAGGCCGACAACGCCAATGACCTTCCCATTTGCTTGTACCGCTTTTGAAGCACTGATTACAAATTCACTAGTTGCTTGGTCTATATAAGGTTTCGTCCATTGAACAGCGCTCGGATCTGCAACCGCTTGAATATACCATTCACGTGTTGTAGGATCGAAATCAGCGCCTAAATCGGCAACTGGCATAATGTAGGTCTCTTTAGTAGGAAGAGAAAAATAGATTCCGGAAGTATTTTCGTATAATTCCATAAAATGTTCGAAAGATTCATTGAGTTTTGGAAGTGGATCGTCAGCCGGTTCATCTCCCGTTGCGGTTGAAAACTCTGTCACTAAAGGGGATGTCGATAGTTGAGCAAGACCCAGTTCGTATTGTCCAAGATAGTTCTCAATCGCAAAGCCCATTTCATTAATGAGGGAGCCGCTTGACGAGACCACGTTTTCTTCGGTTTTATTTTTTACTTGTGTACTGCTGATAGCAGTCATAATGGCTATGCCAATTAGAAAAAGCACCATACCCGTCATGATGATTTTTGTCTTGATGGACTTGAACATATAGCACCTTCTCTTTCTCTTTTTAAATGAATTCACTTATAAGTACTTCGGTATTTTTTAGCGATTATTAAGGGTCTGTAGTAAATTTTATTACTAAGAAAAATCTGACAATAAAACACGCCTGCTAATTAACTAATAGTAACTAGTAAATAACTTGATCACACACCAGGCACTACTTGTATAGTTGGTTTTGGATCGCTTTGAAATGAACAATTTCTATATGCTTATCGAGAGGTCTGAGTAAGTAGGGATGCGACTTTGTTGCATCCCTACTTACTCATTTTGGTAATCGTGCCGAAGTTTTTTTGGACGAAAGAATAGCTCGCTTCTCACATGGAGAGAAGCGGTCAAAGATTCAATTTTGACCGCTCAATCCTTCTAATATCCTGTCTCTTTCATTTTAGGGAAGTGTTACTTTCTTATAAAGAAAAGTAATGAATGCAATGTTCAAGGTGCTAGAGTTCCCGAAATTTCATCTTCGGGAACTTACACTCCCTATAGAAGCTCATCTATTCTTTTTTTCAAAGTAACTGCATTTTTCACTTGAATATTGTAGGAACGCGACAGGCAATTAATCACAAGAGTATTGCCTGAAAGACTGTGTCTAGAAGTGACGAAGTCACTTTTAGACACCTTGCCCCTCGGTAAAACTGTCGTGATTAATTCACCGAAAGCGGGCCGAAAATAATCCAGTGAAAATAGTGGTTTTCTAGCCATATTCTCCACCGTTTTATGCAACTAAATGGTAAATCAACAGACGTGACAATTCAATCTTAAAAAACAGGTAGCCATAATTCCATTTGTAATACTTTTTATTGCCAATTGACTCAACTTCCATTTTACATAGCCGATATAAATCATAACGAATGATCTTAAACTTAGGGAGGTTTGGCGGATGGTGAGTCGGATGAATGGGGAAGCAGTGCGAAATCCAGCGAGTGCATCAGCAGAAAAAACGGCATCGGACATGGATGTTGCAGTCGTTCAAGTGCAAGCAATTCAGGAGAGCGTTCAGCATCAGGACAATGAACAACAACTGCCACTGGACAAAGCGATGCAAATGACGGATAGCATAAACAAGTTTTTAGAAACTGCTAATACGCAATTGCGTTTCAAATTCCATGAAAAGCTCAACGAATATTATGTAACAATCGTTGATTCAACCACAGACGAAGTCATCCGAGAAATCCCATCAAAAAAACTATTAGACATCCATGCCGAAATGCGTGAATTTGTCGGCTTGCTTGTCGATCGAAAAATTTAAGGAAGGCGTGATTGTTAAATGCGAATTAGTGGACTAGCTTCAGGCATGGATACGGAGTCAATGGTAACGGATTTAATGAAAGCACACCGTATTCCACTTGATAAAATTACACAGAAAAAACAATACCTAGAATGGCAGTTGGACGATTACCGCTCAACCAACCGTCAGCTGTTTGATTTCAGTAAAAATACATTCGATAATATGATACTGTCGACATCGTTTGCGGCGAAGACAGTGAATATTTCATCACCCGATGATGTAGCGATTAGGAATATGGGATCTACTAGTGACTTTTCGGGGTCTATTCAGATTCATCAGTTGGCTAAAAATGCTTCTTTGCAAAGTATAGAACCACAAACTGAACAGAATCAGTTAACTAAAGCGGCATCGGTGAATTCTACTTTAAAGGAACTGGGTATTACTGGTACAAAAATAACGATTAATGCAATTGATGCAACTGGTAAGATGACAACAGATGCAAAAGAATTAATATTCAAAGAAACTGATACATTGAAATCCGTTTTAGATTTACTAAATAAAGAAACTGGTGTAAATGCATTTTACGATTCACATACTGGGAAAATTGCAATGACTGCTAAAAATAGTGGAGTAGGAACTATTAAAGTTGATGGTGATTTAGGTATTTCTTTAGGGTTGAACAACGGAACTAATATTCCGGGTCAAAATGCAGACATCACAATTAATGGACTCAGAACACAACGTTCATCAAATACATTCCAACTAAGCGGTTTTGAATTTTCATTAAAGCAGGTAACGGGGGTGCCTGATACAGCTGGAGTCACCGGTAAAACAATAACATTCAATTCCGCCCCAGACACCGATAAAATCTTCGACTCTGTCACTAAATACGTGGACGAGTACAACAAACTGATTGAGGACTTGAACAAACAAATTCGTGAACCTAAATACCGTGATTTCCAACCGCTTTCAGCTGAACAGCGGAAGGAAATGAATGAAAAGGATATCGAGTTGTGGGATGAAAAAGCGAAAAGTGGTACGCTTCGTAGAGACCCCACTATTTCCAGCATGTTGACGCAAATGAGGACAGCTCTTATGGGGACTGTAGATGGACAAACATTGAAAAGCCTCGGTATTACAACGTCAAATGACTATACAGCCAATGGTAAACTTGTTATTAACGAAACAGAATTAAAGAAAGCAATCAGTGAAGATGCAAATAAAGTGCATGAAATGTTCGCAAAAGATGGGAATAAGTTAAATGAATTAGGAAACCCTGTTATTGGTGCCGATGGAAAAAATGTGAAGGAACTAGGATTTGCACGGAGACTCCGAACAATCGTTGACAGTACGCAAACGTCAATCGCACAGCGCGCGGGGAAAACAGGGTCTGTCAATGATACGTTTTCACTTGGCCGTTCACTCAAAGACATGAACAATCAGATTGAACGTTTCGAAGAACGTCTCAAAATGATGGAAAACCGTTATTGGAAACAGTTTACGGCAATGGAAACGGCAATCAGTCGTGCAAACTCACAGTCCGCGAGCCTTATGAATGCATTCAATAATTATTAACTACAGCAATGACCTAAAAGGAGACCGAATATAAATGGCTATCAACAATCCCTATGCAACTTACCAAAACAATACAGTCAACACGTCAACTCCTGGAGAACTGACGCTTATGCTTTACAATGGCTGTCTGAAATTCATTTTGCAGGCGAAAAGAGCGATGAATGACAACAACATTGAAGAGAAAAACAAGTCTATCCAAAAAGCGCAGGCAATCATTTCTGAATTGATGCTGACGCTCGATACAACGTACCCTGTTGCTCAAAATATGCTGGTTCTTTATGAATTTGCAAACAGCAGACTGGTGGATGGTAATATACAAAACGACAGTGCTCTGTTCGATGAAGCCTCTGCCATTATTACGGAGTTTCGCGATACGTGGAAGCAGGTTATTCAGATTAACCGCCAGAAACAATACGCGAATGTAGAAGAAATATGATTCGCCCTGCACTAATCGCTTGGCGTGAGGTGACCGAACAGTTACTAGAATTGACAAAAGCAACGACAGAAGACACGCGAGACGAAACGATTGCACGAATCGAAGCACTTCTCGATGATCGCGATAAACTGCAAACGCAGATCGTTGGCCCGTTCACACCTGAAGAAGAAGCGTTCGGTAAAGTACTTGTCGCAACTGAAACAGTCGTTCAGCAAAAACTGGCCTCCTTTTCGAAATTAATACGGATGGACATTACTGAAGCACAAGCAAAAAAAGATACGATGAAAAACTACGTCAATCCCTACAGCAATGTAACGCGTGACGGAACGTTTTACGATACAAAGCAATAATTGGATGCCCGGAAAAAGGATATTATTCTTTTCGGGCTTTTATTAATTCAATGATTAATTAGTGAATTCAACCCATATGAATGACCATTCATTAATGATACATTTTACATAGAGTATCAATTCACAACAGGGGGAATAATACAATGAATATTACGGAGTTGAAGCAGCAAGATTGGCTTCGGAAAAACCAAATTATGATGATTGGATTCGCTCTGGCCGCGGGACTTGGATTGCTTGCTCAGATTATACAGCAATCGCCTCTAGCCATTCAGCTGTCTGTAGCCATTCCTTTTGTATTTGCAATTTTATTTTATTTTATTAGCAAAAAAATGGAGCTGTTTTCACGAATACTTCCTTATTTATTAATCATACTGAATTTTGCCGTAGCCATGGGTGTCATCTTTTTCTCTGAAGCTAACCTAGGGACCATTGGAATCATTATTCTAATTATGGTAATTGGGTCAATCCATGGCAAGATGATGATTATGGCGTTTGGTTTTGTTTTAAGTTTCATCGCCATGATCACGAATAATCTCTTGTTTACTGCACCTGAACTCGTTGAAGGAAGTGGCACGAATCTTTTACTCCTTCATTTCCTAACGGGGCTTGTTTTGTTCCTGCTTGTTCGTCAAAATGGGCGGTTGTTTACACATGTGGAAGAGCTTGTCGAATTGACGGAAATCAAAGTACGCGAAGAAGAGGCACTTGCCGCAAAGCTTGACGGAGCAGTCGAGAAGATTACCGGGAACTTGTCGCATCTTCGTTCAAATGCGGAGACAACTGCAACGTCTCAGCAAGAAATGCTTATTGCTGTCAATGAAGTGAGCGTCGGTAGTCAACAGCAAGCGGACCACATTTCAGAAATTGCAGAAAATGCGGAACGCACATATGAATCTGTTCAAGGTATAGCGGTAGGCCTTGGTCAAGTTGTGATTCAAGCGAACGAGGCAGGCAAAAAAGCGGAAGACGGCACAGTAAAAATATCCAAGTTAAAAGATAGTATTGATTCATTCTCCACATTTTTTACGGACCTCAACGAAACCTTTAATGTACTTTCTAGGAAAATTGAGGAGACGAATGCGTTCGCAAGTTCCATTAAGGGGATAACCGAACAGACGAATTTGCTTGCACTGAATGCATCAATTGAAGCTGCTCGGGCGGGGGAACATGGTAAAGGGTTTGCGGTCGTCGCTGATGAAATTCGGAAATTAGCCGGCCTCACGAGAGAGACATTAACTAAAATTGACAGCAACTTGGCTGAAGTGAATAGCTACAATGAACTTGCGGTTGAAAAACTTGCAGATGGCTTGGACCAAGTGACGTTGCAAACGGCAGTCGCGGACCAATCCAGCGCGTCATTTACGGATCTGTTTGAGACAATGACCACGCTACAAAATGTATTATCATCTTTCATCCAAGACTTCAGCGAGATAACGACTGATAGCGAATTAATTCAGGAGCGTACGATGGATTTCGCGGCCATTGTCGAGCAAAGTACAGCTGCAGTCGAAGAGTTGTATGCAACGTTAACCGAACTGACGGAAGAGCAAACACAAATTGCACTATATATTAATGAAACACATGAGGAAGCGGTCCTGATCAGAAACACATGACGCGTCGTCCCTTTAAAGCGGGTATTTTAGTCAGTAAATATAGGTTTTATATTCATTAACCCCTTATCAACGGATGTCTCGATATAGCCAACTATCTGATCAAACGTAAATACATTAAGTTTTTCATGGATCACTTCCTTATCGTATTCCATATCGCCTATTACATAAGGAATGAATTCTTCAACTTCTCTAAACGTAACTTCTTGCAAATCAATGGTTGCAGTAGAATCACCTAAAATTATTCTCAATTCATCGGTAAAACCATAGTGTTCCAGTAACTTTCCATTCAGTAATCGGAAATCATTATGGTATAAGTCAGCCATGTCTTTATTTACTTCCATTCTGTTTTTCAACCATGGGAGATAAAAACCTTTCAGCCATAGATCATCAGCGATTAAATGTGTAAAATAGCCCAATATATAATGACTTGCTACTTGCGAACTGTATTTCTGTAAAAATCCTTCATAATCAATGTTTCTTGAATAGTCCTGTACTTCACCTTTAAAGAAATGTGATAAGGCTTTAGGGGAAACAGCATCTGGAGCAAGACCTCCAAGTAAAAATGGAGTTCTATCCACTATTGAAAGTGATTCTGCAATTCGATTAGCAATAATCAAATGCATTATTCTTGAACCCATAAATTCCTCACCTTTCTATAAATATTTTACATACCAATGATTGATTGATACCATTAATCTATTATTTTGTTAATTCTTAAAATATACTTTATCATAGGGAGTATCAAATGAGAACGGGCTCTTTTAACAGAGTCATATAATAGGGCCTTTACAAAGAGCTGTTGGATAGTTCAATTATTTTTAGGCAAAATAAATACTAGAGCTAGAAATCTCCGAAGGAACATGCTTGTCTGCTATCAATAGAAGAAACTAATCGCAGTGCGATGGAACGGTGTGTGGAACATGCTTTATAAACGGACTGAATATTTTAGGTAGACATTTGGGAAACCGCTTGAAGCTGAAACGCGGATTGTTGTTAATAATGGTGTGGACAGGGAATCGAGCCCTGGAGACTGTAAACTTATCGATATCAGTCCGGGCGGTGCAAAGAACTTTTCCTATTTCGATATCCCACTCGATGGGACTCAGCCTGTGCGTTTGCATCTCAAATTTAAGTTGCATGAAAAAATGATTGATTTGCTAGGCGTAATTGTCTGGAAGAAGCCATATAGTGATGGGTATATGTACGGCTACGATTTCGACGAAAATGCTGTGCTTGAAAAATTAATTGTGGAAGAGCTAAAACTTCGTCGGAAATCTGAAATCGACTCGTGAAGCGCTTTCATGGTTAAATATCAGACGTTTTTGCATCTTTTCGTCACAAATCGACATTAATTTAAAATTCAAAATGTTTTTAGAAGGGTTTTATGGGGAACATGTAGAAGAGTACTATATCGGTTTAAATAAAGGAGGAGTTCATATGTTTGATTTTAATATCCGCGGTGAAAATCTTGAGGTAACTCCAGCAATTCGTGAACACGTCGAAAAGAAATTGCAAAAACTAGAAAGATATTTTACTGATGGCCCGAATGCTACAGCTAATGTAAACATGAAAGTGTACAACGATAAGCAAACAAAAGTGGAAGTAACAATTCCAATGAAGAACTTGACTCTTCGTGCTGAAGAGCGTCATAACGATCTATATGCAGCCATCGATTTAATTGTAGACAAACTCGAGCGTCAAATACGCAAATTTAAAACAAAAGTGAACCGTAAATTCCGTGAACGCGAAGGCGTTGCTGCTTTCTTCGCTTCCGTCAATAAAAGTGAGGAAAAAAATGGAGATACAGTTGAAGAAGATCAGGAATTCCCGATCGTTCGTACAAAGAATTTCGATTTGAAACCAATGGACCAAGAAGAAGCGATTCTGCAAATGAATATGTTAGGTCACAATTTCTTCATCTTCACTGATGCAGATTCAGATGGCACAAATATAGTCTATAAACGCAGTGACGGAAAATATGGTGTTATTGAGACAAGCTAATCAAAAATGAGAGAGACCTTCAAGTAGCACCGTTACTTGAAGGTCTTATTTTCATTGTAAAGATTTTTTTCACTGTTTTGTTGATCAATTTCAACTAAAAAGGAGTGCATTCTCTCGTGAAAGAACGCTTGATGAAAATGCTGGAAGAACGAAGTGATGAAATGATTTCGATTCGTCGTACCCTTCATGAAAACCCAGAATTGTCATTTCAGGAAGAACAAACCGCTCAGTATATTATCGATTTCTACGCCGGAAAGGATGTAGAGATTCAAACAAATGTCGGCAACGGTTATGGAATAATTGTCACTATTAAAGGAGCGAAACCTGGGAAAACAATCGCTTTACGTGCAGACTTTGACGCACTTCCTATCGAAGAAGAAACGGATGTGCCTTTCAAATCCAAAAATCCAGGCGTCATGCATGCATGTGGACATGATGGACATACGGCTTATTTACTCGTTTTAGCTGACTGTTTGATCCAATTGAAGGATGAACTTTCTGGAACGATTAAAATTATTCATCAACACGCAGAAGAAACGCCTCCAGGAGGAGCAAAAAGTATTGTTGAGTCAGGCGTGTTAGACGATGTAGATGCCGTATTCGGGGATCACTTATTTCCAACGCATCCCGCCGGTGTTGTAGGATACCGAAGTGGGTTAGCTATGGCAGGTCGTAATTACTTTAAACTAGTGATTAAAGGTGTAGGTGGTCATGGTTCTTCTCCGCATATGGCAAAAGATCCAATTATCGCAGGGGCTCACTTTGTAATAACTCATTATTAGTCGTCGTATAAATCCCTTCGATATGGGTGTAATCACGATTGGTTCATTTGATGGAAAAGGTACTTTTAATATCATAAAAGACAGTGTCGTGCTTGAAGGCGATGTACGTTACATGGCAAGTGAAACGCAAGCGCTGATTGAAAAGGAAATTCGCCATATCGTAAAAGGGCTTGAGCTAGAGTATGGCGTTACATGCGAGCTAGACTATGTCACAGACTATCCGCCACTTTATAATGATCCGGGTGTTGTGCAAGAAATAGTAGAGATATTACAACTATCTAAGGAAGAAGAAATAAAAGAAGTCTTAGAATTTCAACAGTTCTCGGGTTCCGAAGATTTTGCTTACTATACAAAAAAGTTCCCAGGCGCATTCCTCTTTATAGGAAGTGCACCAAAAGGAGTAGAAGAACCATACTTCAATCATCATCCGAAATGGGATATCGACGAAGACGCATTATTGGTAGCAGCAAAAGCGATAGCGGAAATAGTGTGTGAATATAGTAGGTAATTGCGGAGACTATCTTGAAGAAGAGAAGAAACTCTTCAGGATAGTCTTCCTATTTTGTTTTTCTATTATGTGAGTTGGTTGTAGATCGCTGGCGCTTTGGGGATGCCTTTCGCCATGAGCCTTGGATTAGCGCTTCGCATCCAGTCTCATGGCTTCGGCGACCCCTTTGCCGCGCCTGCGCTGGAGTGTACATTATCGATAGAGATTTAATTCAGAGTGTACATTTTAGATCGCTTGGCGCTTTGGGGATGCCTCTTGCCCTGAGCCAGGATTAACGCTTCGCATCCAGTCTCATGGCTTCGGCTACCCCTTGTCGCGCTTGCGCTGGAGTTTCCCATTATTGAAAGTAATTCAAAGAGGTGTGCACTGAGATTATAATGTGATTACTATTTGATACTAATTTCATTGAAGTAAGAAGCATCGAGGCCACTGAAAAAGTTCTTTATTATAGTAAGAACTAGTTGATTGTAGTGGAGAGCGGCGACTCCAGCGGGAACAGCTAGGAAGAGAAAGAAGTTCACTCTTCCCTGGCTGAAGACCCCGCAGGAACGCAGTGACGAGGAGGCTGAAGCCGTGCCCGCGGAAAGCGTCCGCTCGGAACGGAAATCAACGGGATTGAAGGAAATCGGACTTTTCCAGTGCCCTCGGAGGCATCCACAAAGCGCAAAGCGATACTAGTAGGAATTCTTATTCATTCCACGTATTCTGAAAGGCATTCCCATGCGATTACTCACAACGTTACCGTGGGAAATATCCAACTCTCCGCACTAAAAAAGAGTTGTTTTAGGTAGACCATTTGCACCGTGCAATTCTCAGTGTTAAAATAAAGGGTGAACCTAATGAGGATGTGACCTGAATGCTTGGCGTATTGAATAAAATGTTTGATATGAACAAACGAGATTTGAAAAGGCTCGACAAAATTGCGGACAAGGTTGAAGCGCTCGCAACTCAGATGGAGCAGCTAACAGATTCAGACCTGACAGCAAAAACGGTGGAATTCAAAGAACGGTTTATAGCCGGAGAAACGCTCGACGACCTCCAGGCAGAAGCATTTGCAGTCGTACGAGAGGCATCGCGACGTGTCCTTGGCATGTATCCATTCCGCGTGCAAATCATTGGAGCTGCTGCTTTACATGAAGGTAATATTGCAGAGATGAAAACCGGTGAAGGGAAGACATTGACGTCGACTCTAGCGGTTTATTTGAATACGCTTGCTGGTAATGGCGTACATGTTGTAACAGTCAACGAATACTTAGCAAGCCGTGACGCAACAGATATGGGACTGCTCTATGAGTTTCTAGGTCTATCTGTTGGATTAAACTTAAATAGTTTATCAAAAGAAGAGAAACGGGAAGCGTACAGTGCAGATATTACGTACACGACGAACAACGAACTCGGATTTGACTATTTGCGTGACAACATGGTGCTTTACAGTGAACATAGAGTACAACGTCCGCTATTCTACGCGGTTATCGATGAGGTTGACTCCATTTTAATTGACGAAGCCCGTACACCGCTTATCATTTCGGGACAAGCCGCCAAAGCGGCCGAGTTATACCGTTTAGCAAATATGTTTACGAAATCGCTCAAAAAAGAGGAAGATTATTCATATGATGAGTCAACGAAAGGTGTCGTACTGACAGAAAGTGGAATCGAGAAATCGGAAGCCGCGTTCAGTATCGAAAACCTATTCGATTTGGAACATACGACACTCAACCATGCGATTAACCAATCGTTGAAAGCGCAAGCGAGTATGCATATCGATGTCGATTATGTTGTCCAGGAAGGCGAAGTCGTCATCGTTGACTCATTCACAGGACGCCTTATGAAAGGGCGCCGCTACAGTGATGGACTTCACCAGGCAATCGAAGCAAAAGAAGGCCTAGAAGTGCAAAACGAAACAATGACTCTCGCAACAATTACATTCCAGAACTACTTCCGGATGTACGATAAGCTTTCCGGTATGACGGGTACAGCGAAAACGGAAGAAGAGGAATTCCGCAATATTTACAACATGAACGTCATTGCAATTCCAACGAACCGTCCGCTTGTCCGTGATGACCGCGCAGATTTAATCTACGCGTCGATGGAAGGCAAGTACAAAGCAGTCGCTCAAGACATTAAAGAGCGTCATGAAAAAGGGCAGCCTGTCCTTGTCGGTACGGTAGCGATCGAAACGTCCGAAATCATTTCGAGCCACTTGACGAAATACGGTGTGAAGCATAATGTATTAAATGCTAAAAACCATAGCCGAGAAGCCGAAATCATTTTGGAAGCAGGTCATAAAGGCGCTGTTACAATCGCGACAAACATGGCAGGTCGGGGAACGGACATTAAATTGGAAACAGGCGTGCAAGAACTTGGCGGTCTGGCAGTTCTCGGTACCGAGCGACATGAATCACGCCGAATTGACAATCAGCTCCGTGGACGTTCTGGACGTCAGGGAGATCCTGGTATCACACAGTTCTATTTATCGCTTGAAGATGAATTAATGCGTCGCTTCGGCTCCGATCAGATGAAATCGATGATGACAAAACTTGGTATGGACGACGAGACGCCAATTCAATCGAAAATGGTATCGCGTTCGGTTGAAGCTGCACAGAAACGGGTAGAGGGGAATAACTTCGATGCACGGAAACGATTGCTTCAGTATGATGATGTGCTACGTCTTCAACGTGAAATCATCTACAAAGAACGTAATGAAGTTCTGGAGTCTGCAAACATCCGTGAAGTATTAGAAAAAATGTTGTCAAATGTCATCGGCAATGCAGTGGCAATTCATACGACAGAAGAAAAACAAGAAGATTGGAACTTAAAGGGGCTCGAAGATTTCCTAGGTGCCAACTTGCTTCCTGATGGCCGTGTGACAGTTGTTAGTATGCAAGAGAAATCCGTTGAAGAATTGACGGCATTCATTCATGAGGCGGTCATTGAGCGTTATGATGAAAAAGAAGTGGAAATGTCGGAAGAGCGCATGCGCGAATTCGAAAAAGTTGTCCTGCTTCGTGCCATTGATTCGAAATGGACCGATCATATCGATGCAATGGACCAATTACGTCACGGTATCCATTTACGCGCCTATGGACAATCCGATCCGCTCCGTGAGTATCAGTCGGAAGGGTTTGCAATGTTCGAGGAAATGGTCGCTTCAATCGAAAATGATTCAGCGAAATACGTAATGAAGGCAGAAATTCGCGACAACCTTGAGCGTGAGGAAGTAGTGAAAGCGCAAGCCGTTAATCCGAAAGAGGATGGCGAGCAAGTACGCAAGAAACCAGTACGACGTGCGGTTAACATCGGACGCAACGATTCATGCCCATGCGGCAGTGGAAAAAAGTACAAAAACTGCCACGGCAAAGCGTAAGCTACCTAGCAACTCAAAATTCAGGAGGAAACTATTATGATGGAATTATCCGATGTACGCAACGAGCTCGACAAATCAGCTAAGAAATTAGCGGACTTTAGGGGGTCTCTTTGACTTAGAAAACAAAGAGGCACGAATCCAAGAGTTAGATGAAGCAATGCTGGAGCCCGGTTTCTGGGATAGCCAGGAAGCTGCACAAAAAGTAATTTCCGAATCAAACGCGTTGAAAGACGTTGTCGGCGAGTATACAGAGTTAACAGATGAACAGGAAAACCTTGAAATGACACAAGAACTCTTGCGTGAAGAAAACGATGCAGAGATGCAAGAAGATCTTGTGGCTGAGTTGAAAGAATTCAAGAAAAAATTGGATGCTTTTGAATTGCAAATGCTTCTGAGCGATGAATTCGATAGTAACAATGCAGTGCTTGAACTCCATTCGGGGGCGGGTGGTACGGAATCCCAAGACTGGGCATCCATGCTGCTGCGCATGTACACACGCTGGGCTGAGCATCGCGGCTTTAAAGTCGAGACACTCGACTACCAAGCAGGGGATGAAGCCGGCGTGAAATCCGTAACGCTATCGATTAAAGGCCATAATGCATATGGTTATTTAAAAGCGGAAAAAGGCGTTCACCGTCTCGTTCGGATTTCTCCGTTTGACTCATCAGGCCGTCGCCATACGTCATTCTCTTCTATAGAAGTAATGCCGGAGTTCGAAGGCGATGTAGACATTGACCTTAAAATGGAAGACGTCAAAATCGACACGTACCGTTCAAGCGGTGCGGGTGGTCAGCACGTCAATACGACAGATTCTGCTGTCCGTATGACACATATACCAACAGGTGCAATCGTTACATGCCAAACCGAACGTTCGCAAATTAAAAACCGTGATCGTGCAATCAATTTATTGAAAGCGAAGATTTACCAGATCCGGGTCGAAGAAGAAGAAGCGCGTCTTCTTGAAATACGGGGAGATCAAAAAGAAATTGGTTGGGGAAGTCAGATTCGTTCATACGTTTTCCATCCGTATTCCATGGTGAAAGATCACCGTACGAGTGCAGAAACAGGAAACGTAAGTGCAGTCATGGACGGCGAAATCGATTTGTTCATCAATGCCTTTTTAAGGTCACGTATTTCGTAATTGAATGGAAGGAAATGAAGTGCACTTCGGTGCGCTTTTTTTGAGCAAACAGGTTTTGAAGCATTCAATTATGTGTATAGTAAAAGATATAGACAGGAATTGCTGTTTGTTTGCCTGTCGTCGACGAAAAAAGACGGAAAATGCGGTAATTGTCATCGTTTTGTAAGTATCGGTAAGCCGTCAGGTGATTCAAACGTATTTTATTTTGGTATACTGTGGTATGAAGTATAACAATTAACAGATGGAGGTAAGAAAAATGAAAAACAAGTTTTTAGCAGTTATGTTCGGAGCTGCACTTGTCCTCGGCGCATGTGGCGGCGGCGACGATAAAGCAGACGAAGCAGACACAGGTACGGATACAGGTAGTGAAACAGCTTCAGTAGATGCAGAAGCAGTGGTTAGTACAAGCTGTATCACATGTCACGGAGGTAACCTCGAAGGTGTTGGAGGCGCACCTGCACTTAGTGACGTAGGTTCACGTTTGTCCGAATCTGAAATCAAAGACGTAATCATTAACGGTCAAGGCGGAATGCCAGGCGGACTTATTAAAGATGAAGCAGAAATCGACGCAGTTTCTAAATGGCTTGCAGCGAAAAAATAAGGTTATAAATTAAATCGTTGTCAGGGTTTTTCCTGACAGCGGTTTTTTTGTGCTTGAGTAGGAGTTCATGATTCAATGTCGAATTCCTAACACATCTGTTGAATAACCAGGAAGAACCAGTATATAACTTGAGTACACACTGGGACCTTCTTGTAAAATTACTTTTGGTTCGCTTTGAATCGAACAAACTACTATATCATTATCGAAATGTTTTAATAGGCAGGGATGCGACAAAGTCGCATCCCTGCCTATTTTTTCGGTAATCGTATGGCGCTTGTTCATCCGACGCTCTCCAAATACAATAGTACAAGAAGTATCGTCGCTTTTCGGGACGAAAGAATAGCTCGATTCTAATCTAGAGAGTAGCGGCCAAAGATACAATTTTGGCCTCTCATGCCTTCTGCTATAGTTTCTCTATTATATTATTAGAAAGTATCAATCTCTTAAAAGGCTAGCAGAGAATGGTAATATACAGCGTGCAAGAGTGCCCGAAATTGCATCTTCGGGCACTTACACACTCTATAGAAAACCATCTATTCTTTTCTTTCAAAGCAGCTGCAATTTTCACTTGAAGATTGTAGGTACGCGACAGGCGATTAATCACAACAGGATTAGCGAAAAATGTGTTTCTGGAAGTGACTAAGTCACTTCTAGAAACAGATGCCCCCCCCGGTAAAACGGTCGTGATTAATTCGCCGAAAGCGAACCGAAAATAGTCCAGTGAAAACAGCGACCGACAAACCCTTCTCGCCAGCCTGTTATGCAATTGAATGGATAATCAACACGCGAATTACAACACACAACTACATTCAAAATCACCCCAACCACATACTTCTGTAACAATGCGTATACATATACAGCAATAGACAAAAACAAACGTTACACAATTGACTTTAAAGGAGGAATTACCCCCGTAAAGATCGAATAGTACAAATAAGTTAGTTACTCTGTCACATTTTACGGCTATGTCATTAGTAATAAGTAAGAACATTACCGACATAGTTTTCAAGTCTCAAATGAAACACAACTGTAATGTTTATAGAGTCGAATCATGCTATAATTGGGCTATTGGAAAAAAAGCGAGATATTAATAATCAGGTGGTTTTAGAATGATTGTGATGAAAAATGTCTACAAAAAGTACCCGAATGGCGTCGTTGCAGCAAATGGCATAAACATTGAAATCGATCCGGGAGAGTTTGTGTATGTGGTCGGTCCAAGTGGAGCCGGTAAGTCAACGTTCATTAAAATGATGTACCGTGAAGAAGCACCTACTAGCGGAGACATTATCATCAATGGTATAAACCTTGCCACACTTCGCAATAAACGTATTCCCCATTTACGCAGGCAGATTGGTGTCGTTTTTCAAGACTTCAAATTATTACCTAAACTGAATGTTTACGAGAATGTGGCATTTGCACTCGAAGTTATCGAAGAATCCCCCGAATCAATCCGGAAAAAAGTGAATGATGTCCTTGGGCTTGTCGGACTCACGCAAAAAGCGCGGATGTTTCCGAATGAATTGTCAGGTGGGGAAGAACAACGTGTTTCCATCGCAAGGTCAATCGTCAATGTACCTAAGGTTGTCATTGCAGACGAACCGACAGGAAATTTAGACCCTGAAACATCATGGGAGATCATGAGGATCTTCGAACAGATTAATGCTCGTGGAACGACGATTGTCATGGCCACCCATAATAGGGAGATTGTAAATGCGATAAAACACCGCGTTATTGCTATTGAAGGCGGACTCATTACCCGTGATGAATACGGAGGTGAGTACTATGAAGGCTAGAACTTTCGGTCGGCATGTGCGCGAAAGTTTCAAAAGCATTCGCCGTAATAGCTGGATGACATTTGCATCAGTCAGTGCCGTCACTGTTACTCTTCTACTCGTTGGCGTATTCATCGTTATCATGATGAACTTAAATCAATTGGCTGACAATATTGAAAATGACGTTGAAATTAAAGTCGTTGCAGATCCTGCAGCAGACGAGAAAGCAATTAAAGAGTTGGAACAAAAAGTACGCTCGACAGCTGGAATCCTCGAAGTCGTCTATTCTTCGCGCGACCAGGAATTGAACAAGATGATTAAATCATTCGGCGATGAGCTTAGCTTATATAAACAAAGTAACCCTCTCGGCGATGCTTTGTATGTAAAAGCAAAGGATCCGCAGAAGACTGCGACCATTGCTAAAAAAATCGATACATATGACTACACGTATGAGGTCATATACGGTGAAGAAAAGGTTGAAAAGCTTTTCAATGTACTGAACACAAGCCGCAATATCGGCCTCGTATTAATATTGGCTCTTTTATTCACGGCGATGTTCCTCATCTCGAATACAATCCGTATCACGATTGTGGCAAGAAAAAGAGAAATTGAAATCATGAAATTAGTTGGAGCGACGAACAACTTTGTACGTATTCCGTTTGTTTTGGAAGGGATTTGGCTTGGTATTTTAGGTGCTCTTGCTCCGATGGTTATCATTTCTATATCCTATTACAAACTTTATGAACATTGGGAACCGAGACTGCAAGGAGAACTCTTCCAATTGCTGAATACAACGCCTTTCATTTACCAGTTAAATGGACTTATTCTTTTCATGGGTATTTTCATTGGCATCTGGGGCAGTTTCATGTCTGTTCGTAAATTCCTTAACGTCTGAACCATATATAGAGAGTTTGAAAGGGGAACTGAGAAATTGAGTAAATACAGAAAGTTGCTTTCTAGTGCATTTGCGATTGTTTTCTTGTCAACCGTTATTAGTGGAGCGAGCGTTACAGCAAACCCATTGGATGACATGAAAGAAGAACAGAAACAACTAGACCAGAAGAAAAACGAATTGAATACGGGCATCAATGAAAAAAATTCCGAAATAAAAACGAAGAAAACAACGATCGAAAATATAACGGATCAAATTTTGGAATTGAATGCGAAAATAGAAGAGTCAAATCAAAAAATTAACAGTGTCGTCACTGAGATAAACAAAACGACAGATGAAATCGACGCATTGCGCGTTTCCATCGCTGACCTTGAAAAGAAAATTGAAGAACGTGATGTAGTATTGCGTGACCGCGTACGCGCGATGCAAGTGAAGGGCGGACAAGTCAACTATCTTGACGTTCTCCTCGGTGCAAACAGCTTTGCAGATTTCATCGACCGTTTTTCCGCTGTTACATCATTGATGGATGCAGACCGTAATATTATGGAACAACAAGCGAATGATATTGCACAGCTTGAAGAAGAAAAAGCACTTGTCGAATCAAAGCTTGCGGAACAAGTAGCGAGTAAAGAAAAACTTCAAGCGTTGAAGGACTCACTTCTGGCGCAAAAGAGTAGCAAGGATAAGTTGATTGATCAATTGGAAGCCGAACAAAAGAAATTGGCTAACGAAAAGAGTCAGCTTGAATCTGATTTAGATGAAACATATAAAGTGAGTGAAGAGCTTGCAAGTAAGATTTCAGCTGAGCAAAATCGTCTCGTTGAAATTGCTCGCAAACTTGAAAATGAACGTAAAGCAAAAGTAAAAGCAGAAGCAGAAGCGGCAGCTGCAGCGGCAGCAAAAGCAAAAGCGAATACAAGTAATAGCACAAGTAAAAGTAGTGCAAGCACATCTTCTTATCTTCCACCCGTATCAAACGGTACTTGGACGAAACCTGCTTCCGGAACGTACACATCATCATTCGGATGGAGAACACATCCAATCTACGGTACGCAAAAACAGCATCGTGGAGCTGATATTGCAAATAGTGTAGGAACTTCTATTGTGGCTGCAGGAGACGGTATTGTTAGTCACGCAGGTCCAATGGGCACATACGGAAATGTCGTTATGATTACGCATTCCGTCAATGGTCAAATTTTCACAACAGTCTACGCTCATTTATCTAGCATTGGCGTAGGCGCTGGTTCACAAGTTTCCAAAGGTCAATTCATTGGCGGTATGGGGTCTACAGGTGCATCAACCGGATCTCACTTGCATTTCGAAATGCATGTCGGAAATTGGTCAGCCTATGGACCAAGTGCCGTGAATCCGTTACGTTACGTTTCTTTCTAATCAATTGTGTCCGCCTAGAATCTTAGGCGGACTTTTTTTGTCTATTTTCAATTCGATAGATAGCTTTCATACCGGTTTTTATATACCATTGTAGTATTAATATAGTCGAAGGAGTATTGCGCGGATGCCAATTACTACATATTTCACCCTGGGTGGCCTGAGTATGCCGTCGTCTTGGATTGCCCTCATTGCAGCATTTGTTTTCGCATATACTCTAATTCGGGTTCGTTTTGGGAAAGTCCATGCAGGTCACATCGGGGATGCATTCTTTTACTTAGTAATTGTTTGGAAGTTAAGTCTATTCATTACTGATTTCGATTCGATTCTGCGTTCTCCCCTCGCGTTTGTTTATTTCCATGGAGGGATTGTTGGCTTTTACTTAGGTCTCTTCTTTATTTTAGGAAAGATTTTATGGGACATGAAAAAGGGTCGGTTGGATGTAGATGGAATTCGAGCGCTCTTTACTGGTGCTGTCTTAATTCAAGGCGTATTTCAAGTGATGATGGTCTTTTTGAATGAAGGTGCGCTCATTGTGCAAGTGATGACGGTTGCTATTTTTGTGCTATTTACTCTATTTTTCTGGATTACTAGCAAAAAAGCGGAAAATTGGTCGTTTCAACTTATCCTATTGTTCATGGCGGTTCACGTTTTCGTAGCTGCCATCCAACCGACGGGACTTTTTGAGACACCGCTCGGTTCTACATTACTCATTGGTGTCTGCTTTACGGTACTGTTTTTGCAGAAAAGCCGTATAAAAGGTAAATTGGAGGATCAGACATGAATAAAAAAACGTTAGGTATACTAATCGCCACGCTCCTTATTGGCACATTGGTTATCATTATGGTGAAGTCAAATACGAATACTGTAAAACCGATTACCAATCATCTGATTGATGAAAATGGCAATTCAACGGATGCATTGCCTGGTTTGAAAAAGGGTCAAACTCCACCTGACTTTGACCTTGCCACGCCTTCTGGAGAGACTATCAAGCTATCCGATTATAAGGGAAAAAAAGTGATTTTAAATTTCTGGGCATCTTGGTGTGGGCCATGTAAAGCAGAAATGCCACATATGCAAAATTACTACGAGAAAAACAAGGAATCCGACAATGTTGAAATCATTGCGGTCAATATGACGACGGAAGAAAGGCGTGGCATGAAGGGCGTTGAAGAATTCATCAAAAGTTACGGTTTGACGTTCCCAATTCCGCTAGATAGCGAGGGTACCGTTTCGGATGCCTATCAAGTCGCCATCATTCCAACGACCTATATCATCGGGACTGACGGGAAAATTAGTCAAAGAGTCGTCGGACCGATGGATGAAAAGATATTGGAAACAATTATAGAGAATTCAGATTAAAGTTACCGGTTTTCTGCTGTCGTAATGTTCCTTTTCCATTCATATAGTGGACAAAGGAGGGGACATTGCAATATGCGGAGAAGCCGGTTTTTGCTATTCTTGATTCTGGCCGCTTTGGCGACGGTCGTCTTTCTTCTGTTAGACGGATGTGCAGGAGAAGGAAGTGGGAAAATAGAGGAAGGGGCCATTAGTGCATCATTTCCAGTAATTGACGAAGCATTTGACGTGATCAAAGAGAAAGGCGTTTACCCTGTGGATAAGGACAGGTTGGTTGAGGGTGCACTTCGCGGAATGGCGGATGTCATCGGAGATCCGTATTCATCGTATCTGACGCAGGAAGAGGCAGCTGCCCATAAGGAGTCACTCGCAGGGGAACGTATCGGAATTGGTGCTGAAATTACACGTTCAAATGGAAAATTTATCATCGTTGCACCTGTTAAAGGTTCACCATCAGAAAAAGCTGGATTGCGGCCATATGACGAAATTGTCCGCATTGATGGCAAGCGCATCGATGGAGAATCACTACAAGACGTTGTACAGCGCATACGGGGTAAGAAAGGGACAGCGGTTTCCCTGACAATCTTCAGACCAGATTTGGATAAACATCTTGAACTGACCGTCATGCGAGACAGCATTTCCGTGAAAACTGTAGCAACTGAAGTGCTTGAAGAGCGCGGACAGAAGATCGGTTACATATCGATTACGATGTTTGGCAATGAAAGCCCGAAAGAATGGCTGGATGCAACAAATAAGCTGATTAGTGACGGAGCGGGGTCGCTGATTATCGATGTGCGCGGGAATCCGGGTGGATATCTCCATGCTGTCGGCAGTATCATAGACAGTTTAGTGGAAGATGATACAATTTTCGCCTATATGGAAGATGCAGCTGGAAACCTAGAGCCATTAGCGACCGAAAACTCAGAGAAATTGGCTTATGATGAAAAACTGAAAAAGATACCCGTTGTATTGCTGCAAGACAAAGGCAGTGCTTCCGCGAGTGAAGTGTTGAGTGCCGCTTTGAGAGATTTAAAAAGAGGTTACATCATCGGTGCAACGAGTTTTGGAAAAGGGACAGTTCAAGAAACGATGGATTTGTCGAATGGCGGGGAAATGAAGTTGTCTACGCATAAATGGCTGACGCCGAAAAAGAAGTGGATTCATGCTAAAGGTGTAACAGCGCAACTCGAAGTTGTTCAAAGTGAATTATTTAGTGAGCACATCCGACTCGTAACAGAAATTTACACAGAAGGTGACTACCACGATGATGTAGCTTATGCTCAGAAGTTGTTGACAGGACTAGGTTATAGCGTGGCCCGGACAGATGGATTCTATGACGAATCAACATCACGCGCTGTTCGTGCATTTCGCGACAATGCCAAAGTGGAAGTGGTGTCTACCATGGATCGACTATTTTTCTCGAAACTGAAAGATAAAGTGGAAGCATTCAGAACTGAACGGAAAAATGACGAACAACTGCAAATGGCAATTGGCTATATACACCACAAAATGTTGACGAAGTAACAACGAGCTCCCGACGCAAGCCGTCGGGAGTTTTTTTGATCTATATAGAATGTACTGCTTCAGCTATAAGCGAAATCTCCCATTTTATGAAAATTCCATTCGCAATCACATTGGATACCAAACTTTTGGTACAATGAGAGAATGAAGTTGTGTCAGATTGGATGGTGACGGATTTGTCTAAGGAAATGATGTTGAACATAGTAGAGGTGCTAGGGCTATTTTTCCTAAATCCATTATTTATAGCTGCGCTTTTTACAGCAGTCGCTGTCGGGTATTTCCGTGTTAAGAAGGAGCGCCGGAATTTCAAAGTTCGTTTATTACCAGGTTTAACCGAATTGAAAAAGCTATTAGCCGAATCGTGGCCTTATGCGCTCGTTTTGTCTGTTTTGATATCCGGAGTAGGATTGTCAGTGGATTCGGGTTGGTTGGTGTTGTTTTCAGCAGCCGCGCTCGTTGGCTTGCTTTCTTTCTATTACAAAATCACTTCACCTATTTATTTTACAGCAGTGGCTTTCTTCGCCCTGTATTTCATGGAAAAGTATATGGCGGATTTCACTTTTAGAGGTTGGTCTCCGGGACAAGCAGACCTGCTAGGTGACCTCGCTGTAACGATTCCGGTTATTGCCGGTTTATTATTAATTGTAGAAGGACAACTCATAAGTCGTCATTCGGTCCGCTATGCGTCACCGTTCTTGATGCATACGAACCGTGGACTTCGGGCCGCTGCCTTCAAGGCGAAGCGGCTGTGGCTGTTGCCAGTTGTCTTTCTCGTTCCGGGAGATATGATTACGTCCGTTGTCCCTTATTGGCCGCAGTTTACACTAGGAGGAAATGCATTCAGTTTCGTTCCTGTGCCAGTAATCATTGGGTTTTCACAAGTAGCGCGTACATTGTATCCGGATGTTTTATATCCTAAAATTGGCCGTGCCGTCGTTTGGACAGGCACAGCGGTTATCATTATAGGACTCGCTGCACTGTGGTTGCCCATGCTCGGTTGGTTGTCTCTACTAATCGGAGTCGTTTGCCGGGCTAGCATCTCCATACATGCTTACCTTGGGGAACGTAGAGGCGGATTTGCAGTAGCTCCTCGTCCCGCAGGTGTCGTCGTAGCAGGCGTCGTACCGGGTTCACCGGGTGAAAAAATGGGTCTGTTGCCCGGAGAATGTATCCGAACTGTAAACGGACTGCGGGTTAGCAATGAAAAAGAACTATATGATGCAATCCAGCTCAACGCTGCACATTGTCGGTTGCAAGTGATTGACCGCAATGGAGAAGTACGGCTTATGCAGCAGGTTGTCTACCGGCACGACCATCACCGACTTGGACTTCTCGTCGTTCGGTAATCGGGTGCGAGGCCACTCGGAAAGGGATGTGTAAAATGGATTCACTTGAAACTAAACTGATGCTCGCCTTATTTCTACCGGGACTTCTTGTTATATTATTTACCCGCGTGACTTTTCATCACATTGTGGGGTTGATTTTGACGGTTGCTTTGATTGCCGCATCGGTCTACGCGGGTTACACGCACAACTGGTTGCTTTACGTGGCAGACGCGCTGTCACTCACTGTCGGGTTTTGGTACGCAACACGAATGGTGAAGATTGCAAGACAACACCAAGAAGAGGATTGAATCGTGAAACCGCTCGCTTGTATAGAAGCGGTTTTCTTGTGGAATGAAATAGAGGGAATGCGGTTAATCATGGGTGGCTACGATCCCGAGCAAAATACTGATAATAGGAAATTGGAAAGCGATTAGAGCATGGAAAAGCAAATAGGTAATAAAAATGCACATAAAAAATGAACCGGGAAATGTATCTCCGAGCTCATATGTTTTATTCTTCAGTTTTTACTAAAGCACCCGTTAGTTGAAGTAGATTACTCTGTCTTATTTTTACTATTCCAACTTGTCTTAAGTTGCGATGGGGTTAATAGTGGTCGATAAAATAATATTTTCAAAAATTCTTTAAAAGTAGGTGAAACGATTGTTTTAGAGTAAACTATCCCCTCTTCAGGATAATTTTCATAAAAATACACTACTGGTGGATTTTCTGTACAATGTGTATAATCAAGTGCAAAACAAGAATGAGGATAAGTTTCCCAAGCAAGTAATACAATGCTTTCAGGAAGTGAATATTCTTTTATATCATTGCAAAAGGAGAATATCCCCTCTCCTGGATTTTCAAAATCAATTCCTGCCATTTCCGGCATGTTGTATTCATCAAAACCTTCATTATCCACATAATAATAGCATAATGTACCTCCATTACTTTCTTTAAGTAATGAAGTATATTCTTCGGGAAACCTTATTCCCAACATTTTCTCTGCTTTTAGTATTACTTCAGCAATAACAGGTGGTTCCTTTTCATCCCAAAAACTCTCTCCATTATAAAAAAATTTAGACATATCTAAATTCCTCTCAACTATAGTAAGCATTTCACAATATTCATACTTAGCTTCTTACACTAAAGCACTCCGTTAGTTGAAGAAGGATACTTAGGGAAGTATCTGCTTATATGTACATTCCCTAATATATGATTATCTTATTGGATTCCTACACTCTTTTGTATAATCTTCATTCTCGGCTAATTTTCTTACTTTTACATCCTTAATAACCCAGTCTATTCTAGATTTGTTCTCAACCTTTAAAGTAAACAAATGATATGGAGGCATTATTGCTCTTTCATACGTTAAGAATTGATACGTTATTTCGTATCTATACTCCATATCTGGATTCGTCTTGACCTCAATGAATTTACAAAAAAAGGATAACTTACCGTTTCCAAAATGTTCCTTAATTGCTTTTGATTCTAACGGTGATAAAAATGTATAGATTATATCTTCAAGTGTCATTTCATATCGTGTACTCTCTGTCTCAGCTTGTGTGGGTAAAATAATAAAGATAATAAGACAGGAAATAAGGCAGGTAATCACAAGGGTTTTTCTCAAATCAATACCTACTTTCTTTTATCGTACTTTGCAGGTATTTTGCTCCAATTAATTGCTTTTATTCTTTTTGTAACTTGTTCCTCACACAGTTAGTGCAAGAAGAAATTCGAACGCTAGACGACCTTGTTAACGCCATGCATCTTACGTTAACATAACGCCAGTTCACGGAAATAGTTACCTCCATTACGCAATAAGAAAAGCTGCCCATGAAAGGCAGCCTTTTCTTAAACTAAAGCACTCGTTAGTTCACAAGGGTTATTCTATTAAGAATTGGTTTAATCTTTTCATTACTGCTTCTAAGGTTGTGATAGACATTACCGTATTAAATGGTTCAATATCTAAAGAGTGATTAGTATAGGGTAATTTTTGAATTTTTATATTTGTTTTATTTTGAATTTCTTCGACCCTGCCATGAATAAAATGAGTGTCTTTTTCCCCTATAACAATGAGGGCTGAGTGATTACAGTTCAATAATGATTCAATAATTGAATCTAACTTTAATAAGGGTGTTAGCAAAACCATTTTGGAATTCATATACATATCACTTTTCATAAGTCCATTGATAATAGGAATTGTACCAAGTGATTTTCCTAAAAACATAGTTTCTTGGTATTGATGATTTTCAAGCACTTTAGCAATGATGGGATTAACGTCATTAATCATAATCTTTGTGATATCTTCCACAGGAAGTTTTAATATATTCTGTTCGTAAGAGTAATGAATATGGACTACATCATATTGATTCTGAAGCATCGTCATTGTTGAATAATAAAATAAAGGCTTCTCATAAGTGTATCCCACCCCAGAAAACATAAAACAAACAACTGAACTTCCGTTTTCAATATGTGTGTATTGAATTTCTTTTTTATCAATAGGTATTGTTCTTAAATTAACTTTCAAATTAATTCCCCCTCAGAGTTCTCAATTTATATCAATACTAAATCAAAAAAAGGAGTAGCAAAAACTTTTTTTCTTGAATTAAACTGCCCCTTTAGTTCAATAAGAAAAAAGCTTTACTCCTTCTTGAAGTAAAGCTCCCTATAATGGAATAACATTTTATATTCTTTTAACGTTCCATATTAAATGCTTCACTATAGATTTTACGCAGTTTAGTTGCGTTATCGTGCCACTTAATTGATTTACCATTGACGATTTGTGCCAATACATCCAGACATCTATGCCATCCTGCTGCAGTATTAACTGCCCATGAATCATCGTTAAAAGTATGGGTAAAGATCATTCGACAGCCTTTATCCTCATCTTGCAATGAAATGTTTATCAGATCATCAACTTCACGGAAACCAAATAAATATGGCTTGTCTAACTCTGTAATGATACCATTATATGTCGTTCCTTCACCGTCATCGAAGGCAATCTTGCCACCAAGTTTGAGATCCATCTCGCCTGTTGCGAAAGGATACCATTGGGAGAAGTAACTGGGATTCGTAATAACTAGGGAAACATCTTCTGGATTATAAGGGAAAAACCGTTCAAATCTTAAAGCATAACGACCGTTTGACTCATGTAGTGTACCATATTCATTCATCATTTCATCCTCCTGCTTTTATCCGTGAAGTCTTGGGATTCATCACTAATTTTAACTATTTTTTGTAGGACAGGCGTCATTCTACCATTTTGGATAAATCAACCTTATCCTTAACATAGCATAAAAAAAGACCGCACCCAAGCGGTCAATCATTACATAAACAAACTATAGACCGCGAGCACAGCAATCGTACCTAGAACAACCGACATGAGACCACCGCCTAGGATAGCGATTAGAAATGCCGCTCCCGCTCCAAGTACACCAAATAGGATATTTCCTTCCTGAACGAACAGGATCGCCGGAAAAATTAAGGCACCCAGAACAGCGTATGGAATGTTGCGTAAGACGCCTTGAACGACTGGCGGTAATTCTTTGCCGTCTAAAACAGTCAACGGAATCATACGTGGTAAATATGTAACGAGCGCCATGCCAAGGAGCATCCACCAATAAGTGGGTCCCATTAGAATTCCTCCTCCCGTACATACATTTTTTCAGCAGTTTTACCGCGCCGCGCATAGATTATTTCAATAAGAATCGATGACCCCAGCGTGGCGACAAGGATTGACCAACCTGTCGACAATGCGCCTGTAAAGTACAATGCACAATGAATGGCCGCAGCAACTGCAGCGAGCATAACAACTTTACGATTTCCTTTCATCGAAGGGACAAGCAGTCCGATGAACATGGCGTAGAGTGCAATTGACATTGCCTCTTGCAAAAAGATTGGTAGATTGGCGCCGATAATGTGACCAATTGTTGTGAAGATGACCCAGCTGCCGTAACCGATGAGCGCAACCCCAAATGCAAAAGCTGTCGAGATTTTCCCTTTCGTTCCAGTCGCGAGCACTGTAAACGATTCGTCTGTAATGCCAAAAGCATAAATCGATTTGACCCATTTCTTAGCAGGTTGCATCTTTTCATTGAGCGAAGCCGTCATAAGAAAGTGTCGAATGTTGACGATGAATGTATTTATGACGATCAATATAGGATCGACACCTGACGTAATGAGGCTAAGCGATATGTATTGAGCAGCGCCTGCGTAAACAAACATACTCATTGCCGTCGCTTCAACAATGGACAGGCCTGCTGTTTTTGCAAGCAATCCGAATGTGAGTGCGACGGGGAAATATCCGATGGCAATGCTTGTACCTGCTTTTAGACCGGCAGAAAACTGGTTATCCTTCATATGCGATTCACGTCTTCCCAAAGTATATTTAAGCGATTATACTATACTTTAGGGTTTAAATGGACACTATTAAAGGAAAACTATAAATAACGGACATTAGATGACACGAAAACTGAATTGAAGCGAGGTTGTCTCAGATGAATGAATGGCTGGATCCGGACAAAATTATGGAATTAGCACAGCACTATAAATCACTAGGACCACTTTTCGGTTTGCTTTTGCCATTTCTCGAGTCGTTTTTGCCGTTCCTTCCACTATTCGCATTTGTTATGGCAAATGCTGGAGCGTACGGTCTCTGGTATGGATTCCTGCTGTCGTGGGCTGGGACTGTGGTAGGCTCTTATGCTGTTTTTCTTCTCGTCCGAAAATATGGACGTAACCGATTTTTAAAATTTCTAACAAAAAATGCACGTATCCAAAAGTTGATCAAATGGGTTGAGCGAAACGGTTTCGGACCTTTATTTCTTTTCCTCTGTTTCCCGTTTACTCCATCCGCACTGGTTAATCTTGTAGCCGGAATGTCGGATATGAAGAAAAAGAATTATTTAGTCACATTGATGGCGGGGAAATTCGTCATGATTTTCATGATTAGCTATATTGGCTATGACATTAAAGCATTATTTACAAATCCAATCCGAACAGGGATTGTCGTAGTCGTTATTATTTTGCTATGGCTCGTCGGCAAATATTTTGAGCGCAGGCTGAATGCAAAAGTGGAAGCTGAGTTCCGCTCAACTGCATCCGCGGCCAAGAAGAAACAAACGCATTCGAACCAATATAAATAAGTTACTGCCTTAGAATATTGTTCAAAAGAGCAGGTCTGCTGATCAGCCAGTAAATAACTTGAACACAGACTGTGCGCTACTTGTATAGTTGTTATTGGATTGCTTCGAATTGGACAACTTATATAAGCTTATCGAGAGGTTTAAGTAAGTAGGGATGCGAATTGTCGCATCCCTACTTACTTTTTTTGATGATCGCATGATATTTGTTCATCCGCCGCACTCCAAAGACACAGTTACAAGAAGTGTCGAAGATTTTCGGGACGATAGAATAGATCGCTTCTTACATGAAGAGAAGCATCAAATGCAAAAGCGTAACTAGTTACAGTAGGGGATATCCTATATAATCTAGTGGATTTGAACGACTACATCATAACGATAGAAACAAGGGTTACTTCAAAGTGAGCGTCTTCTATTGGTGAATAGATAAAAATACCAGTACTTTCTTAAAGAAAAGAATAGAATCATGGCATTATCATTAAATATTATTCCACTCTTTTTGATCAAAGTCTTTTTGATTAGATAGAGTGGTTTTATTCTTTTTAAAAATGATAGGATTATTGTTATGACAGTTTTTGTATAGTTTATCTAAGCATCTGCGATTTACTCGATGCACACAATTAATACCTTTTTATTCGATCTATTCCAAGTGGCGAAGTAGATGATGACTAATCAAAAATCCATGGTATTCACCACTAGGGGCGAAACATGTAATCACCATACTTATTAAGTATTAAAACTCTATACTATTAAGTATTGGAAATATGAAAGTTGTTAATATATGCTTAGTATACCTTTTATTTGGAATCTACTGTATATTCAATGTAATAGATGCGGGACTACTGTTTTTGAAAATAAAGAAATGAAGAGTATGTATATTGACAACAGCATTATCTAGCAATGTAAGAGATTTAAAAGATAATCGAGAAGAGTTAATGAAAGGTGATCCCCCAAAAAGTTAATTTAAATTCCTAGTCTAGGTTCCAGTAGTAGATTTTGTTCATTAGAATCTTCTTCCACTTGAGGGGGTAATTGAAAGCGATATTATGTATAGCCGAGGAACAGCTGATAATAAAGATAACTTTGATTCCATTTTGCTGTGAGTTAGATCGAAAACAATAAACTTTTTCAAGAGGAGGAGTATTACCTTGGCAAATATTAATGCTAGAATTGAAAGACTTCCTAACAATCCGTACAATAGGAAGTTATTGGTTAGGACTGGATTAGGTAATTCGTTTGATTCCATGGATATGGCAATGGTCGCGTTTATCTTACCGTCCGTTATCGCGCTTTGGAGTTTATCATCTCAACAGGCTGGAGTTTTAGGGAGTTCTGTATTAATTGGTTACTTTTTTGGAGCTTTCTTTGCTGGATATTTTGGGGATAAATTCGGGAGAAAAAATGTGATTATGTGGGCTCTCATTATTTATGCTATTGCAACCCTCGGTAGTGCGCTTACGTCCAGTTGGGAACAATTTTTCTGGTTGCGGGTTGTTGCTGGATTAGGTACAGGTGCAGAAAGTGCGATCCTTGCACCATACTTATCAGAGTTGATCGCGAGTAAATACCGTGGGAAATATGTTGCTTCATTAACAGCTTTCCATTCATTTGGTTACGTAGCTGCCGCGGTCCTTGCATTCTTTATTATTCCTATGTCAGCTGTTTACGGCTGGAGGATTGCAGTTATTATAACCGCTTTACCAATTTTTATAGTTCTTTACTGGAGAAGGGTACTGCCAGAATCACCAAGATGGTTAGAATCTAAAGGGCGATTAGAAGAAGCTGACAAAGAAATGACAAGAATTGAAGAGAATGTCGAATATCATTTAGGTAAAAAGCTTCCTAAGCCAATAGAGACATCAGTTATTCGAACAACTGAGGACAAAGGGAACGTTTTGACCTTGTTTAAAAAGCGATACATTAAAAGAACGATTATGTTATTTTCTCTCTGGTTTTCCGTTATTTTCTCTTATTATGGATTTTTTACGTGGCTGCCAACCTTACTTTTTAATGAAGGTTATGAAATATCTAAGTCGTTCATGTTTTCACTCATTATATATACGGCGCAAATTCCGGGATATTTCTCTGCCGCTTTTTTAGTTGATAGAATTGGAAGAAAAAAGGTTATCGTCGGTTACTTAGGATTTGCAGCAGTAGCCGCAATCTTTTTAGGACAAGCTACTTCGCCTACACAAATCTTAATTGCTGGATTTTTTACATCGTTATTTATGGTAGGGTCAATGGGCGGGATGTATACGTATACGCCTGAACAATACCCAACAATTATTCGTGCAACTGGTACAGGGAGCGCTTCCGCATTTGGAAGATTAGGTGGGCTTTCTGCTCCGATTTATATTGGTTTTATGTATCCGATTTACGGATTTAGCGGAGTTTTTATTATGACTACTGGTGTTCTGCTCTTTGGAATGATTATGGTAATACTATTAGGAGAAGAAACGAAATCGAAGCCGTTGGAGGATTCAGTGAACGAGGATATTCCTGAAGATAATATTAGTATCTCAGTTTTAGCACCTGAGTAAGTTCCTTTAATCCAATACTTGACTCAAAATAGGCGGATGGAGTCCAAGCCAAAGACGCTGTTTACCGTTTCCTAAACCACTCCAAATATGCTTGGCGACGCTTCCTACTCATGTTAAGTTCGCATGTAATATCAAAGATCAACGACTTAGCTAATCAAAAACGAACGAAAGTTGAGTTACTTATAAAGCATCGCATATTTTTTGACTGAAATTAAGAAGAGAATACAATATACAATGTGCTAGAGTGTCCGAAATTATATATTCGGGCACTTGCATTCTTTATATAAAGTAATCTATTCTTTTCTATCAAAGAAATCGCATTTTTCAATTGAATATTGTAGGAACACGGCAGGCAATTATCCACAACAGGATGACTAAGGGAGGAATGAACTGCAATTCCTACCCCAAGAGTGTGTCTAGAATGACGGAGTCACTTCTAGACACGCATACCTCTCAGTAAAGTTATCGTTATTAATTCGCCGAAAGCGGGCTGGAAATAGTCTAGTGAAAAATGGCGGTATACAAGTCCTTCTTCCAGCGTTATATGCAAATAAATATGCGACATGAAATTTCCTAATTAGAAGTCTCGTTGGTAAACTTTTAAGCTCTCTGCTTGTGAATCATTAAACAGCTACTTTCATATTTTGGTGCTTGACTCAGACATACAATCTGAGCCAGGCACCTTTTTTTACTAACAAAATAGTTAAGAAGTAATACTCCTTATAAACTAATTATTCTAAAATAATGAATACTTAGACCTTTACTCATGCTATACTACTAAGTAAAATTATAACAAATCAATAAATCATGATTTTTACGCACTTTTTAGAAGATTTCCATCTATATCGCACAATAAGTGACAATCTAAAATTATAGTAGGGGTGATCAAAGTGAACGTATTCGAAAAAGAGACGGAATATTTTGAGAGTAGAAAAGTGTTAATGACATCTGCGAGCTTTGGATTGTTAAGAAAAGAGTTGATTGAAAATCTTGGTGTGCAGCGTGCAAAAGGATTTTTATTGCGTTACGGATGGCATTTGGGGGAAACGAATGCAAATGAAGCCATGAAAGATACGAAAGACTTTGAGGAACTGATCACACAAGCGTCGATATTACATTTAAACACAGGACAAGTTAGTAATGTAACGTCGGAGCGAAAGATTGAAATGACGGACTCCAATAAACTTAAACATATTTACGCAACAGGGAAATGGATTGATTCTGTCGAGGCCCATGAACATCTAAAAAACCTGGGTATCTCAGATACCCCTGTATGTCATATGTTATCTGGTTTTGCAAGCGGTTACATGTCGAAAATTTGTGAGCGGAAAATGTTTGTTAAAGAAACTCATTGCAAAGCGATGGGTGACAAAGAGTGTCGCTATGAAATGCGCATTGAAGAAGAGTGGGACGCTTCGATGGATGAAGAAATCTCTTCTTATAATGAGCCAAACATTATTGATGAACTAAAAGTTTCATATGAACAATTGCTTGAGCAAAGAAATTACATTGAAAAGCTAGCGAAATTCCATAGTGTTCTTACACAAATGGTATCAGATGGAAATGATATTTTTGACATCACGAATAGGGTTTTTGAAGTACTTGGGATTCCGATTTCAATTGTGGATTTAACATTTCACAATAAGACATACGTTGGTTTAACTGAGGAACAATATGAAGAAGTCACTGATGATTTGAAAAAAAGTTTTCTTAAGTTAAAAAATAGAAATAAAGAACTGCCATTGTTTAAAAAGACAACCGTTATTCAAGGAGCCATTCATGAAAGACTCATTACTCCGATTATCGTGCAGAAAAAGATTATCGGTTATTGTACATTTATTTATTTGAAACATGAAAATTCATATGTTGAAAGTGATTCAATGTTCCTTGAACGAGCAGCTAATGTAGCAGGATTATATTTTCTGAATGAGAAAACCAGTTTTGAAGCACTGGAAAAAATGAAAGGCTATTTTCTAGAGCAACTATTACTGAAGCAATATAATTCGAAATCGAATGTAATTTCCCAAGGTTACTATATTGGTATTAACTTTGAGCAGCCATTTTATATCGCAACGATTTCATGTCAGATTAAGCCAGATGGATTGCTTTCGGTTATAGAGCAAAGAGCGGTGCTAACGTCCATCATTAAATTTCTAGATATGCAAGATTACAAAGTGCTCATATGCCAATTCGAGGAAAATATCGTCTTGTTGCTCCCTAAAACAGAGAACTATGTAGAGAATATAGAAAGAATAGTGCAGCACTTGAAGAAATCATTTCAAGCCTACCAATTTAAAATTGGAGTGAGTAATAGCATAGATAATATCGATAAAATTCAAGACAGCTTAGAGGAATCACAAATTTCACTTCGCATGAAGTCGCAAGATGAAATTTGCCACTATAAAGACGTTGGGATTATGGGGACATTAATCAATTCGAAAAACATTAACGAAATCAGGAAAATAGGACAGCAAGAATTGAAGGCTATTTTTGAACTAAAAGCATCAAGACAAGTTGAAATTCTTAAAACGATGCATGTTTTTTTAAGCAATGGTGGCAATCTACAACGGTCAATGGCTGACTTGTCATTGTCAATGAGTGGGTTAATGTATCGAATCACTAAGATTGAGGAACTGATTCAAAAAGATTTAAGAGATCCAGTCGAAGGTTTTCAGCTATTGCTTATTTTGGATGGCCTAAATGCAATAGGTGATATTGATCTGTGAAAATGGGTTAGCAAATTTACAAGGGGATGGTTAATTTGAAAAAAGAAGAAGCTTATAGATATATCAAGAAATTAATAGTAGAGGGACGGTTTTCAGAGAAACAGGCAATAGATATACATCTATTGGCAAAGGAATTAGAAATGAGTAGAACGCCAATTCATAAAGCATTAACGCAACTTGAATTAGAAGGATATATAACTATTACGCCTCAAGTTGGTGTGTTTGTTAAGAGGCCAAGTCATCAAGATGTTCACGAAAGACTCCTCGTGTGTGCGACGTTAGATATTTTAATGACAGGACTAGCTACGGTAAATATCAATGATCAGCAGTTAGCAAAGCTATTAAAGACTGTTGAGAAAATGGATAATAGTCATTTAACGGCGAGTGATTATGAGGAATTGAATACAAGTTTTCACACTCAAATTTATAAAGCATCAAACCTTGAATATGCTTTTAAGATGAATAGTGTGAACTGGGATTACTTGAATTATGTTCGCATGTCAGACGAAGTATTTATGGGGAAATTAAGGCAACAATCACAAATTGAGCATTGGATAATTTATTATGCATTAAAAGACCGAGATGTCCTGCTTGCAAGAAATGTGATGGAGAAGCACTTGTATCGTATTGTCAATTCTGTGAGTGAAAAGTACAAACTATTTGTTGGTGAATCTATCAAATGAAAAACAGTCGACAATCTTTTCCGTGAATTTTATATAGTAAACGCTTGTAATTTAGTAATGAATATACGGAGTTCTCTAAAGTTGTTGAGAAAATAGAAAATTGGGATTATTATTTACTTATCGAATGTAAGGGTTTTCATTTGTAGGTTGTTCCTTGCTTGCGAAATCCTCAATCTGAAAGATGTGGTGATTCCAAAGCCAATTAGATAATTTTGGTTCTCTGTAGATGCATTATCCGGAAGCTTTTACTAAAAAACAAAGGGGATAGATTGATGAAGAGAAGGGTCAGTGGAAACTTCCTCAAATTTTTAATTGTAATTATTGCTTTCCAAGATGTCGCGGCTGGTGTTGCGGGATCAATCATGGCGGATATTATCGCAGCATTTCCAGATTATAATCCAACGATTGTAATGCTCGTAGCAACATTCCCGGGCTTAATGCAAATCATACCTGCTTTGTTTTATGGAAAACTTTCCAGGACATTTAAGAAGAGATCGCTCTTATTTACGGGTCTAATTTTATTCATGATTGGTGGAGTAATGCCGTTTTTCCTAGATAGCTTGCCGTTAATCATTGCATTCCGCGGTTTGTTAGGGCTAGGCGTTGGAATTACGATTCCATTATCCGTTGATATCATTTCGGATTTCTTCGATAATCGGGAACGTGATTTCTTGATTGGTTTTGGAACTTCAACGATTGCATGTATCGGAGCGATTTTCTTCCAATTAGGTGGCGGAATTCTTGCTGATACGTATGGTTGGCAATATGGGTTCCTAACGTATTTATTCCCAATATGGATTTTAGCTTTAACGTTCCTGTTTTTACCTGAGCCGGCAAAACGGCCTGGACATGAACCAGGTGTGAAGAAAGCAAAAGTTAAAGTTCCGAAAGTCATTTATGGAGTGACATTAGGTCAAGTATTCTATTCGGCTTTGATTTTTGGATATGTCACAAATATTTCTGTAGTGATTCAAAATGAACAGTTAGGAAATGCGACAGAAGCAGGTATGGCGATTTCTGTCTTTACATTCGGAACTTTACTAGCAGGCTTTGTGTTTGGAAAAGTTAAGCATATGCTGCCAATTTCCTATTTACCAGCAGCCGTGTTAATGACTGGATTAGGTATGATGATCTGTTACTTCTCGCATAGTTTACCGATGATTTTTGTCGGAAGTATTATAGCTGGAGCAGGTATGGGAATTGGATTACCAGGGGTGTTTGCACGCGTTACTGAAGCTACACCGCCAAATTCTGGTACATCCTATGTTGGACTAGTCGTAGTAGGGCAAGGACTTGGTGGGATTATGGGTCCATTCGCTTTCAGCGTGATTATGAACATTTTCAATCAGGACATCGGAAGATTCCCATTATTAATCAGTACAGTAGGGTTGCTCTTACTCGCACTAATTTGGTATTTAGCTGTTAAAATGCCGAAGCCTAATGAAGAAGTACTGGTTTCTATAGAATAAATGATTTTATGCGTTGTATAGAATGAAGCGATTACAAGATAAAGTATCCATTGTTGCAGGGGAACGGGGAGAAAAGGGACGAGCCATCGTTAGCATAATTTCGCAACACGATGGCCAAGCCCACTTCATTTGAAAGGATGAAAATACTTGGGGACTACAATTGTACGATTTCAAAAGGACGAACGAATTCAATGGGGCGTAGTCAATGACAATGCAGTTATTGCATTGGACAATGATTCAGATACGTTAGCGGACTTTTTAAAATTGGGTATTCAGGAAGCAAAAAATAAACTAGAAGTGAACAATGGCAAAATGATTCTACTCGATGAAATTGAGTTGTTAAGTCCTGTAACAAAACCGGCAAACATCATTTGCCAGGGTGTGAACTATTCACAGCATCGAAAAGAGTCGGGCATGTCTTCTGGAAGGCCAGCCTTTAATATGATTTTTAGTAAGTTAGACAGTTCACTTTGTGGACCGTTTGAAACAATCATTCAGCCAGATCATGTCCAGCTGCTCGATTACGAAATTGAGTTAGGTTTGGTGATTGGGAAAGAGATTACGAGTGAAATGCAAGTGACAGAAGATAATCTACATGAATATATAGCGGGTTTAGTCATTGGAAATGACGTGTCGGCTAGGGATGTTCAGCTAACACAGCTTCAATGGTTAAAGGGAAAAAGCTATCGTACATTTTGTCCAGTGGGCCCTTACTTCTACGTAATGGATGAAGATGAATACGCTTACTTATACGATTTAGAGCTGGAATTAAAGGTCAATGGAAAGGTTCGTCAATCTGCAAATACGGACCAACTATTATTTAAGCCAACTGAGACTTTAACAGAGCTTTCACAACTTATGGAATTGAAGCCGGGCGATTTATTGTTAACTGGGACACCTGGTGGAGTAGCGATGCAGTTAACAAGTGATGAAATGAACTGCATGACTAGCTTAGTTGCAAGTAATGAGGAAAAGCAGCAGGTGATTAATCGTCAGTTAGGTCTAGCCAATTATTTAAAAGAAGGCGATTTAATTGAAACAAGCATATATAGTCGCAATCGGGAAATTGACTTAGGTACGCAACGAAACGTTGTAAGAAAAATGCAGTACGTGTAAAGGGCATTTATTTTGCTCTAACTGAAATGTTAGCATTTCAGACGATTGTAATTATCTGATTAAGCATGTTCATACAGCAAGAAAACAGTATTATATTGTTCAAATCATAATAGGGGAGTGTTGAAAATTATGTCAATTACTACACGTAGAGTTCAAACAGGTAACTACGAAACATTTATCCATGAAGGCGGTACAAAAAACGCGGAAACAATCATTTTCCTTCATGGCAGCGGTCCAGGGGCTAGTGCAAGCGCGAATTGGAAAGATGTTTTACCACATTACGTGGACAGGTTTCATGTTGTTGCACCGGATGTTTTAGGCTTTGGGGATACGGACCATCCAGAACAGTATCCTGCAAATGGTGTGGAATGGATGAATCGTCGCATTGAGCAAGTACTAGATCTAATGGATACATTAAAACTAGACAAAGTGCATCTTGTTGGAAACTCATTAGGTGGTGTCATCGCGCTTCATATGAATATGCATTCACCAGAGCGCATTGACAAAATCACATTAATGGGGGCAGGCGGAGGTTTAACTGAACCGACACCTGAGCTTGCCAAATTAGCAAACTTCCATAAGGATCCATCGCCAAAGGCATTTAAAAACTTATTAAGCTGGTTTCTGTATGACTTGGATGGCATGGAAGAAAAATTAGATGCGATTGTGGCAGAACGCTATGAGTTGTTTACACGTCCTGATATTCGCAAATCATATGAAGAAAACTTCACAAAATCAAGTTTATCTGACATGCTCGTGCCGCCTTCAGCATTGAAGCGTATGACAAATGAGTTTTTAATGATCCATGGTCATCAGGATCGATTTGTACCCCTACAAAGTAGCTTGTATATGTTGGATTATGTAGAAAATGCAGAGCTTCATATTTTCAAGCGTTGTGGGCATTGGGCTCAAGTGGAACAAAAAGATCAGTTTATCAAACTAACAAAAGACTTTTTTGAAAGAAATGCTGTACCAAGCCTCGTGAACTAAGCTAGCCGGAGCGCATCGTGTTACTGGTTCCTGCATTACAGACCATCATTACAAGGGAGGAATAAAAATGACACAAGCTGTACTAGATACGAAGGCAATGCTAAGGGAACGCGCAAAAGGACTAATACCAATGCTAAGGGAACGTAGCTTAGAAATAGATAAAACGAGTAATCTTCCTAAAGAAATAATCGATGTAATAAAAAGTGAAGGTTTAATAAAGGTCCTTCGCCCTGAAATGTTTGGTGGATATCAAACGGATATGCGCACATATACCGAAGTTGTAACTGAAATTTCACGTGGCAATGGATCGGCTGGTTGGTTTGTCTCTTTAAGTAATATTCGTGATTATATGATTTCGTATGCATTTGGTAGAGAAGCATTAGAAGAAATCTTTGGTCATGGCGGAGATGTTGTACTGGCGGGGAATTTCAAACCTATTAAATGTGACATTAAGAAAGTGGATGGTGGCTATTTAATAGAAGAAGCGCAGTGGCCATTTGTTTCGGGAAGTCCACATGCAGACTGGTGCTATTTCGGTTTTCCAATAGACGACGGAAATGGCGGCATGGAGATGGCCATTATGGTTGTGCCACGCAACGAGCTTGAAATCTTAGACGATTGGCATGTAGTCGGACTCAAAGGCTCCGGCAGTAACAGTGTGATTGCAAAGAATGTCTTTGTACCTGATCATCGTGTGTCACTGGACCGCCTTGCGACCCAAGGGCATTATATCATCGACGAACTAAAAGATGAACCGCTATATCAAACACCTTTCGTACCGTCCTTGACACTTTCCATCGTAGGACCTGCACTTGGTCTAGCACAGGCTGCGATGGATGTGCATATGGAGCGTGTGAAAAAGGCAGGGATCGGTAATACGTTTTATAACAAAATGAGTGAAGCACCGATTACACATTTGCAGGTCGCACAGGCGCAATTGAAAATCGATTCTGCTGAATTGCATCTATATCGTGCAGTTGACATGTTGGACGAATACTCGAAAAAAGGGCAAAAGCTTACGATGGAAGAGTCCATTAAAATGAAGGCAGACTTTGGATATGTCAACCAACTGTGTAAAGAAGCGATCGATTTAATGGCAGATGGGGCGGGTTCAGTTTTCGCCTATGAGAACAATCTATTCCAGCTCATTTACCGTGACTTCTTAACGATGCATTTACACGGTTTCATTACGCCATCAAGTTTAATAGAAACCTATGGACGAGTGATCTGTGGAATGGAACCGAATACGTATTTTGTGTAATAAATTACAGTGCAAATGTAGTGTCAAATAAAAATTATAGAAAACTTGGGGGGAATTGGAATGTACGCACCAGAAATCGCAAAATTAGGTCATTTCGCTTTAATTACAACAGATTTAGAGAAGTCACTTTGGTTTTTCAAAGAAATTATAGGGCTTGAAGAAACAGAAACCGTTGATGGCGTCGTGTATTTACGTGCGTGGGGAGATTTTGAACACCATACGATGTCACTTCAAGCTGGAGATGAAGCCCGACTCGATCATATCGCATGGCGGACGAAGCGTCCCGAAGATGTAGAAGGATTTGCAACATTACTTGAAGAATCAGGAACACCAGTTACATGGGTCGAAGCAGGTACTGAAGCGGGTCAAGGTCGTGCAATCCGATTTAAATTGCCGAGCGAGCATACATTAGAAATCTATTATGACATGGAGAAGACTTTGGCAGAGCCATCTAAACGTTCTGTATTAAAAAACCAGACATATAAATCATGGGCACGTGGTGTTTCACCTCGACGAATTGATCATGTCAATTTACTGTCGTCGCTTAAAGCAGATGTCATTGCAGATTTCTTACAGGAGAAATTAGGATTCAAAATGCGTGAATGTATAGAAGCACCTGATAAAAGCTTGGTGGGAGCATGGTTAAGCGTGACGCCGTTGGTTCATGACATCGCTGTTAGTTATGACCCGCAATCTCCAACGCCAAATCAAATTCACCATGTTTCGTATTGGTTAGATAACTCGTCAGATTTACTTCGTGCAGCAGATATTTTAACAGAGCATGGTATCGAATTCAAAGGTCCAGGTAAACATGGTATTTCACAGGCCATGTACATTTATGCAATTGACCCGGGTAGTGGACTTCGTGTAGAAATTTTCACGAATGGTTACTTGATTTTTGAACCGGACTGGGAACCAATCGTATGGACATTAGACGAAATGGACGTTGGATTCACATATTGGGGAGATCAGATGGATGCAAATGCTGAAAATAACCCGACGATTAAAGCTTAAAACGGAAAAATAAGAGGAGGAATTATAATGGATGATCGACTATTTAGAAATGCAATGGGGAAATTCGCTACGGGTGTAACGGTAATAACGACAGAACTTCAAGGCGAAAACTATGGAATGACCGCGAATGCTTTCATGTCTGTCTCGATGGATCCGAAACTTGTGGTAATTTCAATCGGCCATAAAGCGCGCTTACTCGAAAGAATTAAAGAAAGTCAAAAGTTTGCAGTGAATATTTTAGCGGATCATCAACAAGATTTCTCCAAGCTATTTGCCGGACAAATTAAAGACGGCGTCGAAGTGGTATTTGATCAGTTAGCAGGTGTACCTGTATTGCCGGGTGCACTCGCACAAGTCAGCTGTACGGTTGTTTCCGAATATGTAGAAGGCGACCACACATTATTCATAGGCAAAGTGAATGATATTAAGCTGGAAGAAGGAGAACCACTCATTTTCTTTAATGGTAAGTATCGTAATTTAGTTGAAGATGCGCTAGTTAATTCGTAAGGAGATGATAAATATGGTGATTCAAAAAGCAGCTGAAGCATTGTTACAAGCAGAAACGGATAAAAAGCCGATTGCACCATTTACATCTTCAAAGGATTCGATTTCCGTTCAGGAAGCTTATCAAATTCAACTCTATCAAATTAACAAAAAGGTTGAAAATGGCGCGAAGATCAAAGGGAAGAAAATTGGGTTGACGAGTAAAGTCATGCAAGACATGTTTAATGTCACAACACCTGATTATGGGCATTTATTGGATAATATGATTTATGAAGACGGAAGTACAGTCTCAATCGATCGATTCATACAACCAAAAGTGGAGTTTGAGATTGCTTTCGTTTTAAAAGAAGGATTAAAAGGCCCGAACGTTACAGCTGCGGATGTCATTGCTGCGACGGATTATGTAGTGCCTGCAATTGAAATTATTGATAGCCGCATTGAAGATTGGAAGTTTAAATTTGAAGATACAGTTGCGGACAATGGCTCTTCTGCTGGTGCTGTTATTGGAAAACAGAAGACTTCTGCTGATGGCCTAGATTTAGCTGCAGTCGAGATGAAAGCTTATAAAAACGGAGCGTATTTAGACGGGGCAAAGGGAGAAGCTGTCATGGGAAATCCAGCTACTGCAGTTGCATGGCTTGCGAATGAAGTTGCTGAGTATGGCATCTCTTTACTTGCTGGAGAAGTGATTTTAGCGGGAGCATTGACAAAAGCCGTCACTTTTGAAGCTGGAGATCATTTTAAGGTGGATTTTGAAGGGCTAGGATCGGTGTCGATTTCATTTTCAGAGGGTGGAGAATAGAAGATGACAAGACTTAAAGTGGGGATTATCGGTTCGGGAAATATCGGAACGGATTTAATGTATAAAATTGAACGATGTGATGCCCTTGAAATGAGTGTAATGGTTGGGATTGACCCGAGCTCGGAAGGGTTAAAAAGAGCAAGTGACCGTGGTTATGAAGTAATTGACAATGGTATTGACGGCTTATTGGAAAAGTTGGAGCTCGTGGATATTGTGTTTGACGCGACTACTGCCAAAGCACATGAATGGCATAGTGCGAAGTTAATTGCAGCAGGAAAAAAAGTGATCGATTTAACGCCAGCTGCCATTGGACCTTTTACAGTACCAGTCGTGAATTTAAGTGAGTATCATAACGAACAGAATCTAAATATGGTCACATGCGGTGGGCAAGCGACAATTCCGATTGTCCATGCCATTAATCGTGTGAGTCAAGTCGAATATGCTGAAATTATCGCAACAGTATCAAGTTTAAGTGCTGGTCCTGGTACTCGTGCAAATATTGATGAGTTTACACGCACCACTGCAAAAGCAATTGAGCAAGTTGGGGGCGCTAAAAAAGGGAAGGCGATTATCATTTTGAATCCTGCCGAGCCGCCAGTGATTATGCGTGATACTGTACTTGTACTTGTTGAAGAAGAAGGTAAGGAAGAAGAAATTAAACAGTCAATTGAGCAAATCGTAAAAGAGGTACAGGAATATGTGCCTGGCTATCGTTTAAGAGGTGTGCCACAATTTGACGGTAAAAAAGTTTCTGTATTTCTAGAAGTTGAAGGTGCTGGTGATTTCTTCCCTCCTTACTCTGGGAATTTGGACATTATGACGGCAGCCGCAGCGAAGGTTGCAAATGAATATGCAAAGAAAATGGTAGCAGCAAATGTTTAGGGAGGAATGAAAATGACGAATCGCTCAATTGAAATTTTAGATGTTACTCTACGAGACGGAAGTCATGCGATGCAACATTCCTTTACAGAGGAACAAGTACGTGCAACGGCTCGGGGTCTGGATCAGGCTGGTGTTCGCTATTTTGAAGTGACACATGGCGATGGCTTAGGAGGATCATCTTTACAATATGGATTTTCAAAGGTAAGTGAATTAAAGCTAATTGAAGCGGCGGCAGATGAGTGTAAAACGGCAGAAGTTTCCGTGCTGTTAATTCCCGGAATCGGCATTAAAGAGGATTTGCAGGATGCCGTTAAAGTAGGGGCGAAAATGGTTCGTGTTGCGACGCATGTAACGGAAGCAGACGTTGCTGCGCAGCATATCGGATTAGGTCGTGAACTTGGCTTGAAAACAGTAGGCTTTTTAATGATGGCCCATATGGCACCCATTGAGAAATTAGTAGAGCAAGCAAAGTTATTTGAAAGCTACGGTGCGGAGATTGTATATGTGACAGATTCGGCTGGTTACATGCTACCAAACGAGGTTAAGGAACGGATAGAAGCTTTAAAGAATGCTTTATCGTGTGAAATCGGTTTCCATGGCCATAATAATTTATCGATGGCGATGGCCAATACGTTGGCGGCTGTTGAGGCTGGAGCGACTTATATTGACGGTAGTCTGCGTGCGTTAGGTGCTGGAAGCGGCAATACGCAGACTGAGGTAATGGTTGCGGTCCTAGAGCGTTTAGGGTATCAAACAGGCATTGATCTGTATAAAACGATGGATGTAGCAAATGATGTAGTCGCGAAATATATGCAGCGTCCACAGGAAGTAACAGGTTCAGGTTTAATAATGGGCTATTCGGGCGTCTATTCCAGCTTTTTACTACACACACAGGCTGCAGCCCAAAAGTTCGGTATTGATGAGAGAGATATATTGGTTGAGCTAGGACGGATGAAAGCGGTTGGCGGGCAAGAGGATCTCATTTATGATGTCGCACAAAGTTTTGCCGCCAGTAAATAAGGGTAACATCTATTTGGACTCCTCGGTATTTTACTGTAGGAGTCTTGTAGTATTGAAAATGTTATTTGGGTGCAAATCGAAAGAGAAGATAGTTTTAACCAAATGATTTCACAGTGTTTTTCTAAGAAAATCTAGTCTAAAAGAATTGTACGATTCACACTAATTATTACCAATTAACTAATAACTGGGGGAGTTATAGAATGAAAACCAAAATCGTAGCAGTATTATTTTTTCTCATATTGGTAGCAGGGTCAGTCGTAGCGGCAGTGTCTCATACATTCCCACAGCCGCCTCAGGAAAGGCATACGATTTCGGAAATTGTAGATCCTGAAAGCGAATGGGAGAAGGTTGTCACGGGTCACGGATTCATGGAAGGTATTAATTTTGATCGGAAAGGTGGTATGTGGATGGTCAGTCCGCCTACCGGGGAAATCATGAAGGCTGAAGGGGATAAAGTTACTGTAATTGGTAAACCGTATAGCATTCCTGTAGGGGCAAAGTTCCACAAGGATGGACGCCTGATAGTCACTGATAATGCTGGAGAACTCTATGCATTCAATACTAAGACATCAGAGCGGACAACCATTGTAGATTCGTTTGAAGGTGCTCCTTTAAAAGGGCTTAATGATCTAGTCTTCGATAAAGCGGGCGGACTCTATTTTACTGAACCAGGAGATTCGAGTGCAACGAACCCTACTGGCCGGGTTTTCTATTTACCACCGGGCAAGGATTCAGAACTGCAGCTTTTTCAGAGTAATCTTGCCTATCCGAATGGAATTGCCGTTTCGGCTGACGGGCAACGTGTCTATATTTCCGATTTTACCAAAAATCGAATTATCGCAGCACCATCTGCGATTGCAAAAGACGCACGTGAAGTACCGTATGTTTTTGGTCAGTTTGAAGGTGGGATAGGACCAGATGGCTTAGCTGTCGATACTGAGGGGAATCTGTATGTAGCGCATTTCCAAGCAGGTGAAATTGTCGTACTAGATGCGAGTGGTTTTAAATATGGTGTAATCCGTCTACCTGAAGAGACGGGAACATTCACTACCAACCTCGTTTTTCATAAAGGTTATTTGTATGTGACGGAGTCGTCTAAAAATGAGGTTTGGCGAATCGAAGTTAAAAAAAGCGGTTTAAAGCCTTATGGGAAATAAATAGTTGAGCAATTGTAATTCACTTGTTAGGGAAGGTTTTTTCTAATTACTATCAATGTTGAACGATTGAAAAACCATATAAACTAAGCGAGCGCCGTAGCGGATTTAATGGGATTCTCTAGTTCAATTTATCTATCTAGGTAGAAGAATGGCACTTCCAATACACCAAAACAATATGGCCTTGGAAAATGACCTTAAACACATTAGTGTTTTAAGGTCATTTTATTTAATTTAGAAAATCCTATGGAATTTCAGGCTTTAAGACACCTTTGCGGAAAAAACTGTAAAATAGTTACGGAGTTTTCGATGAAAAACTACCAATTAACACTCTAGAACTTGAGTAGCTAACCTCGTAAAGTATTACTATAGTTTGAATTTGTTGAATAGTTGGAATATGGATGCATTGAGGAATTAAAGAAAAAGATAAAGGAGGCGGAGATATTTCATGTTTTTCATTCTAATCCATGTAGTGGTTCTTAATCAGATGCAATGAATTATACGAAATCTCTTGCTGGAAATAACAGTTGTATTCTAGTCTGGAAAATCTCTGTGAAGAGATATTTGAAAGCAGATACATTATTGCAAGGGGTTTTGGTCATTGAATAAGATTCGGGGGTAGTTCTCCATGCAAAATACAGAAAAAGGGTAAAACTCCATGTGAATCTGATGTTTTCAACAAAAAACTTTGCAGGTCTATGGTGATATGTTTGAAAAGGCACATGCGCACAATCCGATATTCAATTTGAAACGGAGGGAAAGAAATGGATCAAACACACTCAATTACCGCCATTGAAAAAAGAACGGTTAAGAAAACGATGAGAAGGATTTTACCGTTTATTTTACTTTTATATGCAGTTGCCTTTTTGGACAGAATCAATCTTGGTTTTGCTGCTTTGGAGATGAATGCAGATTTAGCCTTAACGGCTGAAGTATTCGGTTTGTTATCAGGTTTGTTCTTTATCGGTTATTTCCTGTTTGAAGTTCCAAGTAATTTGATGTTAAAAAAGTTTGGTGCAAAACTATGGATTTCTCGGATTATGGTTACCTGGGGGATTATCGTCGTATTAACTGGATTTGCACAATCTGCTACACATTTATATATCTTACGCTTTTTACTTGGCGTGGCTGAAGCAGGTTTTACACCGGGTATCATTCTTTACCTAACGTATTGGTTCAGAGCACGGGAAAGAGGGAAAGCAACCGCTGTCTTTTTCGTTGCTTTGCCACTCAGTGCATTGATAGGTGCGCCGCTGTCAACTTGGATCATCGATACGATTTCATGGAGTGGTTTAGCCGGTTGGAGATGGATGTTCATTTTAGAAGGTATACCAGCTGTTCTATTAGGATTTGTCGTTCTGTTTTACATGACAAATAAACCTGCAGATGCCAAGTGGTTAACGATCGAAGAGAAAACATGGCTTGAAAGCGAATTAGAAAAAGAAAGAAAACTGAGTTCCATGGTCAATAAATCTTCACATCTTGCCATGTTGAAAGATTCGAAGGTTTGGAAGTTATCGCTTGTTAATATGGCGGGCTTCGTCGCTGTCAACGGCTTGGCTTACTGGATGCCAACGATTCTTAAATCCTTATCTTCATCTTCAACGACAAACATGCAAATTGGCTGGTTGGCCATGATTCCATCACTCATCGCCATTCCGGCAATTCTGTTTGTAGGATGGAATGCAGACCGAACAAATTCCTATAAAAAGCACCTTTATGGATGTATTTCAATTGCCATGCTTGGGCTCATTGGTTGTGCATTAGTACCGACTGCACCATTAATGGTCTTAATGTTATCAATTACTTCTGCAGGATTGTATGGAATATCCGGTTCATTCTATGCGTATTTAACATTCTTCTTTACGCAATCCACAGCACCTGCAGGCATCGCTTTAGTAAGCTCACTTTCCGCAATTGGTGGTTTCATAGGACCGATGTTGTTGGGTGTTGTTGAGTTAAGAGAAGGCATGTTCGTGATTGCTGGCTTCATGCTTGTCAGTCTGATCACACTTTTCACATTGAAACTGGAGAAGAATCGTCAGAGCGAACAAATCATAGAGCAACCGATTGAAGTTTCAAATTGAATTTCAATGCCATTTTAAACGATTTAATAGTCTGAAAGAGCGGAGGAACACAACTAGTTTATAAATGACTGCAATAAACTATTGGAAAATTACAGGTATTCAAATAGTTTTTACTCTGGGAATTGAATGCTACCTATTCTAAACTTTAAGTAGTAGCCAGGTTTTAAGTTTTGTTCAATAAGTAGTTTTATACAAATGTATGTAAGGGCTTTCATGAAAAGTGAATTTATAGAAGGAGGAATATTGAACAATGACAAACAATGCACAAAAAGTAGTTAATACTAAAAACTTTAAAACATATTTAAATCGGTCAGGTGAGGGGAATTCTGAAGTAATTCTATTTCTACACGGATCCGGACCAGGTGTTACCGCTTTTGCGAATTGGCGTTATGCCCTAAAAGCTTGTGGTGAAACGTACGATTGCCTTGCTCCAGATTTGCTTGGTTTTGGGGATAGCGGGCACCCTGAAACACTTCCGAAAAGTAGACAAGGATGGATGGATTTATGGGTCAACCAACTCATTGAACTGTTGGACGAACTGGGTATTCAAAAGGTTCATGTTGTCGGGAATTCATTGGGATGTTCCATTGCTTTGGAATTATTGCTGGAATATCCGGAACGATTTGAAAAGGTTGTCTTAATGGGTCCTGGAGGAACGCCAAATACAAAATTGAGTCCAGAGCTTGCACGTGCCAAAGGATTTTACGATAATCCGTCACCTAAGAAATTACGTCAAATTATGAGTTGGTTTGTGTACGATGCGGAAGAAATGGCATCAGAAATTGATGCTTTAACGGATGTTCGTTTTGAAACAGCTATGCGACCTGAAGTCCAACGTTCGAATGATTCCATTTTTGCGACAGCTGCTGTACCCGTACCTACAACAGCGCTTAATCGGATACAGAATCCTATATTACTCGTTCATGGTCGTGATGACAGAGTTTGTTCTGTTGAGTCTAGCTATTACTTACTGTCTCATTTGCCGAATGCCCAACTGCATGTCTATGCAAAATGTGGGCATTGGACACAAATTGAAAAACATGAAAGCTTCAACAATTTGATACAGCAATATTTTTCTAACAGCATTTAATATCATTATTACTAAGGGGGAAAAGGAAATGTTACTACCAGAAATCGCTAAGTTAGGTCATGTCGCACTTGTTACTCCAGATCTTGAAAAGTCACTGTGGTTTTTCCGGGACGTCATTGGCCTAGAAGTGACCGAAGAACAAAATGGAACAGTATATTTACGGGCATGGGGAGAGTTTGAGCACCATTCCCTTTCGCTAACAGCCGGAGATAGAGGTTACGTGGACCATATTGGATGGAGAACGAAACGTCCTGAAGACGTGGAAGGATTTGCACAGTTGTTGGAAAAAGCGGGAACACCGGTCAATTGGATCGAAGCAGGAGAAGAGACAGGACAAGGGAAAGCGATTCGTTTTCAACTGCCAAGCGAGCATACATTTGAAATTTATTATGATGTAGAAAAACCAAAAGCTGATGAAAAAAGACGTTCTGTATTGAAAAATCAAACCTATAAAGCTTGGAATCGCGGAGTATCGCCAAGACGATTTGACCATGTGAATATCGCTACTTCAATGGATGTGGGAGAAGTTCTTGATTATTTAGGTAGTCAATTAGGATTTAAGCTGCGTGAATACGTCAAACACAATCAAGAAAAAGTAGTTGCAGGATGGATGAGTGTAACGCCACTTGTACATGATATTGCCGTCACTACGAGACCACATGCAAAAACACCGAACCAACTTCATCATATCTCTTATTGGCTCGATAATGCCCAAGATATCTTGCGGGCAGCCGATATTTTATCAGAGCAAGGCATCAAGTTCATCGGTCCTGGTAAGCATGGAATTAGTCAGGCCATGTATATCTATGTGATTGATCCGGGCAGCGGTTGCCGCGTTGAATTGTTTAGCGGGTCCTACCTAATTTTCGAACCGGATTGGGAGCCTGTTGAGTGGACGGAAGAGGATCATGCGACTGGTAACACTTACTGGGGCGATTCCGTGATGGACAAGGAACTAAATAAAGAAACAATTGAAGCTTGAGGATATTCGTTCATTGGTGAAGCTAATTTTTGAAAGTGAGGCAAATCGATGTGAGTGAAAGGATAATCTATGAAACAGATGTAGTGGTCGTAGGGGCAGGTAATGCCGCCATGAGTGCTGCGCTTGCGGCTCGGGAAAATGGCGCAAATGTCATTGTACTCGAGAAAGCGCCTGAAGCTGAAAAAGGGGGAAATACCACTTTCACCCATGGTTCCGTTCGCTTTGCTTATAACAGTGTGGAAGATTTAAAAGAAATTATGCCTGATTTGACGCCGGAAGACATTGAGAATACGGATTTCGGTACCTATACGGAGGCAGACTTTTTTGAAGATATGTGCCGTTTAACGGATTATCGAACAGACCAAGAGTTGGCTTCGATTCTTACAGATGAAAGCTTTGCTACGATGAAATGGTTGCAATCACATAGAGTCAGATTTGTTCCGATCTACGGACGCCAGGCCTTTAAAGTTGATGGGAAATTCAAGTTTTGGGGCGGGATGATTGCTGAAACGGCTGGTGGCGGACCAGGATTGGTAGAGACTTTACATGAAGAGGCAAAAAGGTTAGACATCCAGGTTTTATTCGAAGCGATGGCTACTGAACTCATTCATGATGACGATGGTGTACACGGAGTACTTGTTAACTACAAAGGTAAAACAATAGAAGTCCGTGCAAAATCTGTCATTCTAGCCTCAGGTGGCTTCCACGCAAATCCAGAAATGCGAACGCAGTACCTAGGACCGAAATGGGATCTCGCTCATGCAAGGGGAAGTCGTTTTAACACTGGAGAAGGCATTCGAATGGCTTTAAACATTGGTGCGCTTTCGCATGGTAATTGGTCAGGTGCCCATTCTGTAGGTGGAGATCGCTACTTGCCAGATTTCTCGGAAGGATTTCAAAAGTTAAGTTATCCTTTTGGCATCATAGTAAACGCGGAAGGGAAACGTTTCCTAGATGAGGGTGCTGACTTCCGCAACTACACGTATGCAAAGTATGGCAGGACGATTCTTGAACAAACAGGCCAATTTGCTTGGCAAGTTTTTGATCAAAAGGTTGCGCATTTATTGCGGGAAGAATACAAAGGCAGGCAAGTTACAAAAGTAAAAGCAAATACAATAGAAGAATTGGCTGAAAAACTTGATGGTGTGAATAGTGAAGAATTTTTAAATGAGATCAAGCAATACAATGCAGCGATCCGAAAGGACATTTCCTTCAATCCTACTATAAAGGATGGACGTAGTACTGAAGGATTGGCTGTTCCAAAATCCAATTGGGCTAATACTTTGGATGAAGGTCCATTTGAAGCATATGCGGTCACATGCGGAATTACTTTTACATTCGGTGGATTGAAAATCAGTACGAAAACAGAGGTCCAAAATGTATTGTCACAATCCATTCCAGGGCTGTATGCAGCGGGGGAACTTGTAGGGGGACTATTCTACTTCAACTATCCTGGCGGAGCTGGTTTAATGGCAGGCTCAGTTTTTGGCAAGATTGCGGGCGAAAATGCAGCGCTGTTTAGTAAACAGCGGACTTTGGTGAAATCATAGAAATTAGTATCTATATAATCTCCAGCGCAGGCGTCTACTGGGGTAACCGAAGCAATAAGACTGACAGTGATTTTCTGTCCGGCAAATTGCGGGAGGCATCCCCTAGCGCCAAGCGTTGTTGGTAGCATTCTTTATTTCAACATATCTACTCAAAAGATTAAAGGGGATGTTCATATGAGTAAGGTCGCACAGAAGGAACGTTTACTAGTAGATGAAGCCAGCTCTTTTATTCCAAGATTACGAGAAAGAGCCAAAGAAACTGAAGAAATTCGTCGTATCCCAGAAGCGACGATGAATGAATTAAAAGAAGCAGGTCTTTTCAAATTACTACGCCCTGAGAGATACGGCGGCTATGAAACAAATATGAAAACCTACGCAGATATTATTGTTGAAATTTCCCGTGGCTGTGGTTCGACTGGCTGGATTGTGGCATTATGCGCGATTCGCGAACTGATGGTAGCGGAATCATTTTCCGAAAAAACACATCAAGAGATTTTCGGCAGCAGCGCAGATGATGTACTTTTTGCAGGGGTGTACGAACCTAGGAAGTGCATTGCACACAAAGTAGAAGGCGGATATCTTGTTGAAGAAGGATTCTGGATGTTTTGCTCGGGGTCACTTCATGCAACATGGGGATATTTCGGCATGCCAATCCTGGATGAACAGGGCGCAATTGTAGATCAAATATTGATGACATTGCCATTCAGTGAAATGGAAATCATGGATGACTGGCATACGATGGGATTGAAAGGGACAGGCAGCAATAGTGTGAAAATGAATAATGTTTTCATCCCGGATCATCGATGTACGTCGTTTGTTAAAGCATTGGACGGAGATTTTGAATCTACACATCTTCGTAATAGCCCTTTATACAATACAGCACTCTTTCCTGCTTTGATTTTGTCGCTGGGATTGCCAGGCCTCGGATTAGTGAAGCACGCACTTGAATTTTTCCAAGAAGTATTGCCCAATCGGAAAGCTGCTCATATCGGTGTCGAAAATCTTCGTGATGCGGCTAGCACGCATGCACTGATTGCGGACGCGTCATTGAAAATTGATAGCGCTTCTATGCACTATTATCGTGTAGCTGAAGACTTGGATACATGGGCTGCAAGCGGAGTGTATATGGATCGCCATGCTAGGGTAAGAGCTTTGGCAGACATCGGCTATGCCAATCAGATGTGTAAAGAAGCACTGGATCTCTTGCTGCTTGGCAGTGGGTCAGGCTATGTCTATGAAGGTCATCCGTTGCAAAGGATTTTCCGTGATTTCATGACGCTATATTCACACAGGTCACTATCTCCATCAATCACGAAAGAAAATTACGGCCGTGTGCTTTCGGGATTAGAATCCAACGCAATCAGATATTAAACGTAACGATTTAATGCAATACCTTTTTTAAAAAATAAACTCTAAACAATTTAGTATTGTTTGGAGTTTTTTTAATGAAAAGACTAACAAATGAATACGGGAAATCACTGGAATAGCCCGATTTCCTTCAATGCCGTTGATTTCCGTTCCGAGCGGACGC
>NZ_JBYHFP010000017.1:0-81529 GCF_057669885.1 Sporosarcina sp. Y1011 | reverse complement strand
CGATATCTCATTGATGTTTTGCTGTTCAGTTTTCAAGGTTCATATTAACGAAGATAACGAGTTTCATTCTCCGTTAATCATATCCGTCCTCCAAAAGCGACTTCTCTAATATAACATTTCGTGTTTGTAGAGTCAAGTGTTTTTTAAATTTCTTTTTTAAACTTCTTTTCAAAAGTTCTTTTCACTTTATCTCCCAAGCGACGTTAACTAGAATAACATGCTCAGCAAACATCTGTCAACTAGAAAAAAGGGACGAATGTAATTCGCCCCTTTTTCCTGTATCCAGTCAGATTACTTTGTAATCCCTATGATAGATTAATTCATTTTTAGAATCGCTCTGAACCACATGAATGAAGCCTTTATCAATCAAAAATTCGATGAATACCTCTAAATCAACTGAATACATTTTGGTTTCTTCGTGCTCGTGAAGCTGCTGTATTGTCCATAACTCTTGAGCCGCCATTACATCATTAATATGACGGGCTCCATCTGCCGTACGATTATGGATAAAAAACTCACTTGCAAGAAACAATAGTTCCAATCGTTTTTCTAAGGGTTCTTCACTCATGATAAGTTCTTCATATAGTTTATATATTGCCGGATCAATTCTTTTTACTTGGGACCACACTGTTACTTCCGGAAACAATCCATTCTCAATAACAGCTAGCCTTGCGAGGTGATGAAGTGATTTGACTACATGATGGTACGCGTCCATGAAATTTCCTTCTTCAAAAAACGTCTTACCTTCCATATAACCTCTAACTAACTTTGAAAACTCCAACCCCATTTTCATATTACGCCCCGAATAAGGATATTCCTGTAATTCAATTCTCATTTTTTCTACGAATTCATTTCGATCAAAATAGACTTTTCCATAAAACAACCAGTCTACAACTTTCCTTTTTGTTCCTTGGACTACCCATTTCCGCAATTGCTTTTCACTAATTATATGCATAGCGGCTTTCTCATTTCCATTAGTGTAGTGTTTCGTAAAAATAGGGATTTCATCGTCAGCGGTTATGATGAGGAGAATCACATCGAATGTATCTGTAATCGGATCCCCTTTCCCTCTTTTCTCTACTAGAATGACGCCAAGCGTCTCTTGAAAACTTGCCCGCTCTTGATAAATTGGCCTTAATACCTGTTCCACTGCTACACCTCCCTGCCATTTCATTTCGACGAGAAGGTGCTTATATCCTTTAATCAAGTAGGATTGATACCGCGAAAAACGAAATATATGCTATAGTAATTGAGGATATATTGAGGAGGTATGATTGATGAAACCTTATAAAAATAAGATAAATCGAATTAGATCCTTTGCTCTTGCTCTAATTTTTGCGGGAGTCGTTATTATGTACATCGGGATTTTCTTCAGAAAATACGAGATTGTCATGCTCATCTTCATGTTTCTTGGTGTTCTTGCTATTCTTGCCAGCACAGTTGTTTACGCGTGGATCGGAACACTTTCTACAAGGGCCGTCCAAATTACTTGTCCAAGTTGCGGAAAACAAACAAAAATGCTCGGACGCGTCGACATGTGCGGGCACTGTCGTGAGCCCTTGACGCTTGACCCTTCATTAGAAGGTAAAGAGTTCGACGAAACATATAACCGACCAAAGAGTAAAGCAGCAGCCAAAGAAGAGCCTAAAAATTAAAAGACGTCCGATGCCCCTTCATATAGAAGGAGTATCGGACGTTTTTAATTGACCTTTACAACGCTTGAAGCACAAGTCGGGCATGTACCATATACTTCTAGTCGATGGGAATTCACTTTGAATCCCGTTACATGAGAAGCTAAATGTTCCACTTCTTCTAGCCCGGGGTGATGAAAATCAACGATCGTTCCACATTCGTCACAGATTATATGATAGTGATCGTGAGTCACAAAATCAAAACGGCTCGAAGCATCTCCATACGAAAGTTCCTTAATGAGTCCGGCATTCCGGAATACACGAAGATTATTATATACTGTTGCGACACTCATATTAGGAAAATTGTTTTCAAGTGCTTTATATATATCGTCAGCCGTTGGATGTAACTCAGAAGAGATAAGATACTCTAAAATCGCATGCCGTTGAGGAGTAATTCTAACTCCACTACTTTTCAATGTGTCCAGCGCGTCTTTCAATCTCACTTCAGACATCGCTCTGCACCTCTATTCATAAAGATTCTTACTTTATAATTATTATCATTAGTGTACTTAAAATAGAGTACATATGTCAACTAAAGTGCTGTAAAGACCATTTCCTTTTGTCTATATCAATTACGCCTCGGCGCAATTGATTATCAGTAACCAAGCTTTAAATCAATTAAATTCGCTAAATCTCTTTCATTACGCAACCATTTTTCTAGATTTCCTTCAAATATGACGAGTGCTCTTTCAACATACTTTCCAGATAAACTTGATACATGCGGTGATACTGTGCAATTCGGAAGTTCCCATAGTTCATTTTCAACAGGGAGCGGTTCCGTTTCAAATACATCGAGCACAGCATGTCTGATTTCATCACTTTTCAATGCAGCTATCAGGTCCGCTTCATCGAAAAGGTCTCCACGACCGAAATTCATGAAGACGGCATTGTTCTTCATTGCCTTGAAATGTTCTGCATTGAGCATCCCTCTTGTCTCGGGCGTGCTAGGTAAAACAGATATGACAAAGTCTGCTTCTCCTAATTTATCCATCAATACTTCATAAGTAATCGTTTCATCCATTGATTCGCTTTTCTTGCCTGATCGGTTACAACCAATTGTCCGAACCCCAAACGCCTGAAGTAAACGCCCAACTTCAGAACCAATTGCGCCAGGTCCTAGAATTAGCGCGGTTGAACCTTTTAACTCAACTGACCGGACTTTCCGTCCCCATTCTTTAGACCGTTGTTGTTCCAGGATAAGCGGTAGTGACCGTTGCAGTGCTAAAATATGAGCAAGAACTGATTCGGCCATTGGTGTCTTATGAATGCCCTTTGCGTTAGACATTATGATATTTCGTACAGCCACTTCAGCAACCGGTATTTTTTCTATGCCTGCGGATGCAACCATAATCCATTCCAACGACTTTGCCCTTTCCAACAAATCACTATCTACGTCAACGCCATATGTCACAATCGCAGTTGCCGTCTGGACTTCTTGATCTGCCGGCTTCTTATTAAAATGCATTGTCACTTGTGGAAATTTTGCAAGAAGCGCTTCTTCCTGGTGTTTCTTAATATCAAATGTGAAAAGTACATCCATTATTAATCACCCCTTCAAGAGTTTATAAGTTGTTCTAGAGTCGCAAGTGCTTCGTCTATATGTCCTTCAACTTTCACTTTACGCCACTCCTTAACGACTGTACCTGTTGGGTCAATCAAAAATGTTGAGCGTTCAATACCCATATATTCTTTACCGAACATTTTTTTCAATTTCCAGACGCCATATTTTTCAGCAACAGAATGCTCTCCATCGACAAGTAATGAAAATGGCAAGCCATGTTTTCCGATGAATTTTCCATGTGAAGCTTCATTATCCGGGCTCACCCCTAGTACAACAGCATTTAACTTACTAAAATCTTCATATGCATCTCGGAAATTACAAGCTTGTGTAGTGCAGCCGGGTGTTGAATCTTTTGGATAAAAGTATAGTACTACATACTTTTCACCAGCAAAGTCTTTTAATGAAATCATTTCCCCGTTCTCATTCGGCAATGTAAATTCAGGTGCATGCATACCTTCAAGTGTCGTCATTATCCATTCCTCCAATATATTCTTTCCTTAATCCTACAAGACACGCCCTTCAGTTTCAATTTCTTTGGCTATCTGAGACAATTTGTTTAGAATAGATAGAGTAAAGAAATGAACGGAGGAATTAATAGTGATAAGAACAAATTCAGAGATTATTTATAATGAAGCGTGTGAACATATTGTTGGAGGCGTAAATAGTCCGTCGCGCGGATACCATGCAGTCGGTGGTGGTGCACCTACAGTTATGGAGCGTGCAGAAGGTGCTTATTTTTGGGATGTTGACGGTAACAAGTACATCGATTACCTAGCGGCTTACGGACCAATCATTACGGGGCATGCCCATCCGCATATCACTGAGGCAATTGTCAAAGCAGCGCAGACGGGTCTACTTTACGGAACACCTACTCGTCATGAAGTGAAATTCGCAAAAATGTTGAAAGAAGCAATGCCTGGCATGGATAAGGTTCGGTTTGTAAACTCTGGTACAGAAGCAGTTATGACGACAATTCGTGTTTCCCGCGCATATACTGGCCGAACCAAAATCATGAAATTCGCAGGCTGTTATCATGGTCATTCGGATTTAGTCCTAGTTGCAGCAGGCTCTGGACCAGCAACACTTGGAACGCCTGATTCTGCAGGTGTCCCGGAGTCCATCGCTAAAGAAGTAATCACCATTCCATTCAATGATCCAGAAGCTTATAAAGAAGCAATGGAAACATGGGGCGACCAAATTGCATGTATTCTCGTCGAACCGATTGTCGGCAACTTTGGAATTGTTGAACCAAAAGAAGGATTTCTACAAATTGTCCATGATATCGCAGCTGAACATGGAGCACTTATCGTTTATGATGAAGTAATCACTGCTTTCCGTTTCCATTACGGTGGCGCTCAAGATATGCTTGGATTAACACCTGACCTTACTGCATTCGGCAAAATCATAGGCGGCGGTCTACCCATTGGTGCTTACGGCGGCAAAAAGGCTATTATGGAACAAGTAGCGCCTCTTGGGCCTGCATATCAAGCGGGGACAATGGCTGGTAATCCGGCTTCCATGTTAGCGGGAATAGCTCTTCTCGAAGTTTTACAAACCCCTGGAATTTATGAAGAAATGGACCGATTGGGAGCTATTCTCGAAGAGGGTATTTTGGAGTCTGCAAAGGAACACGGAATTACATTGACAACTAACCGCTTAAAAGGGGCACTCACGTTGTTTTTCACCGATGTAAAAGTAGAAAACTACGAACAGGCTGAAGCAACAGACGGAAAAGTGTTCGCGAAATTCTTTAAACTCATGTTAAAAAACGGCATCAATCTAGCCCCCTCGAAATACGAAGCGTGGTTTTTGACAACAGCTCATACTGAACAAGATATTATGGATACACTTGTTGCCGTTGATAATTCATTCAAAGAACTTGCAACACTCACAAACGGTTGACCTAGCGGAAAATAGCTTTAACTTCATTTTGATGAAGTCTTCCACTTCTACAAGTGTTGGGAATTTGCAAAATTGGCCTCCAACTTGGAAGAGGGAAAATTCTAGCTAAATGAAGTTACTGTCTCCAACAGATGCCACAGACTTTTTAGAGGAATTTATCGAGCAGGTTCGATAAAAGTCTGGGCGCAAATATGCCAAGGCGTATTTGATTAGAAAGGATAATCCTTATGATACTTGGTGCCCGCATATTTAAAACGGGCATTGCGATTGTGTTCGCATTGTTCCTAGCGGAAGCTTTGCAATTGCCACATCCATTATTTGCAGGAATCGCAGCCATCTTCGCCATTCAGCCATCGATTTACAGATCTTATTTAACAATTATCGAGCAAATCCAAGGTAATATAATTGGTGCGGTCATTGCGATCTCATTGGTTCTATTATTGGGTAACCAGCTTATTACGATAGGTCTTGCAGCAGTGATTATTATAATAATCATGAACAAATTCGGTCTTGAGAAATCCATTTCATTGGCACTCGTAGTGATGATTTCTATAATGGAAATTAAAGGTGACGATTTCCTGTCATTCGCCTTTCTCAGATTTGTGACAATGATTCTAGGTATTCTAGCTGCTTTCGTTGTGAACTTGTTGTTTATGCCTCCTAAATATGAAACAAAATTATTTGAATCTATCCATCTGGCTCAAGACGAAATTATTCGTTGGACTCGCCTGGCTGGAAGGCAGGCTTCCGAACATATAGCAACAAAAAAGTCACTGAATAAATTGAAGGAACGTCTCACACAAGTCGACCAACTTTATACTTTATTCAAAGAAGAACGTAGCTACTTTAAAAAGAACACAAGGAACAAATCACGAAAGCTCGTCGTATACAGACAAATGATCGCCACTTCAAGGAGCAGTTATGAGGTTCTAAAAAAACTACATCAGCATGAAAATGAGCTGATTGAATTACCGGAACATTTCCGAATGATGGTGCAGGAACGGCTTGATGCACTGCTCACATACCACGAACATCTCCATCTGAAATTCGTTGGAAAACTGAAGTCTGATGCGGTAGGCACTAGTCCAAATGAAGAATACATTCAGCGTTACGAAGTAATGGAGATATTTGCAAAAGAGATTGCCCTTACAAAAGAAGAAGAAGAGTTTTCGGCTTATCATCTACTTCATATCTTATCGTCCATCTTTAATTACGAAGAACAACTTGAACACTTTGACAAATTGATTGTTTTATTCCAAAAGTATCACCACAATAAAGTAAATAAGAAAATAACAGAAGAAATCTACTGAAAAAGTCCCACAATCCGATAAATTAATCGGTTTGCGGGACTTTTTTTCAACGCCTCAACTCTTCATTTTCGGATCCAGTGCATCACGTAAACCGTCACCCATTAAGTTGAAGCCAAGTACTGTCAGCATAATTGCAATTCCAGGGAAAATCATCGTCCAAGGTGCCGAATGAAGGAAACTTTTAGAATCAGCTAACATCTTTCCCCATTCAGGATCCGGCGCTTGTGCACCCAGACCCAAAAATCCAAGTGCGGCTGCCTCAAGAATTGCTGTTGCAACGGCAAGCGTTCCCTGAACAATTACGGGTGCCATCGAATTCGGCAAGATATGGGACACTAAAATCCGTGCATCTTTCATACCGATTCCTTTTGCTGCTGTAATATATTCGTCTTCCTTAATGCTTAACACTTTTGAACGAATTAGCCTCCCAAAGTTCGGTACATTAATAATCGCAATTGCAATAAGGGCATTTCGTAAATTTGGTCCAAGTACAGAAACAATTGCAATGGCCAATAAGATAGAAGGAAACGCGAGCATAATATCGAATATACGTGAAATAATCGTATCAACCCAGCGTCCATAATACCCGGCTATAATCCCTAGTGCACTCCCTACAACGACCGATCCAATAACTGAGAAGAATCCAACCCATAGCGAAATTCGAGCACCGTGAATAATTCGGGAAAAAATATCCCTTCCAAGGTCATCTGTTCCAAACCAATATTCGCTAGAAGGAGGAAGAAGCCGGTCCGTTAGTTTTTGGTCATTAATGCCTTCTAGTCCAATGTTCGAACCAAGATACCCTTGTTCAGCCGCAAAACCGAATCCCGCTAACAGGATAAAGAATAGAACAATAACCAGGCCGACGACTGCAACTTTACTCTTTTTAAAGCCGTTCCAAGCTTCGCGCCAGGGTCCTGCCATTTTTTCAGCTTTGACTTCTGTAACTCCATTGACTTTAGGTGCAAATTCAGACATTTACGCTCCCCCCTTCCTCAATCATATTTAATCCTCGGATCAATGAGACTATAGAGCAAATCGACAACTAGGTTAATTATTACAAAGAAGAGCGCAACTATAAGAATTGCTGACTGGATAACCGGGTAATCTCGGAACCCGATTGCATCATATATATAGCGACCCACGCCAGGCCAAGCGAAAATGGTCTCTGTTAAGATTGCGCCGCCTAATAACATGCCCATTTGTAAACCGATGATAGTTAAAACTGGGATAATTGCATTTTTAAGCGCATGTTTGTAAACCACCCAAAACATTTTTTGTCCTTTAGCGCGAGCTGTACGAATATAATCAGAACGCATTACTTCTAGCATACTTGAGCGGGTCATCCGTGCAATAATCGCCATCGGAATTGTCGCTAGAGCTAATCCCGGTAAAATTAGATGTCGGAAAACTTGCCACAACTGGTCAAAGCGACCTTGAATAATCGTATCAAGTATATAGAGGTTTGTTATGGCATTGACAGGATCTCGCACTTGCTCCCGCCCTCCTGTCGGCAACCATGAGTTTTCTACTGCAAAAACCCATTGTCCCATTAGACCTAGCCAGAAGATAGGCATAGATACTCCAATTAGCGCTAAAATCATTGCTGAATAATCAAACCATGAGTTTTGGAACCATGCCGAAATAATTCCCGCATTGATACCGATAATAACTGCTATAACAATAGCGAAAAGCGCTAATTCAAAAGTGGCAGCCAAATAAGGCCAAATTTCATCAGCAACAGGTGCCCGCGTTCTCATTGACTCACCAAGATCGCCTTTGAAAAGATCTCCAAGGTATTTAAAATACTGGATATACCAAGGATTATCCAGACCTAACTTTATCGTAAGCGCTTCCACAGCTTCCTTAGTTGCCTGCTGTCCCAAAATAATCTGTGCTGGATTACCTGGAATTGCACGGATAATCATGAATACGATAAATGTCATTCCAAGCAAAACCGGAATGAGTTGCAGCAATCTTTTACCAATGTAGCTGAGCATAACTTTTCACCTCTCCAACTCTGCTTTCAATTTGTATGTACAGATAATATGAAAAGAAAAAGGGAGAAATCCGCTAGACCTCTCCCTTTCCTCTATACTCCCAATCTCTTACTTAAATTCTACTTTTGAAAGTAAATCAGACCCCGTTGGATGTGGAAGGAATCCTGTTAAATCAGTAGCTCCACCAAGTAATGGCGTCGAGTGAGCAAGTGGTACCCATGGAGCATCTCCATGAATGATGACCTGTGCTTCTTTATACAATTCATTACGCTTATCTTCATCGACTTCAGTTTGTGCAGCGATTAGGATATTATGAAGTTCTTCATTTTTATAGTACGTATAGTTGTTACTGCCAATATTGTCTTCATCAAGTAATACATATAAGAAGTTATCTGCATCTCCGTTATCCCCAGTCCAGCCTAGCATAAACGCATCTGCATCTCCTTTACTTGCAAGCTCCAAGTAAGTTGCCCATTCATGTGAAACGATTTTCGCAGTAATTCCAATATCAGCGAGGTTTTTCTGAATAACTTCGGCTACCTTTTTACCATCTGGCATGTATGGACGAGGTACTGGCATTGCCCAAAGTTCCATTTCAAAACCATCTTCTAGTCCAACTGATTTTAGTAGTTCTTTTGCTTTTTCGGGATTATAATCATATCCCTCAACGTCTTCGTTATAACCTGAAATGGATGGCGGCATCGGATTTTTTGCAATGTCCGCACGTCCTTCAAAGAATGAATCAATAATTGATTGTTTGTCGATTGCATGATTAATCGCTTGGCGCACTTCCACTTTATCGAAAGGCGGGCGTGTCACTGTTAGGCCTAAATAGCCTACGTTCATAGAAGGACGTTCAAACAATTGCAGATTTTCATGGTCTTCAATTGACTTACCGTCAGATGGATTGATGCCATCTGCAAGTTCGATATCCCCTGCCATCAATGCGTTTAAACGCGCCGAGTTGTCAGGGATTGAACGGAAAATAACTTTGTTAAGTTTTGGTAGACCTTCGTCCCAATAATCTTCGAATTTCTCAATTGTAATTGTTTCATTCGGTTTCCATTCAACGAACTTAAATGGACCTGTCCCAACTGGATTTCTTTCGAAGTCATCGTCACCTTTTTCAAATGCAGTAGGACTTGCAATAGCAAACATACTCATTGCAATATTTTTAAGGAATGGTGCTTGTGAACGAGTCAGTTTGATAATGACTGTATTATCACCATCTGCCGTTACCGAATCAATCACGTGTCCTTCGTCACCTTTGAAACCACCAAACATTGAATTATAATACGGGAACTTTTCTGCATCCCCATTTGCCCAACGATCGAAGTTTTTAACGACAGCTTCTGCATTGAAATCTGTTCCATCGTGGAATTTGACACCTTCACGCAGCTTAAATGTATACGTTAAACCATCTTCACTCGGTTCCCACTCTGTTGCAAGCCCCGGGTTGATCGTTGTATCGTCCTCGCCGAAATTCAAGAGTGTTTCATACAGGTTAACTGTTACTTTGAAGGATTCTCCTTCTGTTACTCTCGATGGATCGAGTGAAGTTGAATCTCCGCCCCGTCCAAATACTAGAGTATCTTTTACATTTTGTTCGTCTCCAGTGTTCTCCTCTTCTTTCTTGCCATCGCCCGTATCAGACGAGCAAGCTGCAAGAGCAGTCGTAAGAATGAGAAGCAACATCAACGCAAGTGAACCTAGCTTTCCTTTTCTCATAATGACCCCTCCATCTGTTTTATATCATTGTCTACCTGTTCACTGTAAAGATGGCAGGCGACAGAATGACCCGAATCATATTCAACAAGCTGTGGTACAAACTTTGTGCAAATATCCATTTTAAAGGGGCAACGCGTATGAAACGTGCAGCCACTTGGAGGATTTGCAGGATTTGGAATATCCCCTTCAAGAAGAACTTGCTCTTTCTGGTAATCAGGATCTGGTACCGGCACTGCAGATAGCAGTGCCTGCGTATATGGATGAAGAGGTTTAGCATAAAGCTGCTCGCTTTTCGCCATTTCAACCATCTTCCCGAGATACATTACTCCAACGCGATCGCTTATATGACGAACGACCCCTAGATCATGCGCGATAAAGATATAAGTGAGATTAAATTCTTTCTGTAAGTCTTGCATTAAATTTAGTACTTGGGCTTGAATCGAAACGTCAAGCGCTGATACAGGTTCATCTGCAATAATCAGTTTAGGATTCGTCATCAATGCACGTGCAATACCGATACGCTGCCGCTGCCCTCCGCTAAATTGATGCGGATATCGCTTAGCATGATATCCGCTTAGACCGACTACCTCTAGAAATTCATTTACTTTCTTTTTCCGTTCTTTTGAATTATCAATACCGTGTACAATAAGCGGTTCTTCCAAAATTTTGCCGATTGTATGACGTGGATTCAACGACGCATAGGGATCCTGAAATACCATTTGGATATCCCGCCTGGTTCTCCGCATCTCTTCAGATGATAAAGATGTCAAATCTTTCCCATCAAATTCAACTTTCCCTTCAGTTGGCTCAAGAAGACGCATTAGCATTCGCCCTGTTGTAGACTTTCCACATCCAGATTCACCAACGATGCCGAGCGTCTCACCTTCATTCACGTAAAATGATACATCATCTACAGCCTTGACATGGCCGACTGTTCTGCCAAGAATTCCTTTTTTAACAGGGAAGTACTTTTTTAAACCTTCAACTTTTAATAAGGGCTTTGTCGTCATGCGTTTTCACCCCTTCTCTGTCATATAGGAAGCATCTCGTCTGGTGAAAATCTGAGGTTTCATAGAGTTCGGGGTCTTCAATTTGACAACGGTCAAATGCAAATTCACACCGGGATGCAAATCTGCATCCTTGCCGTATTGAACCTGGTTTCGGTACATTCCCCGGAATGGAGTAAAGCCTGTCCTTTTTATAGCGCATATCAGGAACGGATTGGATTAACCCTTTTGTATAAGGATGCTGTGGATTATCGAAAATTGTCTTAACAGATGCTTCTTCGATAATTTGACCGGCATACATGACAATGACACGTTCACATGTTTCTGCAACGACACCCAAGTCATGGGTAATTAGGAGCACCGCAGTATTCAATCGAGTGTTCAAATCCCTCATCAATTTAAGAATCTGTGCTTGAATCGTTACATCAAGAGCTGTTGTCGGTTCGTCAGCAATGAGTACTTTGGGATCACAGACAAGTGCCATAGCAATCATTACTCGCTGCCGCATCCCTCCTGATAACTGGTGGGGATAGTCTCTCATCATTTCCTTTGCACGAGGCAAGCCCACAAGTTGTAACATTTCTACTGCCCGTTCTGCTGCTCTTTTTTTTGACCAACCTTTTTCATGAATTAATACAGCTTCAATCATCTGATTACCAATTGAGAATAATGGATTTAATGAGGTCATCGGTTCTTGGAAAATCATTGCAATTTCATTCCCTCGAATATGACGCATCTGCTTTTCTGTCATTCCAAGTAAATCCTTATCTTCAAAAAGTATTTCTCCACCAACAATTTTGCCAGGAGGTTGTGGTACAAGTCCCATTATTGAGAGTGAAGTTACACTTTTTCCGCAGCCAGACTCCCCGACAATTCCAAGGACTTCACCTTCGTTCAAATGAAAGTCAATATGGTCTACGGCAGGTATCTCTCCTGAATCTGTAAAAAAGGTCGTCTGCAAATCTTTCACTTGGAGGACAGTTCGTCTTTCATCCATCAGATCACCTTTTTCTGAATTATCTATATAGTTACAGTATACAATTTTTCTCAACAAAGGCAATACTATCTTCATATATTAAGATACTAAAAAAACCATCTCATTGAAACTTTTCATTTCAATGAGATGGTTTCTATTTGTTAATCTCCAAGCGTTTGTACTTGAAATAGACCGTAATATATTCCTTGCAAAGCCATTAATTCTTTATGCGTTCCCATCTCTTTTAGCTGACCTGCATCAATAACGAGAATTTTGTCAGCATGGGTAATTGTTGACAATCTATGTGCAACAATAAGCGTTGTTCGTTCATTAGCCAGTTTTTCTAGCGATTCTTGAATGAGCGCTTCGCTTTCAAGGTCAAGTGCTGATGTCGCTTCATCCAATATTAGGAGCGGTGGGTTTTTCAAAAAGACACGCGCAATCGCAATTCTTTGCTTCTGACCACCTGAAAGTTTCACGCCACGTTCTCCAACTTTTGTATCGTACCCAAGGGGCAGTGTCTCGATGAATTCATGGGCATTTGCAGCCTTCGCAGCAGCAATGACTTCTTCATCGGTTGCATCCGATTTCCCCATCATTATATTACTTTTCACAGAATCACTAAACAAAATGGTATCTTGCAAAACAATTCCAATCTGTTCGCGTAAAGACTTAATGTTAACGTCACGAAGATCATGTCCATCGACAAAAACAGCACCGCCCGTCACATCGTGAAAACGAGGTATCAAACCGACAATCGTCGATTTCCCTCCACCACTCATGCCTACAAATGCGATTGTTTCGCCTGGTTCAACAACGAAATTAATCCCATTCAGGACAGGTACTCCACCCTCTTCATAAATAAAGCTGACATTATCAAATTCGATTTTCCCGTCGATAGGCGGAAGTTCAATTGCACTAGGCTTGTTTGTAATATCATATTCCTGTTCCATCAAATCAAAAACTCGGTCCATCGACGCAAATGATTGGGTGAGCGATGTCGATGCATTAACCAATCTCCGAAGTGGGTTATACACCCTGTCGATGTAAGCGATGAATGCCACCATCGTTCCGATTGACAAATCATTGTTGATGACTTGATAGCCCGCATAGGCAATGACTAGTAGAGGTGCAACATCTGTAATCGTATTTACGACAGCAAACGCTTTCGCATTCCACCTTGTATGATCAAGGGCTTTATCGAGAAAATTGCCATTTGTTTTATTGAAACGCCCTTGTTCTTCTTCCTCAAGTGAAAAACTTTTAATAACACTTACTCCCGCCACTCGTTCATGTAAGTAACTTTGAACATCCGCAAGCGCTTGAGAACGTTTCCCTGTCAACTCCCGCAGTTTTCCAAAGAAATGCTTGACGCTATATGCGTAGAAAGGGAATGCAAGAAGTGTGACAAGCGTCAGAGGAACGTCCATTGTCAACATGATGGTAACTGCTATGATAATTGTAGCAAGGTCTAGCCAGACATTCATAAGTCCAATCATTACAAAGTTTTTCGTTTGCTCAACGTCATTAATCACCCGTGAAATGATTTCTCCGGCTCGTGTATTTGAGTAGTAGGTTAGACTCAATTTTTGTAGATGCGAATACAATTCCTTACGGATATCATATAAAATTTTATTACTCACATACTGGGCGTAATATTGCCGGTAATACTCAACTGGCGGCCTGATTATAAAGAACACGAGTACTGTCCCACCAAGCCAATAGAATAACTGTTTTGTCATCTCAGCTGCAGTAAGCGTTTCCGATAAGATGATGTTATCGATAACAATCTTCATCAGTAACGGGATGAATAACGGGATTGCAAATTTCACAATTCCGATAAGAATCGTCAAGACGATTAGCCAGTTGTATGGTTTAACAAACTTCATGTATCGTTTTATACTGTCACCCATCTTTTTACCTCCTACTAAGAAAAGCGTAAGGCGCTTGGAGTCTAGACACCGACCCGTGTAGAAAAAGCCTGCCGCAAACAATCGCGATCAGGCTTTCACTTATCGTTCTTGACCTGTTTATGAAATTCATACCTCGACGTCCAAACTTCAATGAAGTCGGGTGCGAATGGTCCTCTGCGCTGTTTGATCCAACCTAGCAGAGTCTCCAAGTTCTTTTGTAATATCTGATCAATAACATCTGGATAGCCCATCTGTTTCCTATGATCCGCATACTCGTCCTCATCAAGGATCATATAACTCATATCAGGAAAGACTTTCACATCTAAATCATAGTCGATATATTTCAGCGATTTATTATCGTAGATGAATGGCGAGCTCATGTTGATATAATAGTAAACGCCATCTTCCCTAAGCATACAAATAATATTAAACCAATGTTCGGCGTGAAAATAGCAAATCGAAGGTTCACGTGTCAACCATGTACGCCCATCCGATTCCGTAACCAGCGTTCTTTCATTAGCACCAATGACAATGTTACGCGTGCCTTTCAACACTAATGTCTCCTGCCAAACGCGATGGATTTTACCATTATGTTTATAGCTATGTACTTGTATCGTTTCTCCTTCTGTAGCAATCGTCATGAATAACCCACCTTTTGGTTGCCGGAAAATTTCGAAGCCGCTATTATTTCATCATTATACCAACAGAACGGTACTATTTGAAACCTTTCAACTCTTTTTTCCTTTCACGACGTCACTTTTAGATACAAAAAACCGACAGAAGCATATAGCTTCTGTCGGCCGGCGGTATCCATCTACTTATTTCGAACCGTTTTCGAACTGATTTGCGCGTTGTCCAGAAGCATTTGTTTTGTTGGCTTCTGATTGTTGGTTTTGTCTCCTAACCTGATTAACATCAGTTTCGGAACCAAACTCCTCAGTCATCGCATTTGTTTGGTTTTGGTATTGCCCTTGTTGCTGTGATTGCTGGTTTTGTCTTCTAACTTGATTTACATCAGTTTCAGATGCAAACTCCCCAGCCATCGCGTTTGTGTTCTGGTTTTGTTTTTGTTGTTGTGATTGCTGATTTTGTTTCCTTACTTGGTTCACATCAGTTTGGTTCGGGTTGTTTTTAGTCAATGGATTTTCACCTCCGTGCAACTATCATGTGCAAAGAGACATTTTTTATTCATTTGGAATATTTTACAGCAATATTGAACGTCCTCCGTCGACAATTATCGTCTGTCCTCGGATCATATCCGAATCGTCCGAAATGAGGAACATAGCCGTTTTCACCATGTCTCTGATTTCAACCATTCGACCCGCAGGCGTATTAATACGTGCATCTTCAAGCAACTCTTCCCGATTTGGGAAGTGTTTCAACGCTTCCGTGTCAAGCGCACCACCTGAAACTGTATTCACTGCAATTCCCATTGGAGCAAGTTCAACTGCCAAATAGCGGGTAATCGACTCAATTGCCGCTTTTGAAACACCGACTGTGGTGTAATTTTCAAGGTAACGGATAGACCCAAGCGAACTAACACCGATGATTTTCCCGCCTTTATCCATTAGTTTTGCTGCTTCCTGAGCTCCGAACAACATCGCTTTTGCGTTTATATTCATTGTCCAGTCCCAGTGTGTCTCTTCTAGTTCCATGATTGGGCGCAAAACACCTGATGCTGCATTTGATACAAATACATCCAACCGTCCAAATTCCTCTTTCACTTGCTCAAACATCACGCGAAGCTTTTTAACGTCACCAACGTTTGCGCGAATCATAATCGCACGCCTACCAAGTGCTTCAATTTCTTTCACTGTTTCTTCTGCCGCGGAACGGCTCCTTGCATAATTTACAACAATATCATAGCCTTCTTTTGCAAGTTCAATCGCTAGGGCTTTTCCTAGTCCCCTTGAGCTTCCAGTCACCATTGCCACTTTATTTTCAGTCATTATTTTATTCCCCCTCGTTTAATTTCTTCCCAAATTTTCAACACTGGAACAGGTTTCGGCAACGCTTCTACCTCTTCTTGTGTGAAAAAGTGGTAACCTTCCAAGATTGTATCCGTTTTCTCAATACGGGCGCTATAACTTTTCATTTCCCAAGTCAAATGGGTAAATATATGTTTGAAAGATAATATTTCAACTACATCCATCAGTTCGATAGCAAAATGCTCATGTGCCATTTCTTCTAGTGGTTGATTTTTTGCAGACTCTACCATTGGAAATTCCCATAAACTAGCCAATAGCCCTTTTGAGGGTCGCTTTCTCAGCAGCCACTCACCTTGCCTATTTTGAACCGCAAATGCAGTAACAGGTATGATTTTCTTTTTTGTTTTTTTCGTCTTGACAGGCAATTCTTCTTGCCTACCTTCGTGAAAAGCTAAACAAAAGTCCCTAACTGGACACAGTAAACATCTGGGTTTAGGTGTACAAATCGTCGCCCCAAGTTCCATAAGTCCTTGGTTGAAGGAAGAAGGATCATCTTTGTCTATTAAATCCATGACCACCGCTTCAAAAATATTTTTTGTCCGTGGAATTGAAATATCTTCTTCTATTAGAAGTAATCTGGAAATGACACGCATGACATTGCCGTCAATCGCATGCTCCGGAACACCATAGGCAATACTGAGAACAGCTCCTGCAGTGTACGTTCCAACACCTTTTAGCGTAGATATTTCCGCGCGATTTGAAGGCACTTTTCCACCGTAATCTGAAATAACTTCTCTAACACCAGTTTGGAGATTTCTTACCCGGGAATAATAACCGAGACCTTCCCACATTTTCAATAAATCATTTTCTTCAGCATCAGCTAGTGCTTTCATCGTCGGAAAGCTTTCAAGAAACCGTTTATAATAAGGTATTACTGTATCGACTCTAGTTTGTTGCAACATCACTTCTGAAACCCAAATATGATATGGATCAGACGTCTTCCGCCAAGGTAAGTCTCTTTTTTCACGCAGATACCACGAAAGAAGAGATTTACGGAATTCATCTTTGTTTATTATTATTTGCATCATTTCCTCCTTATCGCATATGCTTATCTTTGAGCATAAAAGGGTAGTGTTATGTATATGGCTTTTTATAAAGTCTATCCAATGCCGGTCGGAAACGTTATGGCCAAAGGAGTGATTATTTGGATACTGGAACGCATATCGTCATGGGTTTAGCACTTGGTGGACTCGCTCTCGCAGATCCCGTCGTTGCGACTGAGAGTGCTACAATGAGCGCAGTTGTTGCTGGCGTCATTATTGGCTCACTTATCCCAGACGTAGATACCGTTTTAAAACTAAGAAATAATGCTGTCTATATACGGCATCACAGAGGAATAACACATTCAATTCCAGCGGTATTATTATGGCCGCTTGTTATTACTCTACTCATGTCGTTTTTTGTACCTGATGCTAACTTCATACATGTGTGGGGTTGGACATTTCTAGCCGTATTTCTCCACGTATTCGTTGATATTTTTAATTCCTATGGAACGCAGGCTTTAAGGCCATTCTCCAACAAATGGGTCGCTATCGGCGTCATCAACACGTTCGATCCGATTATTTTTGTATTGCATGCTATTGCTCTGATTATATGGTCAATGGGTGTAAATCCGGTTTATACGATTTTGATACTGTACACCATCATTTTCTTTTATTATTTACTGCGTTTTGCCGTTAAGTCTGCAGTCAAAAAAGCTGTCAAAAATACAGTTCCCGATGCAGTAGAAATTATTATTGCACCAACGATTCGCTTTTTCCATTGGAAAGTGGCTGTTTCTTCAAAGACGTGTCATTACGTCGGACGTGCTTACGGAAGATCTGTTAATATTTACGACCAGTTCGACAGAGAGCCGATGCCGTTATCCCCTGAAATAGATGTAGCGATGAATGATAAGAACATCAAAGCTTTCACATCTTTTTCTCCCATCTACAGATGGTCAATCACGACGATTGGCGATATATGCGAAGTCCGTCTTATTGATCTTCGCTACCGCAGTAAAGGTTATTATCCTTTTGTCGCAGTAGTGCATATCGATAAGGACTTAAATGTCCTAAGTTCATACACGGGATGGATTTTTTCTGAGGATAAGCTTAATAAAAAGCTTAACTTCAGTCCAAACTCTTAAAAACTGATTGAAATTAATGAATCATAATAGATAGAGAAATTTATAGAAACATTTCTCTATCTATTATTTATTACTTACCCTCTTTTACCGATTTCAACATTGCAATTGGTAATGCCTCATCCGCACGTTCTCCACCTAGCCTGTAACCCCATGCAAAACGACCTTTTAGGTAATCAACCTGGAAAAACATACCTTCATCCCCTTCAATCCGGTACATTTCACCAGGCACGATTGTTTTCGGATCAATTAAATAAGACTGTGCCATAACAACTTTACGCTGATACACCGCAAATTCATTCATGATACCAAGTTGCTCGGCCTTTCGTGCTTTTTCACGAAGCCTTCCGATTTCTGTACGCAGCTCATGCTCCGTCATTTCACTATACTTTTTTTCATTCTCCATCTTCCTCAATCTCCTTCTTTTCGATAAATTGATCGATTTTCTCCATAGGAACACCCTTTTGGTACATTGCCTGTTTCACTTTATCTTTTAAGGTTCGCCCGTTAAACTTTGAACTGTATCGATTCCATGCTTTCTCTCCGACTGTTTCAGCAATCGCTTTCCATTCATCTTCTTCACGGGCGAAGTCTATATTCGCAAGCGCCTGCTTAATCAGGTCAAATGAATATCCTTTACGTAGCAATGCATTTTGAATCTTTTGTTTTAATTGGGCCGGTACTGCGGAACGATTAGCATTTGCTGTCTTTTCAGCAAGCCTCGTTGCAATTTCAAGTTGTTCATCCTCCGAATAAGATTCAAGTACTTTGTTTTGTACTTCCTTTCCTATCCCTTTTTTATGCATTTCCTGTTGAATTGCTCTTGGCCCTTTACTGGATGAGTTTTTTTGGGTTCGGAGTAACGCTTCCGAGAATGTTTCATCATTAAGGAATCCAAGGCTTCTCAATTTCACAAGCGCTTCCAGTACAATTGCTTCTCCATACCCTAGGTCCAAAAGCTTCTTCTTTACTTCAAACTCACTGCGCATTCTAAACCCTAAATAATGGAGCGCACGATTAAATGCCTTACGAATTTCATCTTCGTAGACCATCTCGTCAATTGACCACTCTTCAAGCGTCATCCCTTTTGTTAGACCAAATTTAACAAGTACCGATTCATGGACGCTGTAAGCATACTTTTCATCCAAGAAAATATTGTATCTTTCAAGATCTTTTTTCTGTTGTGATATTTTAGTAATTACAGGCACTTTTAACACGCCTCCCCTGCTTTCTATTAGTATACATGTTCCATCCTTGTGCTTCAGCCTAATTTGTCTCAATATGGGGTATATCATACTAACGGGGGTGTAGGTTAATGAAAATCGTCATTGCAGGCGGCTCGGGTTTCGTCGGACAGAAATTGACGGCCACACTATTGAATGAAGGACATGAAATTATAATTTTATCCAGGAGAGAAAGTAAGAGTGATGGCAATGTGAGGTATGTATCGTGGCTCCAAGAAGGTAATCAGCCTGAACTTGAAATTATTTCCGCTGACGTCTTTGTTAACCTTGCTGGCGTGTCCATCAATGAAGGACGTTGGACGGAAAAGCATCGTAAACAAATTTATGAGAGTCGGATAGAAGCGACTGATGAATTGCTGCGAATTATTTCGGCATTGAGTGCAAAGCCGTCAGTACTGGTTAATGCGAGTGCGATTGGTATTTATACAGCATCAGAAAGCACTATATATACAGAGGAATCTACTGATTACGCAGAAGACTTTCTTGGTAAAACTGTTACGGACTGGGAAGCGAAAGCTAGCTCTGTGAAATCCAATAATACTCGGTCCGTTTTCATGCGATTTGGTGTCATTCTTGGAAAAGATTCTGGTGCCTTACCGCTTATGGTAATGCCGTACAGATTATTTGCTGGGGGAACCGTTGGGTCGGGCAACCAGTGGGTATCATGGGTCCACATTGATGATGTCGTGCGTGCAATCGTATTTGCCATCAATAACGAAGACCTTCACGGTCCTGTAAATGTTACATCGCCTTTCCCTAAGAGAATGAGGTATTTCGGAAAAACGATCGGAGCTGTGCTTCATAGACCTCACTGGATTCCTGTTCCCTCATTCGTAATGAAAGTCGTACTAGGTAAAAAAAGTGCGCTTGTTCTGGAAGGACAGCATGTAATACCTGAAAAGTTATTGAACAACAAGTTTGAATTCCGATTTGCGACACTCGAGTCAGCTTTAAGTGAGTTATATAAGAAAGACGTATAAATTAGTTTCCTTCGCACATCCTATCGCAAAAGGAAAGGTGCGTTTACAATGGTAAAACAACATGTTTTTGGTTTTTTCTTAGCTACTTTAGTCGTTTTGGCAGGTTTTGTTTTCAATCCCTTTTCAGCAATTGCAGAGGAATTTCATTGGGGCTTTAAGAAATCCATCAATGGAGTGCCACCAAGTGCCGGCGCAGCACTTGACTCTATGCTCGACAATCATGGAGCTATTTACAAAGGTAAGCCCGATGAAAAATTCATCTATTTAACGTTTGATAACGGTTACGAAAATGGCTATACCGAAACTATTTTGGATACTTTAAAAAAGGAAGAAGTTCCTGCTACGTTCTTTCTAACAGGTCATTATTTAAAAAGCGCATTGCCACTTGTAAAAAGGATGATTGCGGATGGCCATGGGATTGGCAATCACTCCTATGATCACCCCAACATGGCAAACCTTTCCGAACAACGAATGGAGGAGGAATGGACTAAGTTTGATAAGCTCCTCCAAAAGGAAACAGGCGTTGAGCGAACCTATTACGCACGCCCCCCTGAAGGCGTTTTCAATGACCGGGTTCTTGCTAAAGGCAATGAACTCGGATACAGGCATATCTTCTGGTCGATCGCATTCATTGATTGGCATGCTGATAAACCAAAAGGCCGTGATTACGCTTATGGTGAATTGATGAAACAACTCCATCCAGGAGCCGTCATTCTAATGCACACGGTTTCTTCTGATAATGCACAAGCTCTTCCTTCATTCATCCAAGATGCTAAGAAAGCGGGCTATTCATTCCTAACGCTCGACGACCTTGTCTTTGAATATGAAAACATAAACTCTATTCTTAGGTGAAAGTAATCAGAAAAAACGTCCTCTTTATTCGGTGGACGTTTTTTTTGATTATATAATGAAATAAAGAAGAGCATGCCGCCTCCTATGAATGGAAAACTAATCATGTACCTATGTATACCCCCGTAGCATTCAAACCATTCTATGTGTTTGAAAAACATCCTTTTCATATGAATACCTTAGAAATCATAAAGGCCCAGTCCATATCTGATTATCAGAATACGACTGAGCCTTTATGTATGAATTGAACCTTCACTTTCCATTTCCATAAGTCGTATTCGTCTCCCGGCATACTGCCAGCGGACCTTTACGAATCCCCTCCTTCTAATTATCTATCACTTCTTCTATACTATCCCTTTCTACGTAATCCTTAATTCATGAATTAGTCGTTTTCCAACGTGCTTAGCAAATGATTTGGAGCATCGCCTCCGCTAACTATTATTTGGAACAACGAATCTTGCATAGTTAAGCTAATTCTATCTCTAGTAAAGTTATCAGCCTCCTTGTTCTTCGTTCTAATCAACCTAGCTGATACCCTCCCTTTCATTTGATTATTTGAATCATAACACATAGATTTAGTATTGTAAAGATTCTGTTAAGTTTAATATTCTATAATTTACAAAGGACTATTCTGCTTCATTGATAAATCCGGTTTTTTCGTTTACGATTATACTAAAGAAAAGAGGTGTACGGATTGGATAAACCACAAAATAGCGGCCATGTTGAAGGCTTAAAAACAAGACTTCATCAATTTCTTGAAACACTTGATACGATTGAACCAGAAACAGCAGACCTTAAGGAAATTGATCAGCTCATAGGCTTGTTGGACGACCTGGAAGAACAAATGGAAAAGATAAAATCAGACAAATAACAGTTGCGCTATAAGGGGGAAACGAGAATGTACATAGAACAGTTTGAGAAAAGCATGTATAATCTCATTTGCGAAACATCAACAAATCTACCTAAAGACGTAAGAAGGAAAATCCTCGCGGCGAAAGAAGCCGAAGACGCAGGTACTCGTGCCGCAATGAGCCTTGATACAATTACAAAAAATATCAATATGGCTGACGAGAAAATGTCTCCAATCTGCCAAGACACCGGCATGCCTACATTCAAAATTAAAACACCAGTCGGGGTAAATCAAATCGAGATTAAAGCTGCTATCAAGCGTGCAATCGTCCAAGCTACAAAAGACACTAAACTCCGCCCGAACTCAGTGGACTCATTAACTGGCGACAATAGCGGAGATAACTTAGGTACCGGCGTCCCTGTCATGAAATTTGACCAATGGGAACAAAACCATATCGAAGTGAAACTGATTCTAAAAGGCGGCGGCTGTGAGAATAAAAATATTCAATATAGTCTTCCCGCAGAAATCGAAGGGCTCGGACGCGCTGGACGCGACCTCGATGGAATCCGCAAATGTATTTTACACTCCGTTTATCAAGCCCAAGGCCAGGGTTGCTCTGCAGGTTTCATCGGTGTTGGAATCGGTGGCGACCGCACATCAGGCTATGAACTTGCGAAAGACCAGCTTTTCCGCGCTGTCGATGACTTGAATCCCAATCCGGAACTTTCAGAACTTGAAGATTATGTTTTGGAAAAAGCAAACAAACTTGGTATCGGAACAATGGGATTCGGAGGCGAAGTGACGCTTCTAGGTTGCAAAATCGGCGTCATGCACCGTATCCCTGCAAGCTTCTATGTTTCCGTAGCGTATAACTGCTGGGCATACCGTCGCATGGCCGTAGATATCGATGTTGAATCTGGTGAGATTACAAACTGGCATTATGATGAAGGTGAAAAAATAGCTTTCTTGCAAGATGAAGACAGTCAAAAAGACGTTAAACAATCTTCGCGTACCGTCGAACTTACTGCTCCCATCTCTGAAGAACAAATCCGCGATTTGAATGTGGGTGATGTCGTCAAAATTAGTGGAATGATGTATACAGGCCGCGATGCTATTCATAAATATTTATCAGAAAATGATTCCCCCATTGACCTTAATGGACAAATCATCTACCATTGCGGCCCAGTCGTCATGAAAAACGATGACGGCAGTTATGAAATTAAAGCTGCTGGGCCAACGACTTCTATTCGTGAGGAACCCTATCAAGGTGACATTATGAAGAAGTTTGGTATTCGAGCTGTAATTGGAAAAGGCGGGATGGGACCAAAAACGCTAGCTGCTCTAGCCGAACACGGCGGTGTCTATTTGAACGCGATAGGCGGCGCAGCACAATATTATGCCGACTGCATCAAAGCCGTTGAAGGTGTCGACCTTCTCCAGTTCGGTATCCCCGAAGCAATGTGGCATCTGCGCGTCAAAGACTTTACGGCAGTTGTCACGATGGACTCACACGGTAATAGTTTACATGCCGATGTCGACAAGTCTTCTCTTGAAAAACTGAGTCAGTTCAAAGAGAGCGTGTACAACTAACCTATTAAGGCACCTTTTTTCGGAGAAGTTTTCCGAGACAAGGTGCTTTTTTAATGACGAGACTAGCGGAACTGATCGATTCCAAACAACTCCACGCTACCACTTACAATTTTATCCACCCCTCGCCATTCCAAAACTTTCACTGTTGAATCAAAATAGTTTCCCTTACCTCAACATGGTGCTATAATCTTATTAATAATAATTACAATATGATAATGAATGTAATATGATACATAAAGTCGTTCCTAATTCGTAGGGAACGACTTTCATAATTTAATCAGCTATTTGAAATTGAATATCATTCTCAATTAGGAGGTAATTTAGATGGTTGTTCTCGATAATAGACAACTTAACAAATCTAAAGATTGGCTTGTTCATCTTGAATTGGTCGCCGCTATTCTTTCAGGCGTAGTCATAATTGCCGCTTGGTCTAGTGGCAAGTATGGTGTAGAAACGATTACCGTCCCTCTATATATCATTGCTTTTTTGATAGGAGGGTTTGCAAAAGCCAAAGAGGGAATCGAAGAAACAATAAAAAACAGAGAATTGAATGTGGAAATGCTAATGATTTTCGCAGCAATTGGTTCCGCAGTAATTGGCTACTGGGCAGAAGGTGCAATCCTAATTTTCATCTTTGCACTCAGTGGAGCACTTGAAACCTACACTATGAATAAAAGCCACAAGGAAATTTCATCACTAATGGAACTCCAACCTGAAGAGGCATGGCTTATTCAAAAAGGTGGATCTAACATCAAAGTACCTATCGCCTCACTTAAGGTCGGCTCAATTCTTCTTGTAAAACCAGGGGAACGGATTCCCGTCGACGGAATCATCACGCATGGTAGCTCTTCCATCGATATGTCCGCCATTAACGGGGAATCCATTCCTGTTAATAAAAAAGAGGACGACGAACTATTTGCCGGTACTGTCAATTTGAACGGTACCATACAGATGAAAATGATAAAGTCGAGTTCTGAAACTCTTTTCCAAAAAATCATTACACTTGTTCAAAATGCACAAAGCGAGAAATCACCTTCCCAACAATTTATCGAACAGTTCGAAGGTACTTACGTAAAGATTGTATTAATTATGGTTCTAATTATGATGTTCCTACCGCACTATATACTTGGCTGGGATTGGACGACCACGATATACCGAGCGATTGTCTTACTAGTCGTCGCCTCTCCATGTGCGCTTGTTGCCTCAATTATGCCAGCTACGCTTGCAGCTATCTCTAACGGGGCTAGGCTAGGCTTGTTGTTCAAGGGTGGTGTCCATCTCGAACATCTAGGGTCGCTAAAAATGATTGCTTTCGACAAAACAGGTACATTAACGAACGGTAAACCGATTGTTACAGATTTTTTTGTACGAGACGATGCAACTAGAATAGAAACACTCAAGCTCCTTGCAAGCATAGAGTCCCAATCTAATCATCCACTAGCAGTCGCGATTACAAATTTCGCTATTGCTGAAGGAATCACCATAGATAGCAATCTACAAATAGAAGACATACCAGGTCATGGTATTCGTGCATTCATTGGAACACGGGAAATACTAATAGGAAACCCCCGTTTTGTCGGGAAAGATTTGGCGGAAGCATTTCATCAAGGGATTGCGGCAACGCTCGCAGATGAAGGCAAAACAGTTATTTTCATGAAAGACGATAAAGGCATTGTCGCGGCCGCTGCAATGAGAGACACTTTACGATCTGAGGCCATTGAAGCTATCCAACAGTTAAAGCAAGCAGGTATTGTGACAATCATGCTGACTGGGGATAACGAAAAAACAGCTGCGTTTATCGCGAAAGAAGCTGGGCTCGATTCGTATGTCGCAGAATGCTTACCTGAAATGAAAGTTACACATTTAAAACGACTACTCGCCGAACATAAAAATGTTGGAATGGTCGGCGATGGTATTAATGATGCACCAGCACTTGCTACTGCGACTTCAGGCATTGCAATGGGCGGAGGAACCGATGTCGCGCTAGAAACAGCTGATATTGTCCTAATGCAAAATGACTTGAGACGTATTTCCTTTGCTATTAAACTTTCTCGTAAAATGCAACGGATTGTAAAACAGAATATCTTCTTCTCTATTTCCGTCATAGTGGTACTCATCATTTCAAACTTCCTGCAAGCTGTTGACCTGCCACTCGGCGTCATCGGCCATGAAGGCAGTACAATTCTTGTCATATTAAATGGGTTAAGGATGTTAAATCGAATTGAATGAGCTGACTAGCCACTAAAACCCTTTAGATGAATACCAAAAAAGCAATGCGTCACCTCATGACTGCATTGCTTTTTACTTTTGCACGTTTTGCATTAACTCTCTCTGTCATGACGGCATTAAGCTGTCCGCCAAGCATTAGAATAATTGCTGAGATGTAAAGCCACATCATTAAAACAATAATCGCTCCAATACTTCCATATGTACTCGAGTAATTTGCGAAGTTACTAACGTAGTACGAGAATGCAAGTGATGTCAGAATCCAACCGACCGTCGCAAAGAGTGACCCCGGAAGCACGCTTTTAAAGCGAACCTTCAAGTCAGGAACTAGCCAATAAACTAGGGAAAATACAAAGAATATAAGAATTGGCGGGAGTATCCAACGTAAACTTCCCCACAAGATTAGGAAACCTTTCTCCAGACCTAAGTAAGAGAATACTAGCATACCAATCTGCTGACCAAACACCGGCAAAATCAGTGCAACAATGAGTACTGCGATTAGCATGACTGTAAATACGACTGACATTCCACGTGCCACTATGAATGATCGTGATTCTTCAGTAAAATAAGACCGATTTAATGCTTTTGTTAGAGCGTTCATGCCCTTGGAAGCCGACCAAACTGTCGCGAGTATACCAATTGACAATAATCCACCGTTTCTATTTTCCAATACATCGCTGAGTGTATCTTCAATCAACATGGAAACACTCGCAGGCGCATAATCTCTGATCAATAAGAATATTTCAGCCTGATCGAGATTTAAAAAAGGAAGCAATGTCATAATAAAAATCAGTAGTGGAAATAAAGACAAAAGGAAAAAGAAGGCGAGTTGCGAGCCTAAACCCGTAACATCGACTTTCTTTATCCGGACAAGTAGTTCCTTTAAAAAACCGTTTGTTGTCGTAACGTCAAATTCCTCAAGGTCTCCTTCTTTTACATCCTCAAAGAATTTCATAACCGCGGAGTCCGCCAAAAAGCCATCCGATTTCTTTTTTCTATTCCCGGACTCCTCTAGTGAAATTGGTGCAGGAGTTGAACGTTTGTTCCCCTTCACACTTTCGTCACTCCCTTCTATACCAGTTACTTTTTTATTTCATTGTTATTTTGCGGCGGAACTTGACTGACAAGTGATTTAATTTCCTCTTTTGACTCAACAAACGCATCTTTTGTGTCCATGACGAGATCTTTCACTTGCGGAGTTAGTGTTTTTAACTCTTCGACCTGTTCTTTTATATAAGTAGCATCACCTGATAGTTGTTCGAAAACAGATTGATACTTTTCTTGTTTTTCTTTTAATTTCCATTTTAGCACATCGGTATTTTTAGAATAAAACTTCATTTGCGTCATTAGGTTATTTGATTTTCTAACAACTTGATTTCGCGTACTCCTGTCGAACATACTGATAATCGCACCCGTAAGTGCACCAAATACAATAAATTTCCTAAACTTACTATTTCCCATTACAAACCCTCCAATTCAGACTCTTTCACATAATCAATTATACCCCCAGAGGAGTAATAACAAACTTTAAATACGATTTATAAAAATAAAGCTTGACGAAAGAGAAGAATTTTCGGAATATTGACTATAGAGACAGCAAATTAATACTTTGAGAGGGCGTGAGGCTACTTCGGAATAAACTGCTTGGGGTAAAAAAAGTTAAATTAGGAATACTGGGGGTAATGGGATGGATGGATTAACAGCTTTTTTGGATAAGGCAAGCGGATTTATTTGGGGACCGCCTTTACTTATCCTTCTCGTCGGAACAGGTATCTTTTTAACTATAAGACTAGGACTAATTCAATTACGTATGTTACCATATGCTTTAAAACTCGTTTTTACGAGAAATCAGGATAAAAAGTCGGAAGGTGATATCACTCACTTCCAGGCACTTATGACCGCAATGGCTGCCACAGTTGGTGTCGGTAATATCGTCGGGGTTGCAACAGCAGTTTACTTCGGGGGTCCAGGTGCAATATTCTGGATGTGGATGGCTGGATTCTTCGGGATGGCTACAAAGTATGGTGAAGCAATTCTAGCGGTTAAATATCGTGTCAAGGATGCGAATGGTCAAATGGCGGGCGGACCGATGTACTATTTAGAACACGGTCTGAAAATGAAATGGCTAGGTGTTTTGTTCGCTATTTTCGGCGCGATTGCAGCATTCGGTATTGGGAATGGAGTGCAGTCTAAGGCCGTCGCCGATGTCGTGAACTCAACATTTAGTATTCCCCACTGGATTACAGGAGTTGTACTTGTTGTCCTCGGTGGAATGGTTATCATTGGCGGAATTAAAACAATCGGGAAAGTTACATCTTTCTTTGTTCCCATAATGGCTGGATTCTATTTAATTGCAGGTTTGATTGTTATGATTCTAAACTTCAACCTAATTCCAGGAGCTTTTGCAACCATATTCTCATATGCGTTCACAGGAGAAGCTGCTGTTGGGGGTGCAATCGGAGCAGCTATTCGTTTCGGGGTCGCACGTGGTCTTTTCTCCAACGAAGCTGGTCTCGGATCAGCTCCGATTGCTGCTGCAGCAGCTAGAACAGACTTGCCGGGACGCCAAGCACTCGTTTCTATGACGCAAGTATTATTTGATACACTTGTCATCTGTTCAGTTACGGGCGTTACCATCGTCATGTCAGGTATGTGGAAGGACAAGAGTATTGAAGCAGGTGCTCTTACAGCAGCGGCATTCGGCGAATTCCTTGGTGGAGCAGGTCCGATTGTCGTTGCAATTGGATTGATATTCTTTGCAACATCAACAATTTTCGGCTGGGCATACTACGGAGAGAAATGTTTCCAATACTTATTCCCGAATCCGAAGGTTCTAATTTACTACCGTCTCGTATTTATCGCAATCATCTTCGTAGGTGCAACAGCGACTCTTGATGCTGTTTGGTTATTCGCCGACGTAATGAATGGACTAATGGCAATACCGAACTTAATTGGGCTTCTCGGGTTGTCCGGAGTCATTGTCTTTGAAACAAAACGTTTCAATGCAAAACTCAAAGAAGAAAGAGCAGAAGAAGCGGCAGCAAAGCGAGGTAAATCTTCTGCCATTTGACAGTCTGGGAGAATAATGAAATGATGAGTCCAAAGTATATTGAAAGGTGGACGAAACTATGGATTTATCAAACCCAACTCCAGAAAACGTTTCTTTTATGATTGACAAGATTACAGAAAAACTTCGTATGGTCAATGTTGACGCTATGAAAGCTGAAAACTTCAGCACTTCTAAATATGAAGACTTGCACTATATGTACGAAATGGTTATGAAACGTGCTACTATCACACCAAATGAAATGCAAGCAATTGCAGCAGAACTTGGCACATTAAGAGGTTAATTAAAAAAAGATTCGCCTGATCTATAGATCAGGCGAATCTTTTTTTAATTTTCATTCAAACGCAGTTCCATCTTTTAAGACCAGCGGCTGTATTAATACTTCAACCCGTCGATTTTTACTTCTTCCCAGCGCTGTTTCATTTGATTCGATTGGTTGGAACTCCCCGTAGCCTTTAGCACTGAATAGCAAAGGGTTAATTTCACCGTTATTCACAATACTCTTCAAGAAATTCACCGCACGCATGACGCTTAGTTCCCAATTTGATTCATACTGTGTATTTTGAATCGGTATATTATCAGTATGACCTGTCACAATGATCTGACGCGGTGGATCAAAAACGAGCAAGTTCGCAATATCATCTGCAATTCCAATATACTCTTTTTCTATATCAGCATTTCCCGGTGTGAAAAGGATGCTATCCCTAATCGTTACAAGCAAACCTTCATCAGCCAGTTTTGTTTCAAATTGGTTCTCCAATTCATTCACTGCAATATATTCATCCACTCTATCCTGAATTTCTCCTAGGGATTTCTGGTCTTCTATAAATGATGAGTTCTCTTCATTCTTGCTATTGGAGTCCTTGGGTATTGGAACTGGTGAGGGAGCCGAATTGTCCATCACACCCTGTCCACCGTCAAATACTTGACTGAACACCGCGGACATTTGATTGAGCTTTTCTTCATCAACCGTACTCGATGCAAATAACACAATAAAAAGTGCGAGAAGAAGAGTCATAAGGTCGGAGTATGGCAATAGCCAGGACTCATCTATGTGGGGTTCATCCTTTTTCCTCTTACGTCTCTTCGACAAAGTTACCCTCCTCCTTGTTGTCGTCGTTGTTTTTAACAGCTAATTTCCGGCGCTCTTCTGCAGACAAATAAGAAGATAGTTTCTGCTCGATAACACGTGGAGCTTCTCCTTCAAGAACTGAAAGTACTCCTTCAATCATCATTTTCTTCTGCCTTACCTCTTCATGCGATTTACGTCTCAATTTATTTGCAAATGGATGCCAAAGCACGTATCCCGTAAATATACCCAGCAACGTCGCTATGAAAGCTGCCGAAATCGCCTGTCCAAGCGCGTCAATATCGTTCAAATTACTAAGGGCAGCAATAAGACCCACCACCGCTCCCAGCACACCAAGCGTAGGTGCGTACGTTCCTGCCTGGGAGAATATTTGTGCACCCGCAGAATGTCTATCTTCCATTGCTTCTACCTCTTCGCTCAAGACATCACGGATATAATCTGCGTTTTGTCCATCAATTGCAAGACTTAATCCATTTTTTAAAAACGGATCATTAATGTCGTCAGTTTTTGCTTCAAGTGATAATAACCCTTCACGCCGTGCAATATCTGCCCAGCCTGAAAACATACGGATTATGTCAGAGTCAGAGGCCAGTTTCTGTTCCTTAAAAAGTATACCGAACAATTTTGGAACACGCTTTAACTCGTTCATAGGAAATGCAATAATAACTGCTGCCAATGTCCCTACAATGATTATCAATATAGCTGCCATATTAAATAGATTTTCAATCGGAACACCTTTCATCGACATTCCTACAAGTAGTGCTACAAACCCTAGTACAAGCCCAAGTACTGTTGACAAATCCATAGTTGACCCTCCAAATATTCCATTCTTCTTCTTATTTCGGCATCTTTAGTCTTTTCTTTAGAAGTGTGCAAGTAATAAATATATGAGATTTATCTTCCTGTAACCTTTTCGTTGCAGGTTCTATCTGCAAATTGATACTATAAAGAAGATAAGGAAAGGAGTCATTACACATGACCACATTTAACAAACAACTATCACGATACGCGGACCTTGCAGTTCAAGTCGGAGTCAATATTCAGCCTAATCAGTACCTTTATATCAGTGCTTCTACAGAAACAGCGGAATTTGTTCGACTTGTAACTGAAGCCGCTTACGAAGCAGGTGCACGTCAAGTATTTGTAGATTGGTCAGACGACATAATCACGCGTCTGCGTTATGAAAAAGCACCTGCTGATTCTTTTGCAGAATTCCCCGAGTGGAAAGTTTTAGAACGTGAACAGCTCGCTGAAAAAGGTGCTGCATTTATGAGCATCATTTCGCAAAGCCCTGACTTATTGAAAGGGATTGAGTCGTCGCGCATAGGCGATTCCCAAAAAGCCACTGGACAAGCACTCGACAAATATCGTCAATATGTACAATCCGATAAAATCAGCTGGACTGTAATTGCAGCTCCTTCAAAAGCATGGGCCTCAAAAGTATTCCCCGAACTTTCTGAAGAAGAGCAGGTTCCAGCACTATGGACAGCCATTTTTAAAGCAGTACGTACAGACAAGGAAGATCCGATACAAGAGTGGATCACCCACGATACTAACTTACATGCCAAAGTTGACTATCTGAATGGTAAGCGTTTCCGAAAACTCCATTACAAATCTTCCGGCACGGACTTGTTAGTTGAATTACCTGAAGGGCACTTGTGGTGCGGAGCGGGTAGTGTCAATGAAAAAGGTCATACTTTCATGGCGAATATGCCAACAGAAGAAGTATTTACTGTTCCTTTAAAAACAGGTGTTAATGGTTATGTATCTAGCACAAAGCCATTAAGCTACGGTGGAAACATTATCGATAACTTTAAAATCACATTTAAAGACGGACGTGTAACAGCTGTTTCAGCTGAGCAAGGTGAAGACGTATTGCAACGCTTGATCGATACCGATGAAGGCGCGAAACATCTAGGTGAGGTGGCACTCGTTCCTCATGCATCACCGATTTCGCAATCAGGTCTACTCTTCCATAATACACTGTTCGACGAAAATGCATCTAACCACTTTGCCCTTGGCAGTGCATATGCATTTTGTATCGAGGGAGGCAAAACGATGTCACGTGAAGATCTCGAAAAAAATGGTTTAAACCAAAGCATTACTCATGTCGACTTCATGATTGGTTCCAACGAGATGGATATTGATGGAATTTTTAATGACGGAACAAGTGAAGCTGTGTTCCGTAAAGGCAACTGGGCTTTCTAAAAAACGTCACAATTACTAAAAACATTTAATGAACCTCTTAATTTAAATGGGTTTTTACTGTATACTAAGGACAGTATCAAATTATCAATTTAGAGAGGGGTCATATATATGGGCTTAATGTTCACTACAGTTATCGGTTTTGCAATTGTCATGGCTATAGCATGCTTGTTTACAATGCACTATCTTTCTACGTCTATGATATCCGCTGATTCTACAACAATTGATCCAAAACCAGAAACGAAGTTCTAAGAGTTGCCAGTCGGCAACTCTTTTCTTTTTACATACTTTCATTTATACTAAGTAAAAACTAATAGAAATGGGAGAATACAATGACAATTCTATCGGAAATAATTGAGTTCAATGAAACGTTTGTTAATGAAAAGCAATACGAACAATACGCAACAACAAAATTTCCCGACAAACGAATTGTAATATTAACATGCATGGATACAAGATTAACTGAATTATTGCCTAAAGCAATGAATATGAAAAACGGCGATGCCAAAATTATTAAAAGCGCCGGAGCAGTTGTCACACACCCTTTCGGCGGTATTATGAGGAGCCTCCTTGTAGCAGTTTATAATCTGCACGCGGATGAGGTTTACATTGTTGGCCATCATGATTGCGGAATGAGTGCAGTCGATACAACTAATATCATAGAGAAAATGGTCGATCGTGGTATTGATAAAAACATATTTAAAACCCTTAGATATTCGGGCGTTAATATGGAAGAGTGGCTACACGGTTTTGGAGATGTGACCGATAGCGTTAAGATGAGTGTCGATGCGGTTCGGAACCATCCCCTTATGGATAAAAAAGTTGCCATACATGGACTAGTTGTACATCCTGACACTGGGAAACTTGACATCATTATAGATGGTTATAAATTCAACGCGGAACAATAATATTTTCGACCTATTTCCCGGGAAATAGACAAAAGCCGATTCCTATTTCAAAGGAATCGGCTTTTAATTTTAGAAGTAAGTTTCCGCAAAGCGGTCTTACCCTTTCAAAAATCATCTTCAATTATCGCGTAGATGTAATGATCTTCCCAGACACCATTGATGTAAAGAAGTTTACGCAGCAAACCTTCCTGATAGTATCCGGACCTCTCTAGCACTTTTATCGATCCGCTATTGCGCGGCGATACATATGCTTCGACCCGATGCAATGCAACTTTTTCGATAGCAAAAGCAGTGACTAGTCGAACAGCCTCTGTGCCTATCCCTCTGCCTGTTGAATATTCATCAATTGAATATCCAACAAAACCACTGGAGAAAGGAAGTCTTTTAATACCATAAAGCGAGATATGTCCAATCAGTTGACTCGTTGTCGAATTAAAGATGCCGAAGTTGTATTCTCTGCGGTCCCTCATCTGATAAATCGCCTCTCTGATTTTATCCCTTTGAACAGCAACAGTAAAATAACTGCTTTCGTGCCGCGGTTCAAAAATGGACCAGTATTCTCTATTAGCGCTAAGTAACTCTGTAAATATAAAAGCATCATCTTCAGTCAATATCCGTAAGTAACAGGTTTGCCCTTCAAGCAAAATCAATTCATATTCACCCTTTTACCGAAGTAAGTTCCAAGAACTCCTCAACATCTTTAATACACAATGTTACACCTTTTTCCCAAAACGCTTGTTTTGAAATATCTTCTCCAAGATGTTTCATCGCCAGATCTTCAACACTCATAATTGCAGTATCCTGTAAAAGCGCTATATATTTCTGTTCAAATCCTTTTCCAACTTCCAGAGCTTTTGCATAAATGCTCAAGGAGAACAAATAACCAAACGTATACGGAAAATTGTAGAACTGTACTCCTGTAATATAGAAATGGAGTTTCGAGGCCCAGAAATGTGGGTGTACCGTGTCAAGGGCATCTCCATAAGCTTCTTTCTGCGCTTCTGCCATTAACTCATTCAACCTTGCAGCAGGAACATTTCCATTTTTCCGTTCTTCATAGAACCTTGTTTCAAAGAGGAATCTAGAATGGATATTCATAAAGAATGCAACGCTTCGCTGAATTTTATCTTCTAACAAAGCGATCTTTTCATCTTTAGTTTCAGCCGCTTTAACTGCAGCATCCGCAACAATCATTTCCGCAAATGTTGAAGCCGTTTCGGCCACTCCCATTGCATACTGTCGATTCATCCAATGGACAGGACGCAACGCATAAGAATGGAATGCATGACCAAGTTCATGTGCAAGCGTCGCAATATTCGACATTGTTCCACTATAAGTCATAAAGATACGTGATTGCTCTGACATCGGCATACCTGTACAGAATCCACCCGGTCGTTTATTTGGTCGGTCTTCCGCCTCTATCCAACTCTCTTCAAACGCAATTCGTGAGAATGATTCAAGTTCCGGACCGAATTCGCCAAAGTGTTTTAATATGAATTCTGCTCCTTCCTGATAGGTCATCTTCTTTGTAGATGTTGTAACCGGTGCATCCATGTCATACCAGTTCATCTTATCAGTACCTAGCATTCTCGCTTTGGCGTTCAAGTATTCCACGAAAGGTGCTTTATTTTCGCCAATTGCTCCCCACATTGCATCCAGCGTCTCTTCACTCATTCGATTGCGGAGCAGGGGTTCTTTCAATACGGAATCCCAGCCGCGTTTCTTGTATACTTCCAGTCTAAATCCTGCGATATGATTTAAGGCAGATGCAAAAAAGTCTTCTTTTCCTTGCCATGCTTCTTCCAATGCTTCAAATGAATGTTTTCGTATGGATGCATCTGCATGTGAACTTAGATTATTCGCCTGCCCTACAGAAAGTTCTTTTTCTTCTCCGTCAAGTTCAATTTTTATCTTAATATCACCGACCAACATATCATACAATTGGCCCCACCCATGATAACCATCTACACTCAAAGAAGTGATAATACTTTCTTCTTCTTCGGACAATTTCAATTCCACTTCTTTGCGCCATTCATTCAGTACGAATGCAAATTCTTTTAATTCATCTGATACCATAAGCCCATTCCATGTATCTTCATCAGCTTTAGCAAGTGTTTGTTGAATGATAAGCCAGACTGTTGAGAAGCGTGCCCCTAGTGAAGCCGTTTCCCCTTGCAGTTGCAATGCTTTTTTATCAGTCGTGTCAGCCGCTAGAAAACAGCCAATGACAGCGCCTGCCTGCGACATATTAAGTGCTGCGTCAACCAGTGATTCAATAAGATTTGCAACGGCTTGTGAATCGGTTGCAGACTGGGGAACTGGAAATTTTGAAGCTGTTTCTTCTAACGAACTGATTTTCTCCTTTACACCATCTAAGTGTGTCCGCAATTCGTTTGATTCACTTCCACCTTTGAAGAAAACGTCAAGATCCCAGACTTCCGAATATTTTTTAAGCGCCATATTAATTCCCCCTTCACTTCATTCTAAATCTTCTAAAAACACCATCTAATTATAACATGAATCTTCGGTATGCGAAATTATGCAATTGTGACGGAAGGTTCATACTTTCCTTCGCAGGGTCCAGCTTTCCTCTGTATACTATTCAGTAGGGGGATTTAAATATGTTTAGAATACTACTCATGGTACTTTCACTCATTGCAGTTATTGTTGTCAACGCAACTGCAAATATATTACCTATCAATGGAAAAACAACTGGTGAAATCTCAAATAGTTTACCGGTATTATTTACACCGGCTGATTATGTCTTTTCAATATGGGCAGTTATATATATGCTACTGGCTTTCTGGTTATATGGCTTCATACGGAATAAGGCAAACGTTGAACATGCATTGTTCAACCGTAGAGCAGTTTTTTTTGTAATCAGCTGCCTATTTAATATCGCTTGGATCCTACTTTGGCATTTCGGTTATTTTAAATGGACGATTGTTATCATATTAGGACTTCTGTTAGCGCTATTGTCCATTTATTTTACCTACTCCAAAAAAGATAATTCCTTTTTCGGTAGGGTTCCAATTGCAGTCTATCTCGGATGGACTTTTGTCGCAGCAATTACAAATATCAGTTATGTCCTCACTTTGCATGAGTGGAGTGGATTGGGATTAAGTACCCCATTATGGACCGTCATTTACTTGACCATTGCTACTGCAATTGCTCTTCATTACCTATACCATTATGCAGATATTTCTCTAGCTCTCGTCTTTGTTTGGGCATTTATCGGTATCGCTGTAAAAAATGGTATAAATGAGTTATTTGTTACTACCGCAGCTCTGTTTCTTGCAGCCACCATTATCGGCTTCATGGTCATCAACAGAAAATCGCTTGCAACCAAATAAGAAACCGCCATTCTTCCATAAGGAAGGACGGCGGTTTCTTATTTAGGCTCAAGTAGCCGGGGTGCTGTAGTAAATAATATGGACGCAACGATTGCCGTCAATATTATTGCAGGGATCATATAGGAAGCGTTATAAACAAGAGAATATAACCAGACAGGCTGTCCTTCAGGCGCATAGGAAGCAAAGAACACAATGCCACCGATGAAGTGAATCAGGTATCGGAGAAGCCCCCCTATGATTGTCCCAATGACGATTGCGGCAACCACTGAACCTTTCTTACCTTTCGTTTTACTACTTAACAGCCAAGCTAGTGTTACGCCTGCCAGACCCACAACGGCATAAGCCACGAAATAATCGAGCGCCGCTTGAACAGGGTTTAATACATAGCCCCCTGTTACCAACTGCAGCAGTCCACTTACAAAACCTGTAAGCATACCCCCTGCAATTCCCCAACGGAATGCCATAACAACTACCGGTAGCATTGACAACGTAACCGATCCGCCTTGAGGCATTGAAAATCCGATTTTATCTAGAACAAAAGAAATTGCTCCTAAAATAGCAACCTCAAGTAATAATTGAAGTCTTTTCCTATCCATCTCAAATTCTCCTCCTACCTAGTTGTAGCGTAGGATGTGGGCATAAAAAAAAAGACATCCCGGATAGAATGGGACATCAAATATGTCAGTTTCCATCCACATTCCTACGCAAGAATAATCTTACAGGTTCTAAGGGTCAGAACTTCATGTCCAATCTCAGCCAAAACAGGCACCCCTTGTGGTTAAAGTTATTCAAATGTCTATTTCATTGTATAGGAGGGTAATCCTATAAGCAAGATGATTAACAAACATAGTGATTTTCCTATATAGTAAAAGTTGAACGGAGGAATCTACATGACAAACAGTAAACTATTAGCTGCTCTATGCTATTTTAGTGTCTTCTTCTCCCCTTTGCTTCTTCCCATCATTGTTTATTTTGTTACAGATGATCGAGAAGTGAAATCCCATGCAAAACGTTCTTTAGTTTCACACCTTGTTCCTGTCATCCTCCTTATTGCTACAATTGTCATATTTTCTTTTTCAATGTTTTCCTTTACGGAGAGTATCAATGGAATGCCGAGCACAAACTTCGGATTTTGGCAACTTACGCCATTCTTATTCATGCTTATCTATGGACTACTGCTTATGGCCATTCTAGTATGGAATGTTTTTCAAGGTGTTAAGGTATTGAGATGAATGTTTACTAAACCTCTATTTCGGGAAAATGATAAACATATGCTTTCACTAGGAGTGATTATTTATGAAAATTGGAAAACTTTTAAAAACCGCTATGAAATGGGCGCCCATTATCTACCCGGTTGTGAAAAAAGCCATGTCAAATAAAAAAACATCAGGTACATTAAAACCAAGAAGATAATAAGATGGTCTACAAACATTTTTCTGGTTTGTAGACTTTTTTGTTCTGTTTATTATGATATAGTATGATATAGAAAAGAATGCACGGTAGAAAGGACTTGGAAATAATGATTGCAAAAACGGTAGAGGAAATTGAAGCTTTAAAAAAAATCGGCAAAATTGTAGCCGAAATCAGAGACGTGATGAAAGAAGCGACAATCCCCGGTAAAACAACAAAAGAAATTGATGACATAGGCGGACGTCTCTTCAAAGAGAAAGGCGCAATTTCAGGACCGATTGCAGAATATGACTTCCCTGGAAATACATGCATTAGCGTCAACAGTGAAGTTGCGCATGGCATGCCAGGTTCCCGCATTATAGAGGATGGAGATCTCGTTAACATCGATGTCTCCGGTTCATATAATGGATACTTCGCTGATACTGGTATTTCATTTGTCGTCGGTACGCCTGATGAAAAGAAACAGCAATTATGTGATGTAGCTAAAAGTGCATTTGAGCGTGCAATGACGAAGGTCAAAGCCGGTTCCAGTTTAAACCAAATTGGAAAAGCGGTTGAACGCGAAGCAAAAGAACACGGCTTGAAAGTCATCAAGAACTTGACTGGCCACGGCATCGGGAAAGCATTGCACGAAGAACCATCCCACGTGCTCAACTATTATGATGCTTGGGATAAGACACTTCTGAAAGAAGGGATGGTTCTAGCGGTTGAGCCCTTTATCTCTGAAAAAGCAGAGCATATCATCGAGTCTGGGGACGGATGGACCTTCATCACACCTGACAAGTCGCTCGTTGCACAAATCGAGCATACGATTATCGTTACAAAAGGTGAACCAATTATACTGACACAACTCTAATAACAAAAAAGGGCTGTTCCCCGTCAATCCAATGTAGTTGGGTTGACGGGGACAGCCTTTTTTTCATTTCTTTTTGGGAAGTCCAATTGTTTTCGAATTGCCTTCTGCAAGGTGGCCTTTATACCATACTTTTTGAACCGTTTTAATACCTTTTGTCAGCTTGCGGTAATCACGTTCTTCCGCATATGATAATAGCGTCAATACTTCTCCATCTCCGCCTGCACGTCCTGTTCTACCAGAGCGGTGCAAGTACTGTTCAACTGTGTGAGGCACATCTACATGGATAACATGCGTCAACCCATCGATGTCCAGTCCTCGTGCAGCCAAATCTGTTGCTATTAAAATCTGTAATTCACCTTTACGGAAACTTTCCAATGTTTGCTGTCTCTCAAATTTCGTCATTTCTGAATGAAGGACTGCTATTGGTGCTTCGTTATACTTGAGCTTCATTTCTTTCATGCGAAGCTGATCCACATTGTTAATAAATGCAAGAGCACGAATTCCCTTCAAATAAGAAATCCCACGCAATACATCCGTTTTGTCCCGTGCATCTGTCTTCACAAATGAATGGACGACGGTACCTGACTTCGGCATTTCTTCCGGGCCAACTTGGATGCGAATTGGATTATTCATAAACTTGCTAGCAACAATTTCAATTTCATCTGTTATTGTTGCAGATACGGCAACAACTTGTCTTTCCGGATTTGCCGCCTCAATCATACTTTTCACGATAACGCGATGATCACGCGCTAGCAGCTGATCGCCTTCGTCGAGAACGATGTGACGAATATCGTGCATTTTTAATTTTTTCACTTTAATGAGTTCAGCCAAACGACCGGGTGTTCCAACAACGATTGTCGGTTTTTTCTTCAACTGTTCAATCTGACGCTGCATATTAGCCCCGCCAATTAATTGTGTCACAGTAATACCCGTCCCTGTCACCCATTCTCTGATGACGTTGACGATTTGCATCGACAGCTCCTGAGAAGGTGTAATAATCAATGCCTGTGTCTGTTTTTTATCGCCATCGACCAATTGTAGAAGCGGTAGTACAAATGCAAGTGTCTTACCCGAACCAGTCGGTGATTCTGCCACGATATCTTTGCCTGCAATCATTTCTGGAATCATTTTTTCCTGGATGGGCATTTCATATTCAAATTTCCATTTTTCTTTAATCATATCGTCAAAATTCTCTAAGAAGGACATCATTATCCCTACTTTCACTCTAATCTCTTCAGTTTATCATAAGACGCCCTTGGAGACTCTATTTCTGACAAAACTGTTTAAGGTTTTCGTCTTGCGTTGACTAACTGTTCGAATGCATAAGCAAAACCTATAAGCTCCGGTTCAGTAAATGCTTTACCTGAAAATGTTAAACCGAATGGCTCGCCTACTTCTGTATAATCCGCAGGGACCGTAATGGACGGAAAGCCTGCTGCCGCTCCGAAACTGCATCCATGATCTTGCGGAAAAACCAGCGCTTGAATATCGTGCTCGTCAAACACTTTTCCAAGTGCAATGTCACCCGCTAGATGACGATTACGAAGAAGCGCCTCGATATAAGCACGTTCCGTTAGTGTCCCGCTTGTCCGCTCAACCTTCTCCAACATTACTTGACCGAATTTCAATGTCTCATCTGCGTGTTCATTGTTGAAACGGATGATGTCTGCCAGTGTGCGAATCGAGTTTGTCGCTGGTGTTCCTCCCAGATAAGCGTTCAGAGATGCCTTAAACTCGTAAAGAAGTACGTTGTAGCCAAGGTCATTTTCCATTGTACCCAAGTCGATAGAATCGATAATCACAGCGCCTGCTTCTTCAAGTTTACTGAGTGCCATGTCAAATAAAGACAAACGTTCTGTCGATGCTTCCCGTTCAAAGATTGAACGGGCAACGCCAAGTCGGACACCTTCTAGCGCCCTGGTATCGAGGATAGACATCCAATCGACTTCGTCTAAACTGGATGCGCCAGCAGTTGCAGAGTCTTCCTGGTCTGAACCGATTAGCAGACTAAATGTAATAGCCACGTCTCTTACAGTCCTCGCCATTGGTCCTGGTGTATCTTGCGTATTGGATAGTGGTATCACCCCAGTTCGGCTAATCGCACCAACAGTTGGTTTGAGACCGACAAGCGAGTTCTGGGCTGATGGGTTGAGGATTGACCCTGTTGTCTCCGTGCCGATTGCCACAGTCCCCATATTCGCCGCAATAGCTGCACCTGCACCCGAACTCGATCCCCCGACATCGAATAAACCATAGGGATTATTCACTTGTCCCCCACGCGAGCTCCAACCATTCGTCATCCGGTCAGACATAAAGTTCGCCCATTCTGTCATATTCGTCTTTCCTAAAATAACCGCTCCCGCCGCACGTAATTTCTTCACTAAAAATGCATCATCAGCGGCATAGAAATCTTTGAATGCAAGAGATCCACAACTAGTATGCATTCTATCCTTTGTTCCCATATTGTCTTTCAAAAGAACCGGAATGCCGTGGAGAAGTGATCGCGGTCCTATTTCAAGCCTTTCTACATCAAGTGCCTTTGCAATCTGAACAGCTTCCAAGTTCAATTCCAGTATTGCATTTATATTTCTATTCCTATTTGAAATTGTATCAATATACATGTATGTAAGTTCTTCCGATGACAGATCTCCACTGCTCATCTTTTCCTGCATAGCAGTAATTGTTGCTTCATCTAACCAATCTTTTTGAAGTTTTTTCAATTTATCGTCTAACATCGTATGTCTACCCGCCCATCTATAGCTTTTATTCTAAGTTTACCTCAATTCCCTAATGATAAAACAATGTCACATAAAAATGCCGACTATTGGAGTTGTTCTAGCGAGCAATTTATTAATCGATACGTATGATATATGCTTTCACAGATGCGATGACATAACAAAAATCCCCTACACGTTGGCATAGGGGATTTTTTCACCATGTACTATTTTTATACTTTTGATAGTAATTAACCTGTCTAAGAAATAGGTAAATTTTACGCTTGAAGTGACGATCCTTTTTATAAAACAAGGGATTGCCATATTTACCCGCTCGAAGTAATTTTTTTACGTCTTTAAGTACTTTTGGGTTTTTCACAAACTTCTTAAGTACAATTTTAGGTACAACGGTGAACAGAAAGTTTTCATTGAGTAGTGTTAGTTTTTTCTGTTGCCCATGAATGACATCATCGACTAGATACTTTGCCATATTATGTCCACAAGCAGTGATATAGTAACTTGATCGTCCTTGTCTTATATTCACTTCAAACACTTTGAACTTGCCATCCCGCTCATCATACTTCAAATCGAAGTTCGCATAGCCTACGTAGTTCAGTGCTTCGAGGAATCCTTTTAACTTCATCATCATTTCTTCGTTGTATCGTGTAATGAGTGCTGTATAATTCCCGATTGCCGTTACAGTATGCTCTTGCAGTACGACTTGTGCAAAAGTAATCAGTTCGGCTTTACTACGACTATTCATGTAAAAAACAGAATCCCACATATACGTGTCGTCGCCTGGAATATAGTCCTGGATAATTAAATCTTCCTTGTAGCCACTTGCTTTGATTTTCTCAATAACGACTTGAATTTCATCGTAAGAATCGACCTTGTACACTTTTTCCATACCTGTAAAAGGATGCTTGTAATACTCAACACCGTTGCTAGGCTTAATAATAATCGGAAACATGACTTTTTCCGTGAATGCCTTGTCGTCTTGGCAAGAATAATAATAAGTTGCCGGTGCATCAATGCCATGTTCAGCACACAACTTATAGAAATTTGATTTGACAAGTACATCGTTCATAAGCGGTTCCGGTATGTAATTAAACACGAAATCACTTTTCAGCTCTTCCGCATTTTCAATAATCATTCGTACGTAAAGATCATTCGTTCCAATAAGGAGCATTTTCTTTCCAGGTTCGGCGTATTTGACTGCAACTTCTTTCAAAAAACTAACAAACACTTTTTTTTCTGGAAGTTTCGGATTGAGTTCTATCTTTTTAATAATTGAACTTAAACTGGTGAATGATAAAGGTTCTTTTCCCACTAAAATGGGTTTAATGCCGTACTCCTCATGGAATGAAATAGCCATGTTGTAAGCATTCATGTCTGTTCCTATAATGATTGGTATGAAAGTATGATTTGTCATTTTGTCCTCCAACTATCTTTTCTACTCATAAGTGTAGGGCTCCTGTTTTTCATTGTCAAGAAAGCCAGATAGGTGTGACAAATAGATAATCCAGTACTCCCTCTTGTAGGGGTATGTACTGGATTTAAATTTCCATCTTGTATTAGTCTTGCACTAAGCGAATTGGCCCTTCGACCGGCCAGATTGAAAAGTCTGTTATTATACCGTCCACATTGTATTGATAGGCTTTGTCCACCCATCTCTGGTTTTTCGTAGACCAAACTAATACTTTTCCACCCTGATTATGTATTTCATTAATCACACGCTTATTGATATATGAGACATTGAAGTTAATATATGTTGCAAAAGAAGTCATATCATTTATCTCTTGGAAAGACACATTTTGAATAGATGGCTTCATAAGGAGTGCCACTTCTAATTCAGGAAGCAATGTCGTCATTTTCCTCATCGATTCCATATCGAACGATTGTACAATAATGCTGTTCAAATCCTTATATTCATTTAGCAAGGCTACTACTTTCTCTTCCATTCCTGGATACATTAACGGTTTTTTTAACTCTATTAACAAGCCGGCTTGCCCATAAAACTCGTCTAACAATTCATCAAGAGTCATAATTTGTTCACCTGCAAAAGATGCGTGAAATTTCCCTCCTGCATCCAATTCTTTTAATTCGGCAAGTGTAAAATCTTTCACATAGCCCTTCCCATTTGTAGTCCTGTCCACTTTGTCATCATGTATTATTATTAGCTCACCATCCTTCGATAGGTGAACGTCACATTCTAAGAAGTCTGCTCCAAGCTCTATTGCTTTTTGAAAGGCAGCTTGCGTATTCTCCGGCGCAAAATTAGCCGCACCCCTGTGTGCAATACTAATCATTCCTTTCATCTCTGCATGATAGAAAGGCCTAGCCTCGTAACCTACTAGAAGCAACATACATATACATCCAAAGACAAATAGTAATTTCCTTTTCTTTACCTCTCCCATAGTCATAACCCCACAGCAAATGGTGAATACTGATTATTCAGACCATTCTTTTCATTTATTATATCATATGCGAAAGGTCCTGCAAATGTTATTTTCAGCACGGGATAAAAGATACATATCGAGTCATTTAGATGTATTAATTAGGTTCAAAATATTAGTGAAAAGAAGCACATCTTGCTTACTTCTCGCATAGGTTATAATACAAATACATAACGCAATACATCTAGTGCTACCAGACTATAGATACGGAAGATACCGTTCCTATTAAACTTTCCTTCGGTTTATGTATATACATAGTTTAATCTTTTTTATGTAGCTATGTGGTTTAAAAAAGCATGCCAACCCTTTCAGTATTTGGCATGTGTAAATGTTTTTCTATCATACAGTCCATCTATATAATGTGCGTTATATTGATGGATGCACTATTCAACTGCGTTTTATGTTTAGTAAGGTGCTGCACCGTTCATGATATATCTGCCTTGTTTAATCTTTTCATCGATTTGTTTTTCGATACAACATACGTGTTCCAATACATTTGCTACAGAATCATCTAGACTTGTTAATTCTGGAACACTTGCTTCGGCATTAACTGCTGCCTCGATTTTTGCTACTTCAGCAAATAATATCTCTGCAAGAGCGAATTCAGTGAATACACCCGAAAGAATAACTAGACCTCCTAGAATATCTTCACCTGTGTTAGCCAAATTCATTGCGGCTTGAACATTTGTAAATGCGTTGTTTTTATTCATTTTGTCTCACCTCCTTTTTCATTTTCTATACTTGTACAGGTACATTACTAGCTTATGTCCAGCAGTTCATCTCGCCTGGACAAATAGACAAGATTTTTCGCATTCCATCACACTTTCATTTTAATCAATTACGTCTCGTCGTAATTGCGTCCAGATTTTCTCGAAGGGAGCCGAAAAAGATCGCTATACGACCACCTCAATTACAAAAAGGAGATACTGTAGGCATTGTTACGTTAGGAAGTCCATTGGCAGCTAGTAGAATAGACGCCGGAATTGCTACCTTAAAGAGAATGGGGTATAAAGTGCTTGTTGGGGAACATGTCTATTCAGCGTCCGGATTCCTAGCAGCAACGCCTCAAGAAATGGCATCAGATTTGATGCAAATGTTTTTGAATCAGGATGTGAAGTGGATTTTACCTTCGAGAGGCGGTGTAGGGGTAGCAAGTATTCTCCCTTTCCTTAACTTTTCTGTAATTTCTCAAAACCCAAAAATTGTTTCAGGCTACAGTGACATTACGATATTACTAAATGCATTATATGAATATGCGGACTTAATAACGTTTCAAAGCCTTCTTCTACTTGACTTTAACTCGAATACCCCTTCCTATAATTTCAACCAATTCTTCCAAGCAACTTCAACATTAACCGCCCCTTGGGAAATAAAAAACCCACCAGGTATGACGCTGATCGGAAACGTTCAAGGAAATGTAACGGGCCCAGTTGTTGGAGGTAATTTAACTTCTTTCATCGGAACTTTAGGGACCTCTTTTGAAATCAACACAGCAGGTAAAATTATCGTACTAGAAGAGACACACGAGCCCATTAACACGGTTTACAGATATCTAAACCACCTGTTCTTAGCGAAGAAGTTTGACGAATGCATTGGAATTATTATGGGGGAATGCACAAATTGTGAGATTGCGTATGGAAAATCATATACAGATCTTGTCAATGATTTTCTAGTTCCCTTAGGTAAGCCTCTCATGAGCAACCTGGCAACTGCACACGGCACGTATAAAGCAACAATTCCTATCGGTGCTACTTTGAATATGGACACAGTCAACCGGACATTAACCGTCATGGAACCCCCTGTGAGCCCTTAAGGTCTGATTGTTTATTGGACTCCACAAAAAAGCCACTTAACACAAAATAAAAAATAGAGAGCAAAATTCGTGTGAAAATATGTTAAAAGGTTAAAATCTTGTTTCGATCTCAGATGATTGGCATTGTATGGATATAAATGGATACTCCACTAATACCGCTTTCGCTGGATGGTCTTGTTAGATGGCGCATTTCATAATCAGAGATTAGAGCTGCAATCTATTATTCATCTTTCTTAAATAAAATTATTATCTACATTGTAATTTCAGCATAGACATGCAAAATCACCACTCCCTCAATAATGGATACACTAGCGCAGGCGCGGCAAAGGGGTCGCCGAAGCCCTGAGACTGGATGCGAAGCGCTTATCCAGGCTCAGGGCCAGAGGCATCCTCAAAGCGCCAAGCGATCTACAACCCACATTCCGAATTACAATCCTCTCGATTATGAACACCCTAGCGAAGGTTGCGGATAAATTTCTTTGCATTAGCCCTTTGATTCTCTAATCTCACTCATACTCTATTAATAGAAATAGGAGGAGGGATAAAATGTCTTCAAGTATAGATAAGAACGTTGGATACAGCGGGAATGGATCGGGCTTTGCGTTAATTGTTGTTTTATTTATCCTACTAATCATTGTTGGAGCTGCTTTCGTAGGAAACGGCTTTGATGATGACCATCATGGCTATTGCTAAACCGAAAACAAAGGTAGACTAGGGGAGTATCGATTGTTAAATAACTATCTAGACTTAGTAGCTTACTTTGGAGTTGGTGGTGCGCATCCTGGTGGGTTTTCTTTATCGCAGTCCATACTGATGAACGAAAACATTCAACCTTTTGAATCTGTGTTGGATATCGGTTGCGGTACCGGTCAAACAGCCGAATTCTTAGCCCAAACATTCAATTGTAAAGTTACAGCAGTAGATAATCATCCGGTTATGTTAAAAAAGGCTAGAGAACGCTTCGAGAATAATAGTTCATCTGTTTTAGTAATTGAAGGAGACGCTCAAAAACTCGAGCTTCACGACAATTCCTTTGATTTACTAATTGCAGAATCTGTTATCACATTCACTAATATTCCCAGGACATTAAGCGAACTCTCCAGATTATTAAAGAGTGGCGGTCGTATGATTTTGATTGAAATGACTGCTGAACAATCCATATCGGAAGAATTACAGAAAAAAGCCTGCAGCCTATACGGTGTTAATGAAATTTTAAATGAATCAGAATGGATAGCGAAAATACAACAAGCTGGGTTTACACAAATAGAAATATTTGACACCCCAGCTGACCTAATCCAAACTGATATTAAAGATATAAATCCGTCTGGAAACATACCTATCGACTTCTATGATTTATGGGATGAGCATAACTGTTTCATTTCTCAATACCATGAATTCATCGGCTTTCGTGTGTTTCGGTGTTATTTACCATAAACTCAAAACAATCTTATTCCTAGATAACTATCTAGGAATAAGATTGTTTTATTACAGGATTCTTTTGAGATTAGTACAACTTACTCTTTGGAAAGATAGAACCTGCAATTAGTTCATCGGAGGACTTTCGGTATAACTCAAAATCGTTAAATGGTCCATTCTTTTCTTTGTAGGTATCAATAATTTGATAACCTATATGATAACCAATCCATTTGGGAAGTCTACTTTTGCCATTGCCGTATAAAAAGGTTTGATGGTTCCCTAACCCCATCAAGTTCAGTTGTGGAATAAAGTGTTCATTCCACACTTTGATAGATCTTTCAAGTGAATACAGATTTGTCCATGGAGCCAACCATTTTTCACCGTATAATTCTTTGACAGCAAACTCCCCTAAACCTTCTATAACTAGCGAATCCTTTAAAGGTATTTTGGTAGATTCTAACCCTAAATAGTTTAATCGACAAACGTGGTTGTATTCATGTGCAAATAAAGCCATTATTTCTTCTCTTACGAGTCCTTCAGATAAAAATAAAAACAACCCTCCTTTATATGCTACGCCATTTTTAGATGGTGCTTGCTCTTCCTCTTTAAGTTTCATTTTACTTATCGGAAAAATATAGATGGATATCTCTGGACCTTGCCATAAACTTTTTAAAAACTGATATTCCTCATCAACAATTTGCCAGACGCTTTGTTTCTCCATTTTCCTCACTTGTTTTTCTATGTCAGTCCATTCAATTGGATCAAATAAGCCATGGTTTAGAAGTTCATATTGCAATTCTTCGGGGCTAATTTCAGGAAATGACTTTACAAGTGGCACACAAAGTATTTCACAGTGCCAAAAACATGGACTCTTGCTCGATTGTTCTACACATGCTTTAAAAAACTCATAGAGCCATGTATGCGTTTGGATAACCGACGATTTCCTCATCCTTTTATAATTTATTTTTCCAGTGGAAATAAAAAATCCCATTGAGCCGCTGCGGCGCTAGGGGTAGCCTTCGCTCCGTTTATAAACTAGATTCAATACTTCAACTTAACTAATCACAACAATACATATTAGTACGGGACTAGACGTTTATCTATTACAGAATAGTATTTTCACCATATCCTATCAGTACATGCTTGTAAGTAAGTAAATATGTTTGAAAGGAGGATAAAAAATGTCTCAAACTGACTTTTATAATGTTTGCTCCAGATATCATGGTAAAACTGTGCGAATTACTTGTCGTGATGGCCGCGTTCATACGGGCGAGATTACTAGATTAAATAGAAATATGGTATGGATTCGACCGATTGGTGGTCTTGGTGGATATGGATATGGTTTTGGTGGATTTGGTAGAAGGAGAGATTTCGGATTTGGTATTGCACTTGGTGCGATCACGGGGATTGTCCTAGCATCAGCATTCTTTTGGTAAACCAGTTCTTTTCATGAAAAAAAACTAGTTCTGAAACAATTCCCATTTGTTTCAGAACTAGGTATCTTTTTTTCTATAAAAGTGTTTTTAAAGTGACATTGAATGTCCATGCCTATCCAAATACGCTTCCTTCTCTTTATAATCTGGCATAATGCTTCCAACACGTCTCCAAAACGAACGATCATGATTCATATGGAGTATATGACATAGTTCATGGATTATCACATAATCAATAACTTCAACTGGAGCCATAGCTAAACGATAATTAAAGGTTAGTTTTTTATCCGAACTACAACTACCCCACTTCGCTTTAGACTCTATTATTTCAATGACTTTAGGTTTAACTTTCAATTGTTCTTGATAAATTTTTATCCGTTCTCCTACAATTGCCTTACAGCTAGTAATATAAAACTTCTTGAGCTTTCTTTTAAGCACCTCTTCATTTACCTCACCACACTCTATTAATTCTTGGAGAAAACGCTCCTTTCCAAGATATAAGAACTTCCCTTGAGCGTGATACTCTCTTTCTTTAGGAATTTTTCGAGCTACTTCAATTTCGTGTATTTTCTCAAGTATCTTTTTCGCTCGACTTTTTATTGCACTGACAATAACTTCTTCACTTGTATCTTTGGGTACTTTTACAGTTATGAAACCAAACGAATCTATATGAATGGTTAACTTCTCTCTTTTTCCATACTGAACATTAAATTCTATAATTTCATTTTCAATTTCAACTTTCATGTCTGGCATCTTCCTTATACATTTAATTACATCATCTATTTTTTAAACTTCCCGATTGCATTATATTAAGACAAAAGCCCGTGAATTCACTATCAATTCTCGGGCACGTCTACTTTTTATTTACGCAAGTTCTAGCAACGCTACGCACTCAACGTGTGAACTATGTGGAAACATATCAACAGGCTGCACTTCCTGTGTACGATAACCGCCATCTTCAAGGATCCGTAAATCCCGCGCAAGCGTACCTGGGTTACACGATACGTAAACCACGCGCTTCGGTTTAAACTCCAGAATCGTTTTCAACAACTCTTCGTCGCAACCTTTGCGCGGCGGATCGACAACGAGTACATCGAATCGTTTGCCGTCTGCATACCATTTTGGAATAACGACTTCAGCAGGACCTGCTTCGAAATAAGCATTATCAATGCCGTTCAGTTCTGCGTTGCGCTTAGCGTCTTCGATTGCTTCGGGAACGATTTCGACACCGTATACTTCTTTTGCTTTTTGTGCAAGGAACAACGAGATTGTACCGATACCACAATATGCATCGATGACGGATTCGTTTCCTGTCAACTGTGCATATTCAAGTGCTTGCCCGTAAAGGACTTCTGTCTGTTCAGGGTTCACTTGGTAGAATGAACGTGCTGATATTTCAAAGTCGATATTTCCAATTGAATCCATAATAACCGGTTTTCCGTACAGTAAAACGGTTTCTTCACCGAAAATAACGTTTGTTTTCTCCGTGTTAAAGTTTTGCATTATCGAGGTTACACCTGGAATAACTCTTTTAATAAGTTCAATCGCTGCAGTTTTCTGCGTAAATTTCTTTTTGCGCGTCACTAAAACAACCATTACTTCACCTGAAGTACGCCCTTTACGGACAATTAAGTGACGCAACAAACCAAGATGCGTCTTTTCATCATAGGCATCGATGCCGATTGCATGCAGTTCATATTTCAACATAGCCATCAGGTCATCTGCTTCGTGACTTTGGATAAGACAGATATCCGTGTCTACAATATGATGTGTACGGGATCTGTAAAATCCAGAAACGACCTTACCATCTCGCTCACTGAAAGGTATTTGTGATTTATTGCGGTAGCGCCACGGATCGTCCATCCCTTTTACGGGGTGCACCGGCACGTGCGGCAGTTTTCCGATACGGTCCAGTACATCACGTACCGTTTTACGTTTTTGTACCAGTTGGCCTTCGTAAGACAAATGCTGCATCTGGCATCCACCGCATTCTGAGAACACATGACATGGTGGTTTAACGCGGTCGGGAGATGGTTTTGTGATGTTTAACAGCCTGGCGAAACCGTAATTTTTCAGTGTTTTTCCTACTTGTATGTCAACCTCTTCGCCTGGCAGTGCGCCCGGTATGAAAAGAGGATAGCCTTCCACTTTTGCAACACCCGAGCCATCATGTGTTAAATCTTCTACATGGACGCTAAGGCGATCATTTCTATTCACATTATAAGACATTGTTTTTTCCTCCAAATTTCAGATACATTTAGTTTACCATAGGGTCGGTCCATGGTGTTACCTAGTCAGTCTATGGAGTTACATGGCCGAGTCAGAAAAAAATAAGCTGTGAGGATGTCAGAATCAGCATCCTTACAGCTTATTTTTCCAAATCACTACCTAGGTAATTACTCCTCAGAAGAGCCATTCAAACCTATAAGATCCTCTTTCCGTAATTCAGCCAAAGGTGCAAACATTTCAATATGCCTGTAAAGGTTTTCGAACGTCGCCGGCAATACACCGCCGAATTCTCCATCTAGGTTCAAGAGAACCTTGTCAGTTGATGTCACTTTAATGGTTTCAGCTTTGGTTGAAATAACTAGTGGATCACCAAGATGCTCTCCTCTAAGTGCGAGTGTAACGACCCGGATGAATTCTGCAATATTACATTTCTTCAGAATAAGCAACGTAAATTTACCGTCATTGATGCTTGAACCCGGAGCAAGCTTTTCAAAGCCACCGACAGAATTCGTCAAGCCTACAAGAAACATCATCGCTTCTTCGTCAAACACTTCTCCATCATATTCTATCTTGAGATGAGTGGAGTGAAAAGACGGTAACATTTCAATACCCTTTAAATAATAAGCAAGTTGCCCTAGTACCGTTTTCAATTTACTCGGCACATCATATGTTAATTCTGTCAATCTGCCACCGCCTGCGATATTAATAAAATGGCGATTGTTCATCATACCGACATCGACAGGTATCGTTTCCCCTCGAACAATAATATCCACTGCTTCATTAATATCGCGTGGTATACGCAGTGCACGTGCAAAGTCATTCGTTGTCCCTGTTGGAATAAGTCCAATTTTAGGGCGCTGCTCGAAAGGACTGACACCCCCGATAACTTCGTTCAGCGTGCCATCTCCACCTGAAGCAATGATAAGGTCAAAACCGGATTCCACAGCGTGTTTAGCCGCTTCTGTCGCGTCCCCTTCGCGTGTTGTCGCATGACAAGATGTTTCATATCCGGCTTTCTCAAGTTTCTCTAAAACTTCACTGAGATGTTTGCGGAATGCTTCACGTCCCGATGTCGGATTGTAAATGATTCGTGCTCGTTTCATCCGAATTTCCCTCTATTCGTACATATGTTATTTTTTCAATATTGTTCCGATAGATGACACAATATCAGCCGGGCTGGTTGCATTTACTATTCGGAAATAAGATGTTTGGTACTTATGATTGTTTCTGCAATACAGAAAGGAATGTTTTGCGGATGTCATCGTAGACCGTCAGCCAAAGTTCCGGCTTGGAAGTGTACTCTGCACTAATCCGTTCAATGAATTCCTGTTGTTTTTCTTTGAACTCCGGTGAATCCGCTGCTGGAATATCTTTTCGCAGTTCCAAAACATATTCTTGGATCGAAGCTGCCCGCGGTCCCCATTTCGCTTCAACTTCCCCGTTTTCGTCAAGCAACAAGTAAACCGGGATCGACCTTCCACCGTTCGTCAAATGTTTATCGATCAAATCCGTATCCGTATCCCGATAAGCAGTACGTACGTCTAAATCCGCCGCCTCCGCGATTCTTCGTAGGACCGGATTGTTCATCATTGCGTCCCCGCACCAATCTTCTGTAATGACTAGGATATTCGGTTTCTTTTCCTTCAACAGTCCGATGAATTCGTCATCCGCCGGTACTTCAAATTGTTCATAAATGCGGAAGCTTTCTTCCTTATGCTTTTCCATCTTATCCATATACTGTTCGAGTGAAATGGCTTCACTAAAATAATCTTTTTCAGTTTTCAAAATCATCCACACTCCTTTTCTTTAATTGTACGTCGTCCCTTCCCGCGAATCAAACTACGAGACTAAAAAAAAGACACTCTGCCGTGAGACTTGTTATTGTCCTTGACAGAGCGTTCCTTTTAAATAGTGTCTAATCGCCAAACACTCAGATCATAAGAAAGTAGCGTCTAAACGGCGCCTTGCGCTTTTCTTTTTACCTTTTCGCGATTTCTTCGAGAAGGATTTTATTGACGAGTGGCGGATTTGCTTGCCCTTTTGTCGCTTTCATAATTTGACCAACGAGGAAGCCGACTGCACGCTCTTTCCCGTTTTTATAGTCTTCGATTGATTGTTCATTTGCATCCAGTGTTTCTGTGACGATTGTACGGAGTGTGCCTTCGTCAGAAATTTGGACAAGTCCTTTTTCTTTGACGATGACTGCAGCGTCTCCACCGTTTTCAATCAATTCCTTGAATACCTTTTTCGCGATTTTGGATGAAATAGTTCCATCTGCAATCAGTTTGATCATACTTGCAAGTCCTTCAGGCGTTAATGCAGTAGCATCAAGTTCTTTCGCCTCTGCGTTCAGATAACCTGAAACCTCACCCATGAGCCAGTTGGAAGCAAGTTTCGCATCCGCTCCAGCCGCAACCGTTGCTTCGAAGAAATCAGACATATCCTTCGTCAATGTTAAAACCATTGCATCGTATGCAGGCAAATCTAGCTCAGTGATATAGCGTTCCTTCCGTGCGTCCGGAAGTTCAGGGATTTCCGCGCGGACCCGTTCAATCCATGCTTCATCTATGTGAATATCCGTCAAGTCTGGTTCAGGAATAAAACGATAATCGTTCGCCGGACCTTTCACACGCATTAGAAGTGTTTTACCTGTTGCTTCATCATAACGGCGTGTTTCCTGATCAATTTTCCCACCGGATAGTAAAACTTTTTCTTGGCGTTCCACTTCATATGCAATTCCTCTGCGAACGAAGTTAAACGAGTTCAAGTTCTTCAATTCCGTTTTCGTGCCGAATTCCTCTTGTCCAAACGGACGGATGGAAATATTCGCATCACAACGAAGGGATCCTTCTTCCATGCGGACGTCGGAAACACCTGTATATTGAATGATTGCTTTTAGCTTTTCAAGGAATGCATACGCTTCTTCTGGAGACCGGACATCCGCTTCTGTCACAATTTCAATAAGTGGAGTCCCTTGTCTGTTCAAGTCGACAAGTGAATGACCTTCATCGGTATGTGTCAATTTCCCCGCATCTTCCTCAAGGTGGACACGTTCAATTCGGATTTTTTTCTTCTTGCCCTCGACTTCAATTTCGACCCAGCCGTTTGCACCGATTGGATGTTCATCCTGAGAGATTTGGTACGCTTTCGGATTATCGGGATAGAAGTAATGCTTGCGATCGAAATTAGTGACTGGCGCAACTTCACAATTAAGTGCCATTGCCGCTTTCATACCGAAGTCAACCGCACGTTCATTCATCACCGGCAACACACCAGGATAGGCTAAGTCAATCACGTGGATGTTCATATTCGGTTCCGCACCGAAATGGGCGTGGGCAGGTGACATAATTTTTGAATCGGTTTTAAGTTCTACATGGACTTCAAGTCCGACTACTGTTTCGAAGTTCATAATTATTTCCCCTCCCATGTGACTGGAGTCTGTTTATGGAAATCAGTCGCTTGTTCATAAGCATGCGCCACTTTATACAATGTCGCTTCATCATAATGTTTCCCGATGATTTGAAGACCAAGCGGCAGTCCGTTTGAAAATCCGCATGGAACCGATATCGCCGGCACACCCGCAAGGTTAATTGGAACCGTTAATACATCGTTTGCATACAACGCCAATGGATCGTGAATTTTTTCGCCGATTTTATAAGCTGTTGTTGCGGATGAAGGCCCGATAATCACATCGTATTTTTCGAAAAGAGTTGCAAAATCTTGTGCAATTAATGTCCGTACTTTTTGTGATTTTACGTATACATCTTCGTGATGAGCTGCTCCCAGCGCATACATACCAAACAAAATACGTTTTTTCACTTCATCTCCAAAAGCTTCAGAACGGGAACGTGAATACAATTCCTCGAGATCTTTGACACCTTCAGCACGATAACCGTAGCGGATGCCATCGAAACGCGCGAGGTTTGATGATGCTTCGGATGAAGAAATCGCATAGTACACAGGCGAAGCGTACTTCGAGTGCGGCAGTGAAACTTCTTCCCATTCAGCACCAAGCGATTCAAGAACTTTCAGTGCTTCCATTACCGCATTTTTCGCTTCCGGAGATATACCTTCACCTAGATATTCAGCCGGTACACCAATTTTCAGGCCTTTGATGTCGCCAGTGAGAGCGGCTCTGAAATCAGGCACGTCTAGTGGCGATGTCGATGAGTCTCTTGGGTCTAAGCCTGAAATTACGCTAAGCAACAACGCATTGTCTTCAACATTGCGTGTAATCGGACCGATTGTATCCAACGATGACGCGAATGCAACCAAACCAGAGCGTGACACGCGACCGTATGTGGGCTTCATGCCGACGACGCCACAAAAAGCTGCTGGTTGACGAACAGATCCACCTGTATCCGAACCAAGGGCGAATGCCACTTCGCCAGCTGCTACTGCTGCCGCTGAACCGCCTGACGATCCGCCTGGAACGTAGTCGAGATTCCATGGATTATGCGTTGTTTGGAATGCAGATCTCTCTGTTGTCGATCCCATTCCAAATTCATCCATATTCAGTTTCCCGATTGTTACAAGTCCAGCTTCGTTGATTTTTTCAACAACTGTAGCATCATAGACAGGAACGAAATCTTCGAGCATCTTACTTGCAGCAGTCGTAACGATTCCTTTTGTGACGATGTTATCCTTCAATCCGATTGGTAATCCGAATAGAGGTCCGCGCCCTTCCAAAGGTTGCTTGTCCAACTCTTCCGCTTGTGCAAGAGCCTGTTCTCCGTTTGTAAGGAGGAAAGCTTTTACTTTTCCATCCATTTTCGCAATACGGGAAACTGATTCCTCCGTCAGTTCTTTGACAGACACTTCCCGATTATGTAATAGCGACTGAAGCTCTGTTGCCGTCTTTTTAAATAACGTCATTTTTCTTCCTCCTTAAATCCGTTCATCAAATGATAGTCGGCACTTTAATTTGTCCTGCTTCGTGTTCTTTCACACTCTTCAACATCTCTTCCCGGTCCAGTGCATCTGTAGGGATATCCTGACGGAGAACATTGTATAGAGGCAACGGATGAGTCATAGGAGCTATATGGTCCGTATCCACTTCTTTCAGTTTATCGGCAAACCCGATAATTTCATCAAGTCGTCCGACAAACACTTCCGCCTCAGCATCCGTCATAGCAAGCCTAGCAAGTCCTGCATGGCGTTGTACTTCACTTATCGTTAATTTCGTCATTTTTTCTCCTCCTCATCTTTGAATTGTACGATTAATCATATCATCTTCCCAGAATGTTGAATAGTTATGATGTTTAATAGCCGTAAATATGCACAAAAGGTTTTTCATCACCCGGCTCTTTTACGATTAATGCTTCCGGACCATTTGTGGACGTTATTGTCACTTCAGTATACAAATTTGGAAAGTACTGTTTTACAAGCTCTGTCATAAATTGTGTGAAACCAATTATTTCACTTGAACCGAAAAATTGGATAGGCATTTCTATTCTTAAAGACTTTAAGTCATCGTCTTTATAAAACCCTGTTCCGATTACGTTAACAAAACTAGGGAAATACGCATCAATGTCTTGTTTAAAGTTCTCAAATGTCGTATTCATATCCCTGTATGCGCCTGTCTTTGAAGACGCTGGGAACACCACATATTTCTCATTAACAACTTTCCAGCCAGTCGGAACTGCTTGACCTTTTCCAGCTACAGCTTTCGCAAAGTATGTACCTGGAACAATGGAGTTACGACTTTCTTGTTTAAACAACCCAACAACAATTGGGATATCTGAGAGCCCTTCCTGTGTTCGAAGACGTTTCACAATTTCTTCAGCCATTTTCATACCTTGCTGTTCGATTACCTTATCCGGTATAGTGGTTTCCTTTCCACTTCTCGAATAGCTAATCGAATTAAGTGCAAGGCCTACTGAAATACCGGCAAGGCGGACTTTTTTTTCATCCGTCATAACGAGGTAATTCTGCTCAATGATATGAGCCAAATAAATCGGCGCTTCTTCGGAAGCCTTATCTTCATTCATATCTTTTGGGATGGGGGGATTCAAACCAGCTTCATCAGTGGAACTTCTAGACAACCAAGATCGTGCTGTTTCCTTATCAATATGCTGACCTTCCTGAAAAAAGTGGTTATCGGGTGAAAATTGCTCGTTCGAAATACGTAAAAGCCCTTCTTCCGCTTCCTGCATGTCGTATTTTGTATAGATATTGCTAACAATTAGACCGCGGCTTGCACTTTTTTTGAAAGGTAGCAGTGTTTTGTAGAACTCATCTTTCAACTGAACATCGGGAATCACGACTATTTCCTCGACGCTCTCTTCGTTTTCCTGAATAACTTCCTCTTTTTCTGTACCAAATTGAGGTAAACACCCCGAAAGGAAAAGAATAGCTGCCATTGTGGGTAATATCAATAATCTTTTCATTTCAACTTACTCCTTCTCGCCAAGCGCTTCAATCAGCTCCGCTTCATTCCACACTGTAATTTCAAGCTCCTCGGCTTTTGCCAATTTAGAGCCGGCATCGTCCCCCGCGATAACGAGATCTGTCTTTTTACTAACACTGCCGCTCACTTTTCCACCAAGCGCTTCAATTTTCTCTTTCGCCTCGCCACGTGTCAAAATAGTCAATTTCCCAGTTAGCACGACAGTCTTTCCTGAGAAAACCCCGTCTGTCGGAACGTCTTTCCTGTTTCGCCAAATGTATGCCATATTCAATCCGTATGATTCCAGCTTTCGAAGTACTTCAAGCACTTCTTCTTTGCTGAAATAAGTAGTAATTGAATCAGCAACCTTGTCACCGATTTCATGGATTGTTATGAGTCGCTCCACATCAGCTGTCATTAATGCAGAAAGTGTACCAAATTCCGCCGCAAGGATAGTCGCCGCTTTTACACCTACATGACGTATGCCAAGCCCAAAGAGCATTTTTTCCAAAGAGTTTACTTTCGATGCTTCGATCGCTGTTAACAAATTGGAAACGGATTTTTCACCCATCCGCTCAAGCTCCAGCAACTGTTCTTTTGTCAGCGTATATAAATCTGAGACATCGTGAACCAGATTCGCGTTATACAATTGGTCGACTACCCGTTCGCCGATGCCTTCAATATTCATTGCGTTGCGGGACACAAAATGAATGATTGCTTCTTTCATTTGTGCGGGACATTGTGGATTAACACATCGGAGTGCTACTTCTCCTTCAATCCGAATCAATTCGGAGTCGCAGACTGGACAGTTTTCCGGCATATCAAAAGGTACTTCTTCACCAGTCCGTTTTTCTATAATTGGCGCAACGACCTCAGGAATGATGTCCCCTGCCTTACGGATAATAACTGTGTCTCCGATTCGAATATCTTTCTCTTTTATGAGGTCTTCATTGTGCAGAGAAGCACGACCCACTGTCGATCCTGCGACCTGAACCGGTTCCAGTATCGCTGTAGGAGTAACAACACCTGTCCTCCCGACACTAAGCTCAATATCTAGCAATAATGTGACTACTTCTTCCGCAGGGAATTTATATGCAGTCGCCCATTTAGGACTTCTTGCCGTGAAACCAAGCTGTTCCTGATCTTCAAAATTATCAACCTTTACAACAATCCCATCGATTTCATATGCTAAATTTAAGCGGTTTCCCACCCATTTCTCGATATAATCGATTACCTCATCTATAGTGTTGCAATGCTGCCGTTCTTTATTCGTTTCAAACCCTAGACTATCAAGGTAATTGAGTGAATCTGAATGGCTGTCCTGTCCATATGCACTGCCATCGCCGCCGATTCCATAGATGAATATCGCCAAGTTACGACTGGCCGCTATTTTCGGGTCGAGCTGACGAAGTGAACCTGCAGCTGCATTGCGCGGATTAGCGAACGGTTCCTCACCAGATTCGTCACGCTTTGCATTTAGGTTCACAAATGACTTCTTGGGCATATAGGCCTCGCCACGGACTTCAATAGAAACAGTTTCTTTCAATCGCAATGGAATTGTCCGGATTGTCTTTAGACTTGCCGTTATATCTTCTCCAACAGTCCCGTCTCCACGTGTCGATCCTTGGACAAACTTGCCGTCGACATATCTAAGCGAGATGGCAAGCCCATCTATCTTTAATTCACAAATATATGAAACATCCCGCCCGGCCGCACTTTTCACCCGCTTGTCAAATTCTCTTAACTCTTCATCATTGAATGCATTGGATAGACTGAGCATCGGAAACTCGTGGACGACTTTCCCGAATCCTTTTAATATCTCGCCTCCAACGCGTTGCGACGGCGAATCCGGATAAATAAGGTCGGGGTTTTCTGCTTCAATGGCTAGTAGTTCTTGCATATAACGGTCGTAATCCGCGTCAGAAGTGAGTGGTTTATCGAGCACATAATATGCATGGCCATACTTATGAAGAAGATCATTCAATTCTTCCACCCTTTTTTCAAGTCCCACACGATCCATCGATTTGCCCTCTCCTTCTCTATTAAGCTTTTTCAATTGGTGCAAACTTTGCCAGTAATCGCTTGAGACCGACCGGTTGTGGGAATGCGATATCCAGTTCGACTTCTTCGCCCATCCCTTTCACGCTAACAACCATACCTGTCCCCCACTTTTTGTGAACTGCTTTGTCGCCCGGGTTCCATCCCATTTTGTCTCCACCACTCGTTTTATATACAGGTTTTTTAACAGCTGATCGAGTAGGTATAGCCTTGCTTCCACCACCGATGGAGAATCCGGAGTTTGCAGAGAGCATTTCCGTGATGTCTTCTGAAATCTCTGCTATGAACCTTGACGGGCTATTATAACTTGCACGTCCATAAAGTGTTCGATAAGAAGCAGAGGATAAATATAGTTTTTGTTCCGCACGTGTAATACCTACATAAGCGAGACGTCTCTCTTCTTCCATCTCCTCGTCATCACCCATCGAACGAGAGTGAGGGAAGACGTTTTCTTCCATCCCAATTATGAATACAACAGGGAACTCCAATCCTTTTGCTGCATGCATTGTCATTAAGACGATTTTTTCCGAGGATTTGTTCTCTTCTTTATCTAGTGAATCAATATCAGCGATGAGTGCAAGATCTGTCAGGAAAGCGAGTAATGATTTATCGCCAGTATCTTCTTCTGCACGTTTCTCAAAAGATTCTGTGACGGATAGGAACTCTTCGATGTTTTCCAGACGACTTTCTGACTCAATTGTTTTTTCACGGTGAAGCATTTCACGGTAGCCTGATTTATCGAGCACTTGCTCAACAAGTTCAGTTACTGATAAATATTCCTTCATTTGAGTGAAGCCTGCAATAAGTTCACGGAACTTGGCAACTTCATTTGCAGCTCTTGACGTGATTCCCATAAAGTCGACTTCCTGTAATGCGTCAAAAACGGAGCGGTCGTGTTCAATTGCGAAGCGCGCCATTTTATCGAATGAAGTAGCACCTATACTACGCTTCGGCTCATTAATAATTCGGGCTAACGCAAGGTCATCATCATTGTTGGAAATAAGTTTTAAGTAAGCAAGTAAGTCCTTAATCTCTTTTCGTTCATAGAACTTCGTGCCGCCGACGATTGTGTAATCGAGATTCGATTTTACAAGGTATTCCTCAATAACACGCGATTGTGCATTCGTACGATATAGGACTGCAAATTGATCGAGCTTAAGTTTCTCCTGCTCTTGCAATTCAATAACTTTACCTACGACAAACTGCGATTCATCTTTTTCATCGCTCGCTTTGTACACATAGATTGATTCACCTTCGTCATTATCCGTGCGTAGCTTTTTATCGTAACGGCTCTTGTTATTTGTTATGACGTCGTTGGCCGCTTGCAAGATTCGTTTCGTCGAGCGATAGTTTTGCTCAAGCATGATCATTTCGGCATTATTATAGTCTTTTTCAAAGGACAGGATATTGCCGATATCCGCACCGCGCCATCTGTAGATGGACTGATCAGAGTCTCCGACAACACATAAGTTTTTGAATTTTGCCGCTAGCATATTAACAAGTCTGTACTGTGCGTTATTGGTGTCCTGATACTCATCGACATGAATATACTGGAATTTGTTTTGATAAAATTCTAGGACATCCGGTACACGTTCGAATAATACGAGTGTCATCATTATTAAATCATCAAAATCGAGCGATTGGTTTTGACGCAGCCTTTTTGCATAGCCATCGTATACATCCGCAATTGTCTTTTCATAAGGGTTGTGGGAATTGATTTGCGAACGGTACATTTCTGCATCAATGCATTCGTTTTTTGCGGAACTAATCGCATTTAGCATTGTTCTTGGCTCGTATTGTTTCGCATCAAGGTTCAACGATTTCAAAACACTTTTAATAACCGATAATTGATCGGCTGAATCTAGAATCGAGAAGGATTTAGAAATACCAATCCTGTCGCTATTCCTACGCAGTATCCGTACACACATCGAGTGGAAAGTAGAAACCCACATTCGTTCACCCGTACCTGCACCTAGCAAGCCGTCGATACGGTCGCGCATTTCACGAGCCGCTTTGTTCGTAAATGTAATCGCGAGTATATTGGATGGATATATATTTTTTTCTACGACTAAATAGGCTATACGATGTGTCAGGACACGTGTTTTACCAGAACCTGCACCCGCCATAATGAGAAGAGCACCTTCCGTCTTCTTCACTGCTCTTGCTTGTTCGGGATTCATGCCTATTAGTAAATCTTCAGCTATTTTGTTCATTTACATCGCCCTCTCGGAACATTTGTTCTTTATTATACACCGTATTGTCTTAGCGGGAAACCGATTTCACTGCATCGACTGTTGACAATGCTGCATTTAAATCTTCATAAATGATGTTGCCAACGATAACTGTATCCGCAATTTCTGCCATCTCTATGGCTTTTGCGGCGTTGTTAATCCCACCGCCATATACAAGACGTGTGTTTTCTAGTACACGTGATGCTGCTTCCACAATTTTAGGATCACCGTACTTGCCACTGTATTCCAGATAAAATACCGGTAGTTTGAAAAGATGTTCTGCCATGCGAGCATAAGCGATTACATCTTCTTCGTCAGGCACATCCGTCACGCCGGTCAATTTCGCCGCTTTGCAGTCGGGATTCATAATACAATACCCTTCCGTTTGAATTTCATTCCAGTTCATCATATGACCATATTCACGGAGAGCGGAATGATGAATTCCATTAATCCACTCCACTTTTGTTGAGTTAAGCACTGTCGGTATCAAAAAATAATCGAATCCAGGCGTAACGGAGTCAACTGTCGATATCTCAAGTGCAACTGGAACGGAATACCTTCTAATTCGAACGAGTAAGTCAAGTATATTATCGAGTGTAACCCCATCTGTTCCGCCAACGATAATACCATCTGTTCCTGACTCGGCAAGCAGTTCTAATTGTTCGTCGGTCACTGTTTTTTCGGGATCTAATTTGAAGGCATGACGCCATATAGTGAAATCCATGTCTTACCACCCAATCTTTTAATGTTCGTTGTTTAAGTATACCAAAAAAACCGGTCAGATTCTTTCTCTGTCCGGTTAAACTTGAAAGTATAAAGTGTTCAAAGTCTAGATTAAAGCTTATTTCGTTTCTTTTGTAGTTTCAGCTTCTTCATTCACCTGGGGATATAATCGTCCAAGCACTTTTTCGTAACCTCCTGAACCGTAGTCAACACAGCGTCGAATCCTTGAAATCGTCGCTGTACTGGCACCTGTCTCACTTTGAATCGTATCGTACGTCTTTTTCATCATAAGCATTTGTGCCACTTCGAGCCGCTGCGCGAGTGACTGTAATTCACTTATAGTGCTTATGTCATCGAAAAACGCATAACATTCATCGAGGTCTTTTAATTCGAGCATCGCTTTAAAAAGCTGATCCGTTTGATGACCACGGATTTTATCAATTTGCATATGTCTCCCTCTCTCTGAATGAATTCTTTAAGGGGTATAAGTGACACTCGTTGCCATTCCAGGTTGGGTAGAAACAATATGAATCCATGTCTTTCCTGGAACAAGTTGAGCCGGAACACCATTTTCCATTGGCGTTAGGATCCCATCGATATTTTCCCACTCAATTTCTTTTGCAATACCTGCATGGAACAACATTCCTTTGCCGCCCGACTCGATGTCAACCGACTGTCTTCCGACGTTATCGATTGTACGAAATGCGGTTTCAAACACAATAACATTTGCAAGCGCAACCGGTTTTTCCTCGGATTTATCAACAGTCAATATTCCATTTACCATCCTATTGTATGTCCCTAGTTCTCCATCGTAGGCGTAGGTGCTCGTAAAGTCCGGATCGGTACCCGTTCGAACGACGAGCATAGATGCTATATCTCCTATTTTAGCACTTTCAATTGACTCATGGAAAGAAAATACTGGGATTAATGACATTTCCATTGGTGAATTTGTTTTTTCCATAGCAGCGAGCACATTATCTCCTGATATATAGGAGTTATGTGGCGCTATCCTCTCTCTCAACCGATGGAAAAGCGTTCCGTCATATTGCATACCATTAACGTTATCAACAAAATGGCTTTGCAACAACTGCTTAGCATCTGGACTATAACCATGGGCAACATAAAAAGCATCAAGCCCTTTCGCGATATGAATGAAGTAATCTCTCGCACTGCGGATGGGGCCTATTTCTTCAGGTAACTCACTTTGGAATAACGCCAAAAGTCTTGTAATGTTCCCCTCCGCCGCAAGTTCATAAACGATATCCGCATCACTAATGCCAGACTGCGGCCTTGCTAAAGGATGATTATTAATTGTCGCGAGAACCGGGCGACGGGTATTCTCCTCTTCCGTGAATACTCCGGTGAACGGTGACTTATACAATAGATCCGGCTCTTCTTCAACGATAACTGGATTTTCATCCTCTTTTAGGACGGGTATTATATCTTCCGCCTTCTCTTTTGTTGAACAAGCCGACAGCAGCAACATTGCAATTACTATGGATACTAGCAATCCCCTCATTTTCTTCTCCATTCTTGTCCCCTATCTTCCGGTTGCCGGAATGATTATTTCTTTTTTCATAACATCATACAGTCCCATCTGTGTGATGCGGATATAGGGCAGATGTGTAGATTGGAGGAACAGGAATGTATAGACAGCATCACCTTTCGTGTATCCTCGATCTGCAAGTGCCTTTTTCAATTCTAGTTCCTGTCCAATCAATATAGGGAGCGGTTCTGCCGATAATCCCCCGCCTATCGGTAGTGGGATTGTCGCGATTGCCACTCCGTTTTCGGACAGCACCATGCCGCCCCCAATCCGCTTAATTTCTTTAAAGGCGTTGTGCATTTCTCTTTTATCTTTTCCAATTAAAATAATATCTCCTGTATTCGAATAAGAGGTTGCAAAACCTTGAATATTTGTAGCAAACCCTTTAATAATTGTATTCATATGCCATTTCCCATTTCGATCAATAAGCATGAGGAAACTTTCATCATGATCACTCGCCAATGTTTCAACCGTTGTGTCGATTGTCACATTATATGGCTTCGTTATTACATCATTAACCATTTCAATTCCAATCGAGTCTTCAAATATGAAATCATTTTCGTTAAGATCAAAGTCAGGAACGAACGGTTCTACAAATGACCAATCGATAGCCGGGAATGGTTCTGCAGATTTGTTTTCACGTTTCAACCACTTTCCTTTCGATAATACATCCGTTGGCACTGGACTAAATTCATCTTCAAGGATATTTAGCGTCGCATAACGGCCAGTCGCAATGACTCCGTGTAAATCAGTCATATCATAGTAGCGCGCTACATTATAAGAAGCCATCTGATAAGCATCGATTGGTGGAACACCTGCTTCGAGCGCGACACGAATACATTTGTCCATAACCCCATCAATGTGAAATGAAGGTGTCGACCCATCCGTTGTCATCATCAGATGATCAAACACATTGAGTTCTTTGTCAACAATGTCTTTTAATAAATGCGGAAGATCAGGTCGAATGGACGAATGCCGAAGCGTCACTCCGTAACCGTGTAACAATCGGGCTTCCACTTCTTCAATAGTCATCGATTCATGATCCCCATCCGTTCCAAGCAAACGCATACGTGCAAGTGTGCGCTCAGAGGCACCGGGTAAATGACCTTCTATTTTCTTACCACCAACTTTTGCAGCATGCACGGATGCGACCATATTTGGCTCCCCAGCTATCAGCCGCGGCCAACCTGTCAGTTCTCCCCCTAGCAATACTTCAGGGCGTTCAATCCATTCTTTAATTGCTTCCAAATTAAATAATTCCATTTCATTTTGTAGAAAGGTCTGCGAGTCAAATCGAGCCCACCAGTAAAATGAAAATGGCAATTCATTCATCTTATCAAGAAGCGCAAATGATGTTTCGTTTTTTAGTGACATAAATAATATTAGATTATCAGAAATGAATGTTGTCGTTCCAAGCTGCGCCGCATATTCTGCGAATGTCCCAGGGTTATACAATTGAAACGGGTGAACATGTGGTTCAATATAGCCGGGAACAATTTTCTTTCCCGATGCATCGACGATTTCTGCTCCCTCTAGCATTACTGGCATTTCCTTCCCAGCATACACAATGCGATCGCCAGCAATCCAAATGTTTCCCTTCATCCATCTCTTATAGATTGAATGCAAATACTCTGCATTGGTGATAATGATGTCCGGTGCTTTCTTGCCGTCAATCATATGTAGTTGTTCTTTTATTTCACTGGATTCCCACATAATACTCTCTCCCTTTTACTTAACTATTCATACTATTTATCGTAGCATAGCATTGCTGAAATAAATAGGAGCTAGAAGACTCTGACGGGCTTCACTCAAAAAAGGATTTAACCCTTTTTTGACGAAATAGATATTACTACAGATGATTGGATTTGATTTGATGACGGACAAAATGGAATTCAATGAAGAAATGGCAACAGAGTATGACAAAGGGGTGCGGCGAACATTACCGACGTATGACTCCATGTTTAGACTCGTCCAAACGTATTTACGAGCAAATACAACTGCGCAGCCAAACATTCTTGTGGTTGGAGCTGGCGGTGGCACCGAACTCGCTACGTTTGGACCTGCTAACCCGACATGGACATTCACCGCTGTCGATCCCTCCGCACCTATGCTCGAACTTGCTAGGGTGAAAGCAAATCAGTTAAATATGGCAGACCGCGTGGAATTCATTGAAGGCACAATCGATAAAGTTGGAAGAAGCCATCTTCATGATGCGGCGACATGCATGCTTGTCCTACATTTCATAACAGATGCTGATGATAAACTGCGGCAATTGAAAAGTATCCGACAACGTCTAAAACTAGGAGCACCTTTCGTCATCGCTACGATGTTCGGTAATTCCAATGACCCAGCATTCGATGCGTTATTCTCACTATGGAAAGCATACTGGCTAGACACAACAAATATGACTAAAGCCGAAGTAGATGAAATGGAAAAAACCGTTCGTCAGCTGTCCTTTATTCCCGAAGAGGAGATTGTACGTTTACTTGAGGAAGCTGGTTTTGGTAAAATCGCTAAGTTTTTCACGACGAATATGTTCGGCGGGTGGATTTGCAAAGCTGAATAAACAGGACAATCCCTTTGCTTTTATCAATAAACAAAGAGGTTTTTCACCTTTAAGTTCTAATGTTCTTTCTAGTATAGATTACTAATTGACTCCTATAACCGTGTTCTTTCAATCAGATAAATTCAAGTGTTCTCTAACTTGAAATAGACACAGTCTCTTCCGATATCCGGAAAAGCCTGTGTCTATAATTCTTTAAGAGCCCATCGAATCCTTGGGTGTTGTAAAAAACACTGATAGCATGGACAATATGCAAAATACTGCACAAATTACTAATCCAATCATCGCTGCAAAATCTGCACTGTTGCTGATTGATAATGCGCCGAAGATACTTGCACAGACTGCGATTCCGGTCGATCCGCCAAGCGTACTCGACATTTTGTAAATACCTATTGCAACCCCCGCCTTCTCAGCCGGCGAATTTGAAACAGCCGTATCTGTTGAAGGCGTTGCATAGAGGCCAAGTCCTGTTCCAAATAAAATGAAACCAACGATGACTGCAATGGTATAAGCTAGATCTCCCAAAAAAGTGAGCGTCATGAACGCAATACCGATACTTGTAATCAACGGACCAATCATCATTGGCTTCCTTGCACCGACTTTTTTTATCAATTTTTCCCCTATTCTGATTGTTATCATAATAAAAATAAGATAACCGATTGACAGCAGCCCCGACTGAAATGAAGTGAACCCTCTCGCTAATTGAAGATATGTGTTGATGATGATTAAAGAACCAGCTACCATGTTCAATAAAAAATTCGATAACGTCGCACCCGAATAAGCCCGGTTTTTGAAGATGGAGAAATCAATAAAACTATCGTCCCCTTTTTTGAAACCGTTCATAAAGAACATAATCACTGACAATACAAAGAGCATAATCAACGACATAGTAATCCAACTCGTCCACCCGAACGAGCTCCCCCGAGTAATAACGAGGTTCAAACTGATCATTGCGACAATAAAAGGCACAAGACCTACATAATCAAATTTCTTGTTCGACGCTACTGTCTTTGTCTCAGGTGTGCCTTTCAACAACAATAGTGAAATGATAGCCACCGCAATGGAAAAGACAAATATCCATCTCCATCCCATCGATGTCGCAATTGCTCCTCCGGCCAACGAACAAATGCCTGTGCCTCCCCAAGATCCAATCGCCCAGAAACTTAACGCACGTTGACGAGCCTCCCCGTCATAATAAGCTTTTACAATTGCAAGAGTCGCAGGCATGATACACGCCGCCGAAAATCCTTGAATGACCCGTGCGCCAATGAAGAGGGGCGTGCTGTGTGCCATTATTAGTAACGCCGAGCCCGAAATACTGAGAACCAACCCAATGACCGTCAGTTTCATTGCTCCGAAACGATCGACAAAACCGCCTGCAACGACAACAAAAACACCTGAGAATAGTGCTGTAATGCTAATTCCTATCCCAATCGTACTGACATCCACGCCCAAATCTTTTTGAATGTCCGGGACCGTATTCAATAACGCCTGGGCAAACAGCCAATATGTAATAATCCCTAATACAAGACCTAGAATTAATTTATCGTTACCTTTGTATGTGTTTTCCATAAGTGCACTCCATACTGTTTGACTTATTTTCCATCTATATAGCAAAAGTAAAACATACGCTTTATAAACTGAGCTTAGGCGCCGTCCAAGAGCTAACAAGAAAAGTTGAAAGCGCCCGGGTAGGTGCGACTAGCATAAGAAAAGCTGACGACGTGCACTTTTTGATTGGGAAAGCTACATGTCAATTCTTCCTAGGGAAAGAATACAGTTTAAGCATTCCTAGTTAGGTTGGCTTGCGGCCTCGAGCATCTAGCGCTAGAAACTTAGGTCACCGAAGCTATGAGACTAGGAGTCTAGCAGGTAAGCCTGCGATGTAAGTCATCTTCTAGCACCTAAGTAGATTAGAATGGACTCTTTATTAACTTAAAAAATCCGAACCCCAGACCAATTTGTGTATGTCCGGGATTCAGATTAGTGTCCTGTCATCTTATATGTTCAACTTATTCAAACGTACGCCACCCAATATCTGTTCTATAAAAGAATCCGTTCCATTCTAATTTAGACAAGCCTTTGTAGACGTTCTCCTGCGCTTCTTTTAATGTATCTGCTTTTGCTGTTATCAAGAGTACGCGACCGCCATTGCCAGCGAATCCAGTGCCATTTGATTTTGTACCTGCATGGAAGACTTCTAATCCTTGTGCTGACAAAATATCAAGGTCAGGCAAAGCCGCACCCTTCACGACATCTCCCGGATATCTATCCGCCGCAATGACAACGCCTAACATCGCTTTGTCATCCCACTTCAAGTCAAACGGTTTGCCGGCCATCAGTGCAGTCATGAATTCTCCAAAGTCCGATTCCATCCGTGGAAGGACGACTTGTGTTTCAGGATCGCCGAAGCGGGCATTGAATTCAATCACTTTCGGTCCATCTTCGGTGAGAATAAGTCCCGCATACAAAATACCTGTAAACGGGGTTCCTTCTGCAGCCATCGCTTCAACAGTCGGAACGACAACCTTGTCATAGGCTTCCTTCACAATTGCATCCGAAATTTGTGGAACCGGTGAGTATGCACCCATACCGCCCGTGTTCGGTCCTCTATCACCGTCATACGCCCGCTTATGATCTTGCGCGACTACCATCGGGTATATCTGACCGTCATGGACGAACGACATGTAAGAGAACTCCTCGCCGTCCAGAAACTCTTCGATAACGACACGTGATGATGATTCGCCGAACTTCTGGTTGCCAATCATATCATCGACCGCTTCAAGCGCCTCTTCGAGTGTCATCGCAACGATAACACCCTTTCCAGCTGCAAGACCGTCTGCTTTAACGACAATTGGTGCACCATTTTCTCGGATAAATGTTTTTGCTTCTTCTGCATCAGTAAATGTTCCGTACGCAGCAGTTGGAATAGCATACTTTGTCATAATCTCTTTCGCAAATGACTTACTTCCTTCAATTAGCGCCGCCGCTTTTGTTGGACCGAACGCTGTTAATCCGTGTTCAGCAAAGTGATCAACAATACCTTCCGCTAGCGGTTGTTCAGGACCAACAAATGTCAGGTTTACATCATTTTCTTTGGCAAACGAAGCAAGTGCCTCAAAATCCAACGCGTCGATTTGCACACATTCAGCGTCCTTTTTCATACCATCATTGCCTGGTGCTACAAATACTTTTGAAACTGAAGGGGAGACATTGAACTGCCTGGCGATCGCATGCTCGCGGCCACCGCTCCCGATAACGAGTATATTCAATGTACTTCGCTCCTTAGTGTTTGAAATGACGTACGCCCGTGAACACCATCGTGATGCCGTAGTCGTTCGCTTTTTTAATCGAATCTTCATCTTTCACTGAGCCGCCGGGTTGGATAATTGCCGTAATACCCGCTTTCGCAGCAGCTTCGACAGTATCGTCCATCGGGAAGAATGCATCAGATGCAAGTGCTGCACCTTTCGCGCGTTCGCCAGCTTGTGTTAGCGCGATATTCGCAGCTCCAACACGGTTCATCTGCCCAGCTCCAACACCTAACGTCATACGATCATCTGTTACTACGATTGCATTGGACTTCACATGTTTAACAACAGCCCAACCAAGTTTCATCGCTTCCCACTCAGCTTCCGTCGGCTCACGGTCTGTCGCAACACGAATGTCAGCATCCGCAAACCCGTATGTATCCGGCTCTTGCATAAGTAGTCCGCCTTCAACAGATACTGTATTCCATTTATCTTTTTTGTTTTGATCAAACGAAATTGTCATCAAGCGAATGTTTTTCTTCTTGGTCAAGATTTCAACTGCTTCACTTGTGAAAGCAGGCGCAATGATAATTTCAAGGAAAATTCCTGCTAATTTTTCAGCGGTTGCTACATCTACTTCACGGTTCAATGCGATTATACCACCGAAGATAGACATTGGATCTGCTTCATATGCTTTATTGAACGCGTCGAAAATCGTTTCGCCAGTTCCAACGCCACATGGATTCATATGTTTTACTGCTACTGCAGCTGCTTTATCAAATTCTTTGATGATTTGAATAGCCGCGTTCGCATCTTGGATATTGTTATAAGATAGCTCTTTGCCGTGCAATTGTTCCGCATAGGCAATCGAGAAATCCGAACCGAGTGGTCGGCTATAGAAAGCTGCTTTTTGGTGTGGATTTTCTCCGTAACGAAGCGGTTGTTTTAGTTCATATGTATACGTAACCTGCTCCGGGAATTCTTCGCCTGTAAGGTCAGTCAAGAAACCGGCAATAAGTGCATCATATGCTGCTGTATGACGGAATACTTTAGCTGCTAAACGTCTGCGCGTTTCAAGCGTCGTTTTACCGTCTGCTTTGATTTCAGAGAGTACTTGATCGTAATCTGCTGCATCGACGATAACTGTAACGTAGGCATGGTTTTTCGCAGAAGCACGAAGCATTGCCGGTCCACCGATATCGATATTTTCGATTGCATCCTCATTGGTTACATCTGGTTTTGAAATTGTTTCTTTAAACGGATACAGATTCACACAAACGACGTCAATCGGCTGGATGCCGTGCTCTTCCATTTGCGCGATATGAGAAGGGTCGTCCTGTTTTGCAAGAAGTCCTCCATGTATCAACGGGTTAAGCGTCTTCACGCGGCCTTCCATAATTTCCGGGAATCCCGTTACTGCATCTACTGCTGTAACTGCGACACCATTGTCCGCAAGATGTTTCATCGTACCGCCTGTAGATAACAGTTCATAGCCAAGACTTTCCAACGCTTTCGCAAATTCCAAAATACCACTTTTGTCCGACACGCTGAGCAATGCACGTTTTTTCACGAATAAAACCCTCCAATTAGTTTGAATATGACCTGTAAAAAAGTTAACGGCTAAAAAGTTCGTTTAATGTATCTTTATATAAATCGTGTTCAACAGCGTGAATCGCTTCAGTCGTTTTGACAGCATCGCCATCGACAACATCGACAGCACACTGTGCGAGAATTCGTCCCGTATCCATTCCCTCATCGACAAGGTGAACTGTGACACCTGTTACTTTCACACCATGTGCAATGGCCTGCCCAATTGCATCTTTCCCTGGAAACGAGGGGAGCAGTGACGGATGAATATTAACGATGCGAGATGGATAAGCCGTCAATAGTACTGGACCCACAAGACGCATATACCCTGCAAGGATAAGCCACTCTGCCCCCGATTCTTGAAGCGCATGTAAAATTGCTTCTTCGTAAGCATCTTTCGTTTCGAAATCTTTCGGTCGAAATGCCGCGACTGGAATACTACCTTTTTCAGCACGTTCAACGACAAACGCTTCCGGCTTGTTGGTAACCATCAGTACAATTTCAGCGTTCAACTCGCCTTTTCGGCATGCTTCTTCAATAACTGCAAAATTACTACCGCTTCCAGATGCGAAAACGGCAATCTTTATTTTTGAATTCATTTGGCAAGACTTCCGTCATGTGTTCCTAAAAACGTGACGCCTTCGCCTTCAATAACACGTCCGATAATGAACGCTTCTTCCCCGTGCTCGGCTGCAATTTTCAGGGCAGCATTCGCTTGTTCTTCAGGAAGTGCAATCACAAATCCGATACCCATATTGAATACGCTGTATAGATCTTTATCTTGTAGTTCGCCTTTTTCTTTTAGCATGTTAAAAACGGGAAGTACTGGCCATGAACCTAAGTCGATTTCTGCTCCGAATCCTTCAACTAGCATACGCGGTAGGTTTTCATAGAAGCCACCGCCTGTAATATGACCCATTGAGTGAACATCGAGTTCGTTATGCATTTGAAGAACGGGCTTTGCGTAAATTTTTGTTGGTTCAAGAAGTGCGTTGCCAACTGTACCAAGCTCTTCATATCCAGCAATAAGACCATCAATTTCATAGCCTTGATCTTCAATTACGATTTTACGGACAAGTGAATAGCCGTTCGAATGAATACCACTTGATGCAATTCCGACAAGAACGTCGCCAGCTACAACTTTTTCGCCAGTAACCACTTTACTCTTTTCACAAGCACCAACAGCAAAACCAGCTAGATCATACTCGTCGATTTCATATAGACCTGGCATTTCCGCCGTTTCTCCGCCTATCAAAGCCGCTCCTGATTGAACACAGCCATCTGCGATTCCTTTAACAATTGCTTCAACTTTTTCGGGTACAGCTTTTCCAAGCGCAATATAGTCAAGGAAGTACAGAGGTTCCGCACCTTGCGCCACAATATCATTTACACACATAGCGACACAGTCAATACCAATCGTGTCATGTTTATCAGCCATGAACGCGAGTTTCAACTTTGTTCCAACACCATCAGTACCAGAAATAAGAACTGGCTCTTTATATTCGAGTGCAGAAAGATCGAACATGCCACCAAAACCGCCGAAAGTTCCCGTTACACCCTTACGAGCAGTACGAGCAACATGCGATTTCATCCGTTCAACTGACTCGTAGCCAGCCTCGATATTTACCCCTGCATTTTCATAAGCTTTTGACATGTGAAATTCACTCCTATCTAACATTTTCTTTTTCGTGTGGCAATACAGTATCTGAATAGATTTCAGTCGGATACTCTCCAGTGAAACAAGCAAGGCATTGTCCGCAGTTTTTTGTATTATCCGGACGACCAATTGCTTCAAGCATTCCTTCAGCGGATAGAAACGTCAGTGAATCTGCACCAATGAGATCACGAATTTCATCAATTGTTCTATTCGTCGCAATCAATTCTGAATCTGTACTTATATCAACGCCGTAAAAACACGGGCTGACAAGCGGTGGTGATGCAATCACAACGTGAACTTCCGTCGCACCCGCTTCTTTCAACAAATTGACAATCCTTTTCGACGTTGTACCGCGAACAATTGAATCATCCACCATAACAACCCTTTTACCGTTCACAACTTGACGAACTGGAGAAAGTTTCATCTTCACGCCCTTTTCACGTAACTCCTGTGATGGCTGGATGAACGTCCGTCCTACATACCGGTTTTTAATAAGTCCCAGTTCATAGGGAATTCCACTTTCTTCAGAAAATCCAATAGCCGCTGAAATACTTGAATCAGGGACACCTGTGACGACGTCCGCTTCGATATGTACTTCGCGTGCAAGTCGCTTACCACAACGTTTTCGTGCCGAGTGAATATTTATACCGTCTATATCCGAATCAGGACGTGCAAAATAAACATATTCCATCGAGCACATGGCAGAATCTGCAGCTGGTGCAAAACGTTCAGACTGAAGACCACTATCATTAATCATGATTAGTTCTCCCGGCTCTACGGAGCGAATCCATTCCGCACCAATAATATCGAACGCACATGTTTCTGATGCAACAACCCATGCATCCCCCACTTTCCCAAGAGATAGTGGACGGAGCCCATTTGGATCCTGTGCAATCATTAACCCGTCATCTGTTAAAATGACAAATGCAAATGCACCTTTTAACATAGACAGCGCCTTTTTCACACGGTCGCGCTGGGTTAAAGCTCCAGCGCTTTTCTTGATTAAATGAGCCAGTACTTCTGTATCTGAATTTGTTTGAAAAATGCTGCCTTGGCGCTCAAGATGTTCACGCAGTTCGACTGCATTTACAATATTACCGTTATGTGCGATAGAAAGACTTCCCGTCGTTGAACGGAAAACTAGTGGCTGGACGTTCTCAGCTCCGCGGCCATCTTCCGATGAATAACGGACTTGTGCAATTGCAGAATTCCCTTTTAAATCATTTATTTTATCGCCAGCAAATACTTCATTGACAAGACCTTCGCCTTTTAAGACTCGAAGCTTTTTGCCTTCCTTTGTTACAATTCCGGCTCCTTCTTGCCCTCGGTGTTGCATTGCGTGCAGACCATAATAACTCATCTGCGCGGCTTCTTCATGTCCCCATATACCAAACACGCCGCACTCTTCATTTAAGCCTCTGAGTTCAGCAAGCATTGAATAGCCCCTCTCCAAGCGGATCGTAATTCATCAACCATACCATCGATTAACGTACTTCCATCGCTACCATTGATAATGATGCGGTTGTTATCCGTTACTGCACCAATTTTAATCGCATCTTTTACAGCTTCTTCAAAAGCTACTGCATTTTCTTCTTTAACGGAAACTAAGAAGCGTGATTGTGTTTCACTGAATAAAGCCGTTACTGCTGATCCTGAAACTGTAACGCCAGCTCCAAGGCCTTCTGCTCCAAAAGCTTTCTCACAAAGCGCTACCGCGAAACCGCCTTCTGACAAATCCGTTGCAGATTGTACAAGCCCTGCTTGGATAGCTGTAAGAAGTTCTTTCTGGCGTGCCGCTTCAACATCAAGTTCAATTGACGGTACTTGTCCGAAAATCTTACCTTCTGTCATTTGTTGCAATTCACTGCCACCAAAATCAAGTGCTGCTTCGCCGATAACATAGATAACATCGCCTGCGCGTTTAAATTCAGTAGTTGTTACATGTGTTAAATCGTGAATAATACCAACCATACCAATCGTAGGTGTTGGATAGATTGGAACGCCGTTCACTTCATTTGATAAGGAAACGTTCCCACTAATTACAGGTGCATTCAGCTTGCGACATGCTTCTGAGATTCCTTCTGCAGATTTCTCAAGTTGCCAAAACACTTCTGGCTTGTCTGCACTACCAAAGTTTAAGCAATCTGTTATTGCAATCGGCTCTGCACCTGAACAAATTATGTTACGTGCTGCTTCCGCGACTGCGATTTTACCACCCGTTTCCGGATCTAGGTACACAAACCGAGAGTTACAATCAGAAGTCATTGCGAGTCCTTTATTCGTTCCACTTACACGAATGACACCTGCGGAAGAGCCTGGTGCAACGATTGTATTTGAACGTGCTTGCGTATCAAATTGGTTATAAACCCATTCTTTCGATGCAATCGTCGGACGTTGTAGCAAATCCATTAACGTTTCATGCACATTATTCACTACAGGCTCTGTCATTTCCATGGCTTGAAATTCTCTAAAGTAAGCTGGTTCCTCAGATTTCTTATGGTAAACAGGTGCATCTTCTGCTAAAGTATCCGCTAAAATTTCCGCAACCACTTCACCTTTATGGAAAAGACGTAGCATTTTATCGTCTGTTACTTCACCTATCGAAACTGCTTCAATCTCATATTTCGCACATAGGTCGGTCACTTCTTGTTCACGGCCTTTTTTCACAACAACAAGCATCCGCTCCTGTGATTCCGAGAGCATCATTTCGTATGCTGTCATTCCCTCTTCACGCTGCGGTACTAAATCTAAGTTCAGTTCCACGCCATATCCAGCTTTAGATGCCATTTCAGCAGCAGAAGATGTTAGCCCGGCAGCACCCATATCTTGAATACCAATAAGTGCATCCGATTTCACAAGCTCCAAGCATGCTTCCATTAGAAGTTTCTCTAGGAAAGGATTTCCCGCCTGCATAACCGGTAGTTCTGCTTCTTCTTCTTCAACAGCTACTTCCACTGAAGACATCGTTGCACCATGTATGCCATCGCGCCCCGTTGTTGCACCTACATACATAACTGTATTGCCAACGCCTGCAGCGACACCTTTTTGAATATCTTCATGGTTCAATAGGCCAACAGCCATTGCATTAACTAAAGGACGTTTTGAATAACAATTGTCAAACTGCACTTCACCAGCAATTGTAGGTATTCCAATTGCATTACCGTAACTTGCCATACCTGCTACAGCTTCTTCAAATAAATAACGATCACGTGCATTCGATAATTCCCCAATACGAAGGGAGTTGACGAGCGCTACTGGGCGTGCCCCCATTGAGAATACATCACGTAGAACCCCGCCGGCACCTGTTGCCGCACCGATAAATGGTTCGATGGCAGATGGAGAGTTATGTGATTCCATTTTGAACACAACTGCCTGGTTATCACCGATATCAACAATTCCAGCACCCTCGCCTGGCCCTTGAAGAACACGCGCACCTTCAGTCGGGAATTTACGAAGTACCGGTTTTGAGCTTTTATATGAACAATGTTCAGACCATAGTGCCGAGAACAGGCCTGTTTCCGTATAGTTTGGAAGGCGTCCTAACATCTCTTCTGCACGTTCAAATTCTGCGTCAGACATTCCCATTTGTAAATATAATTTTCCATCTTTAATTTGTTGTGCGTTCGGTTCATGCTTGGCTGACATTATTTTCACTCCACCTTTTCAAGATTGAATTAAATAGAAGCAATCCGTCTGTTCCTCCGATGATTTCCTCTACTGCACGTTCAGGAAGTGGCATCATGCCGAGTACATTGCCCGTTTCGTTCAATACGCCTGCGATATCTGCTGTGCTGCCATCTGCATTCCCGTCCGCATATGTAAATACGATTCGGTTATTACTTTTCAAATCTTCTACTGTCTTTTCGTCAACATAGTAGTTGCCATATTCATGAGCAAATGGAATTGTAATTTCTTGCCCTTTTTCATAGCCTGCTGTAAATATAGAATCTACATTTCCGACAGTCAATTTCGTTTTACCTGATCTGAACTTCAATCCTTTATTGCGCAAGAAAGCTCCTGGTAAAAGGCCTGCCTCGGCAAGAATCTGGAATCCGTTACCCACACCAAGCACAGGTTTCCCTGTTGCAGCAAATGCCTTCAAACTAGCAATTGCAGGTGAACTTTGTGCTAATGCACCCGGTCGCAGATAATCTCCATATGATGCTCCGCTCGGAATGAGTACTGCGTCAAATCCATCTAGAATCGCTTCTGTATGCCAGACATACTCTACTTTATAGCCTAAAACATTATTTACCGCGTGGTGCATGTCGATGTCACAGCCCGATCCTGGGAAAACAAGAATAGCGAACTTCATTTGACCGCGACCTCCCCAATTTCGTACCGGTAATCTTCAATGACCTCGTTGACTAAAAGCTTTTCGCACATTTCTTTGACACGTGCATTGATATCTGTAGCTGACCCGTCTACTTCTAGCTCGATTAATCTGCCAATACGTACGCTTTCGACTTCTTTAAAGCCCAATGTTTGAAGTGCATCTTTCGTTGTGATTCCCTGTGGATCAACAACACTTTCACGAAGTGTTACGTATACGTTTACTTTAGTCATGTTTTTTCCTCCCAAATAAAATTAGTTTAGTTTGTTCCTGGAAATGGACTTCTTTCAAAATCTATGGCTCCAGCAAGTTGCATCTGTTTTGACTAGACCACTCTCGTAACCGGATGGATATATCATCAATATCATCCTAGAATTATGACCAGATGCTTGTAGCTTCAATCTCTTCCAGCGTTTTTTCAATGCTGTTGGTCATGATAGTAACATGCCCCATTTTACGCTTTTCCTTTGCCTCTGCCTTACCGTATAAATGGATGGACCAATCAGGATGCTCTTTAACCACTTTTGTTAGTGGCGCGACATGTTCACCAAGTACATTGACCATAATTGAAGGTGCCCACAAAATTGGTTTGCGTAGAGGCCACCCACAAACAGCTCTGATGTGCTGATGAAACTGTGAAATATTACATGCCTCAATTGAATAATGGCCCGAGTTATGTGGACGTGGTGCCAATTCATTTATAACAATTTCGCCGTTTTCTAAAACGAACATTTCGACGGCTAGTGTTCCGACTAAATTGAGATGATCTGCAATTCTTGTTGCTGCTTCTTCAGCTCGTACCAAAACGCTTTCGAGAACTCTAGCAGGCACGATTGATTCATGCAATATATGGTGTTTATGAATATTTTCAGCAATTGGAAGACAATAGGACTGTCCTTCTGCATTGCGCTGAATGATAGCGGATATTTCTTTTGTGAACGGGACAAATGCTTCCGCAATACATGCCGAATGCGTAAAGAGTGACTCAGCCAAGTGAAGTTCTTGTTCTTTATCAATTTTCACTTGGCCTTTACCGTCATAACCGCCGAATGCTGTTTTGACGATACATGGGAAACCAATTTCACCAATTTTCATCGTTAGTTCTTCGAATGTCTGTGCTGTAACATATTTCGCAACAGGTACACCTGATGCAGTGATTTCAGATTTTTCGATTATTCGGTTCTGCGTAATCCGGACAAGTTCAGCTCCCTGAGGTACATGTGCAATTTCAGAAAGTCGTTTGAGTCCTTCGTAATCAATGTTTTCGAATTCATATGTGATGACATTACTCACTTCACCAAGTTCTTGAAGCGCTGCTTCATCATTGTAAGGAGCAACAATACGGATATCAGCGATCTGTCCACAGGGTGAATCCATGACCGGATCCAATACAGCAATCTTGAACCCCGCTTCTTTTGCTGCAAGTCCCATCATTCTGCCAAGCTGACCACCGCCAATAATCCCTATCGTTTGTCCAGGTAATATTGTTTTCAAAGTAAGTCACCACTGCTTTCTAACGCCGCTTCACGCATGTTGTCTCGGCGTTCTTCAATACGTTTCATTAAAGCTGAATCATGCACTCCGAGCATCTGCGCCGCAAGCAAACCTGCATTTACAGCACCCGCTTTTCCAATCGCCATAGTAGCAACTGGTACACCGCCTGGCATCTGAACAATCGATAGAAGAGAATCCATCCCATTTAACGCTTTTGATTGAACAGGTATACCGATAACAGGAAGTAATGTTTTTGCTGCAACCATCCCCGGCAAATGTGCCGCGCCGCCTGCTCCTGCGATAATAACTTCCAGACCCTTATCTTGCGCTTGTTCAGCATATTCAAACATGAAATCAGGAGTACGATGCGCGGAGACAACTTTCTTCTCATACGGGACTTCAAGTTCGTCCAAAATATCACACGTATGCTTCATCGTTTCCCAATCACTTTTACTTCCCATAATAACACCGATTTTCGGTTCCAAATTTAATCCGCTCCTTTATTGGAAAAGCGCAATGCGCCGTCTTTGATGTAGCAGGCGCAAGATAAGCGCGCGAAGTGAAGTTCTTTGATACATATCAGGATCGGCATATGATACGACCATATAGTCCAATCCACTATTTTTTTAGATAACTGTTAAATTCCAAATACAAAAGTGTTGGAGCTCAATCACAAATGATCCATGTTTGATGTTGCCAACAATACGAGTTTCCCCAATTTCTCAAGCAATTAAAAAACCTCGAATAGACTGCTTTTCAAATGCATGAAAAGCCGGCCATTCGAGGACGTTGAAATATGCGTTAAGATGAATGCACCCATTGGTACCCACACACCTTTCGCTAACATTCTTGAAAGTCGCTTTCCCGCATAGTCCGGACATTACGGTGTCCTGGTAGAAACACTGTGGCCAATTCCACAGCATATATGGGGATTCGTATTTACTACTTGTATTTTAGCAAGTTCTAGCGCATTCGTCAACGATAAAAGACGAACAATAATATATTATACTTTTAAATCGTTCGTCTTTAAGCTACTTTATTCTTCTGTTCGTATCCCTTTGAATTTGATAACCTGCCTGATAGGTATAAATTCGCCATTTACCTCTTCAAACAGCGGCTCTTCCTTTCGAGCAGCAACTGTATACCCGTCATCAGTCATTCTCTTCAAGCACTCTTCAATCGTCTCATCCGTTTTAACTTCATACCACATCGTCTTATTTTTACTCACTTAAATAACTTTCCTTTCCTTACGCTCTTAACCCAGAACCCGCCATGTATGGTTTTCGCTTCATAGGCAATAATAAAAGCTTTTGGGTCTATTTCTTTTATTGTAACGTATAGCTTCAATTCATATTTACGCGGAGTTAGAATCTGCATGGATGTTCGATCACCATCTAGGCCATTTGCTGACCAATCTGTAACTCCGTATCCTTTTTCTCTTAATATACTCGGTAATTTCAAATTTTCCTTCGAAGTGATTACGTTCACCGTAATATAACCCAGCGCCATTTTCTCTTCAATTTTCGTACCTATAATTACACCACAACCATAACCGATTGCATATGCAATTAAATTCTGAATTTCATCTAAATTATCCAGTACTAAACCAAGACCGATAACATAAACGACAACTTCCACCATACTCACTACCGCAGCGATATACCTATACCCTTTTAAAGTCATAATCATGCGTACCGTGAAAAATGTTACGTACACGATATTGATGGCAAAGATAATGAGCACCATTTGCAAAATAACCATCCCTTTCTTTTGCGTAACTTCATCCTATCGTTGATAGACTCCGATTTCAAGACATTAAGAATAGGTCCATATTTCTTCCAGTGATTGAATTACAAGTGCCGATGATATTCCGATAGAGTATATATAGAGGTGTAGGATATCGGGTCTAATTTCTGAAGGAAATATATATAAACCGAGCGAAAATACTTAACTAATGTCCCAATATATTTAGCGAATTAGAAATACTGCTATTACCTCTTTTGTGCTTTGTGGTAGCCCAAGTTACGCATTCGCTAGTTAGTCTATTTAAGCGAGCGCATTTCGTTATCGAGGATTAGATATGCAACCTGCAGTTCCATTAACCAAGAGAATTCGTTTAACATCAGTATCAATACATGGAACGAATCAGAAATCCTGATGATACCATTCCAGCGCTTTGTGGATGCCTCTCACGATAAGCCGGAAAGAAGATCACTTTCAGTCTTACCGCTTCGGTTACCACGGAGACGCGCCTGCGCTAGATAGTCTATATAGAAGGAAGGCGAATTTCGGTATCAGGGATTATACCTGCAATCTATAATGTATCTCTCTTGAATAATATTACTATCAAATTATAATCACGTTATAATCTCATTCATACATCTCAAAATCCCAACTCTCTCGATAATGAACACACCAGCGCAAGCGCGACAAAGGGGTGGCCGAAGCCGTAAGACTGGATGCGAAGCGCTAATCCCGGATTAGGACCAAGAGACATCCCAAAAGCACTAAACGGTCTACAAGACGTTAGCTTATTGGAATTACTTATTTAAATAACGGTTGAAATTGTACAGAACGGAAAAATTATCTAGAGTTAGATATGGAAAAAGACGACATTTCATTCGAAATTGAACGAAATGTCGTCTTTTAAAATTAGATTCATTCACGGCATTTAAAAACGTACGTTTTACAGTAGCTAACAATAAGGCAAGAAGCTAAAAATAACCAAAGAAAAAAGCCATTACCTATTGGCAACGACCTTGGGCCTGGCGACGTCCTACTCTCACAGGGGGAAACCCCCAACTACCA
>NZ_JBYHFP010000016.1:0-81919 GCF_057669885.1 Sporosarcina sp. Y1011 | reverse complement strand
TTTCTTCTATATAAAGAATAAAGGGGATATTCTTTATGACAACTTACTTAACGGAATACGCACACTTCACAAACAAACACGATTTGGACGCAGCAACAAGGCAACACGTACTCACACACTGGAACGGAATGAACCAAACTGAGCGGGCTGTTCTTGATATGATCCGTCGCTACTCTGTTAAATATGGCGCTGCCCACTTGAAACACGAAACCATCGAAAAGGCCATTAAGAAATCCAATGCTACTGTACGACGTGCCATTCGCAAGTTAGAAAAACTCGAAATCATCGATAGGATTCACTATATTCGTCCCATTATGAGCGGTCTAGGCGCTAACATTTATGTCATTAAACCTACTAATGACCAGTCGAAATTGAACACCCCAGTGAGTGACGAAAAGCCTTCTGCCAGTAAGGCGGAACCTGCTAAACCACAAAACGAAGCTTTTCTTTCTAAAGCGTTAAGTACTAAAGATCTTAATAGAACGTCTCCTCCGGAAATTGTGCCTACTACACTTTTCGGTAAGATGAAATCTTTTCTTTCTTCCACAATCGGAGAGAGTAAATTAGCACGCAACTTTTACGGCGTATACCGGAAACAGTCCCTGCAAATGCTGAAATTCAGTATTCACGAAGACAAAGGGGAGCTGTTCGAGCAATTAGCTATGCAAGCACTTCGTATTGCGATTCAAACGACAAAAGTGAAAAACATTCGAAATCTGCCCGGCTATTATTCAGGCGTTTTGCGCGAACTCATCGACAAAGCTTTATTCAGCGAGGCTTTCATGGATTATGACGTGCCATTCGAGGGGTTTTTCTACCGGTAGTTGTCTTTCAACACGAGGAATAGTTGGTCCAGAACTTTTGACCATGAGAAAGGCACCTATTCTTCAGGTTCAAAGCGTTTATATCTGGATTTACAGACATTTCTGGTTCTGCTTCTTTGGATTTCTGACGCTCAGATACTTCTGGTTGTTAATCCTTAGGTTCCGGATTCTCGGGTACTTCTGGCTTTGGATCTTTAGGCTCTGGATTTCCAGGTATTTTTTAGACTCTACAATTTAATGATCATACCCCTTCCTTCTTTTCTGGATAGTCGGTAGTGAATTTTTTTAAACATCTTAGTGTTACAGCTATAAATAGAAGGGTAGCCACTATCGCTAACCCAGGAGGGCTCTTTAGAAAACTTACTATGTACCCAGCTTTAGGTATATGAAATTGTAGAGACCCAATAACCAACTCTTTTGGAATAAGGTCTTGATCGCTACTATTATTTGCATCTCCTTTTGTTTGAAAAAAAACGTCATTCTTTTTGTCAACGACATCTACAATTCTGTGCGTGATTAACGTATTATTGCTATTTTTGAACATGATTATGTCATTCACCTTTGCTTTCTCTGCGTTAAAAGTCTTAACCACTATTAAATCCCCAACTTTAAGCCCCGGTTCCATACTCCCCGTTAAAACGGTCATACTGATGTATCCAAATACAGAAGGAGGTTTTCCAGGTATCTTACTTGAATGCCATAATGAATAGATAGATGCAAACGCTACGATTATTAGTAATGTAGCAATACTACTTCCTATCCTTCTAAAATATTTTTCCACTACCAATAATCCCCTTTTTTAATTCATCAAGTCATTTTTCAATCTCCTTTGGATTCATAAACTAACAAAGAAAGTTAAATTTTCATTGCGGTAGTTGAAGTATTGAAATTTGTTTTGAAACGGGGGTATGGAGCATGTCCCACTTAACGCCTGTAACTCGTTGGTGACATTACTTTATGATGAATACGAATCTTTTATTCCACCGACTTACAACAATTTTGAGTTGCGGGGTAATAATCTTGCAATCGAAAAATTATAAAAGCGCACTCCGCGGAGTGCGCTCAATGCAATATCCTTATTTGAAGTAACAGCATACAGCTATTCTTTCAGACGTTCCTGTTCTTCTAAATGCTTGCGGAGTCGGATCAAATAGTCCGGTGCATCCATAGGATCAGTGACAATCATTTCAATCATGCACAGTTGGCTCGTTTGTGCTTGCTCCACTGCAACAATTGCCTCATCCAACTCTTGATTGGTACGCACCGCAACCGTGAACGCCTTACCGCCAAAGGCTTCAGCTAGCTGCGTATAATTCCAGTCCGGAATCTCGTTGTACTGCTGGTTGGACGTTAAAACATTCAAATACTTCTCAATCGTGTACCCGCTGTTGTTGAGGATGAACAGAATTGGTCGACAGCCATTATCCAGCATCGTGCTGATTTCTTGAACCGTCACCTGCAGCGAACCTTCTCCCGTAAACAGCAGCACACGCCTGTCCCGTTCCGCGATGCATGCCCCGAATGCAGCAGGTGTTGCATAGCCGATGCTTTGCCAACCTTGCTGGCTAATATATTCGGCTCCTGCCGGAAGTCGCACCTGTGACATGCCGTACGACAAGGTTCCTGTCTCAACCACAACAATGTCTTTGTCTTTCAACATCCGCTGAATGCGTGGATAATACGTAGATGCCTGGATTGGTTGCTCCGGTTCGCCGGATATTTCATCATAAGGGAAGGAAACCTGAGGTAAAGCGCCGCTTCGGGACCAACCACAATCGTTCAAGGCAGCTATGAGATCTGCAGCCATCACCTGCTCGTACATGGATTCCCCGACCCGTACATACTCGGGCTGAATGTCGATGAGACGAAGACGATTAAGTTTTGCCGTTTCCTTCGCGGAATTTGTGTCGTTCCAAATCATGCCAACCGCAATCACACAGTCTGCGCTTTCGACGATTGTCCTGACCTGATCACTTCCTAGTGCTCCGCCGTACACGCCGATGTAATTCGGATGTCGTTCATCGAAGCTACTCTTGCCCATCATAAGCGAAGCAGCCAGTAAGTTTAAATTCGACGCGAGCTGCTGAACGGAATCTCTGAGTCCATAGCGGAGCGACAGCATATCTGATAAAAGAACAACATTGTTCGTCCCGTTCAACAATCTCGTTACATGTTGAATCGCTGCCTCAAGCGCAGGTTTGTATGTCGTAACTTTTTTCACTTCTGGAACAGGGCGTTGGACGATGGGCTTTGTGACCAAGTCCATAGCTACCATCAAATAGACCGGCTTGCTTTTTTGTTTAGCTATACGGATTGCTGCTGTAATCTCCTGTTCGGCATTTTCCGGCGTCACGATTGCTGTGTATGCGCTCAGATGCGAATACACTTGCCGGAATACGTCAAAATCGCCGTCCAAGAGAGAATGGTGCGCTAGTTTATGCGCTTGCTGATCCATTGATTTGGGCGCACCGACGATATGTATGAGGGGCACAAATTCACTGTTCGCACCCGCAATAGGATTGCAGGCGCTCATCTCGCCAACGCCAAAAGTTGTAATGAGCGCTGATAAGCCACGAAGTCGTCCGTAACCATCAGTTGCATATCCCGACCCCAGCTCGTTACGTCCATTTATGAAACGAATTCCATCATATTGCTCCAATGTATCTAGAAGGCTAAAATTATAATCTCCTGGAACGCCGAAAACTTCGGTAATGCCTTCTTCTTTCAGACTGTCGAAAAGATACTGCCCGAGTGTGGGCGAATGTGTTGGAATGGGCTGTTGCATTTTAATTTAGTCCTCCTTTATGTTTTCCACTGGGTAGCATAGTTCCGAAAACAATGGAGATTTTCTGTAGCTACTCTATTTATCTAAATTACCCCATTTCCGCCTACTTACTCCTAATTCCCAACGGGTATTTCCATTCATACGAAAGAAACACTACAAAGAGCCGCTGTAGTGTTTCTTTCGCAAATGTTTCCTATGCTGTTTTTCTTCCTATTTGAAGGGGTACATTAAACTAAGTACGTAAGACGAGAAATGAATCACACCCAAAAGCTTTGCGAAACCTACGGGGTATTCGCTTCATCTTACTGCTCTTTCACAATCCCATTGACTTCGTTCAACTGCTGCTTCATCAAATCTAGCTGCTCTTTGTTTTGCTGGACTGAATTTGCCGGCTCATCCTGCTGTTCTGCATGTAAGAACGCCTTGTCCGCACGTGATATCGAATTGAAAGCATGCTCAACTGCAATTTCTTCTGGATGTGTCATTGCTTGCTTCACCGCACGATCCGCCTTTTGAACGGAGTTGCTTAAAAATGTGTTGGGGTTATCCTTCTTCCAACTTGTTTCAGAGCGCTTAGCCATTTTTACCTCTCCCTTCCTGCAAATAAAATTAGTTACAGCGCGCTTAGTATTGTGAAATATTCTTAAAGTATGCGCGGCTCAGGCTATTTCAATTTAAAGATAAGGAATTAATTTAACTTCAAAACAATGCATGCCTTCCGCGGTCTTAGCTAATACTACCCTCGAACAGGAGGGTACAAAATGGAGGAAATTACGTATTCAGAAGCCGTATTACAGGAATACAAAGTTGGCATGGGCAGTTTCGCAGAAAAGTTGCCGGATGTGGCCAAGGCTTTTCATGCATTCACCGAGTCGTGTTTCGAAGACGGCAAATTGAAGCAGAAAGACAAACAGCTAATCGCACTCGCCATTAGCGTGCACGCTCATAACGAATATTGCATCCTTTACCATACAAAGGGTTGCCTGGATGCGGGTGTTACTGAGGAAGAAATGATGGAGGCAATCGGAGTGGCTGCAGCTCTAGGCGGCGGTTCCGCAATGAGCCAAGGCGTAACCATTTGGCAAGATGCCCTCGAAGACTTTACAGGAATCGTTCAATAACAATGAAAAGGAACAAATCCTGTCAAATGGATTTGTTCCTTTTTTAGTATGATAACTATGAGTTGAGTAAACCCTAAACTATAAGCCCCAATCCAATTTCAGAAAGTCTTTTAGAATTTTTAACTGTCCAGGATCTAACTTATTTGCGATTTCTGTTTCTAAATTTGCCTTCAACGACTCATTTTTTTCATAACACTCTTCGCCTAATTGAGTTAATCGTATGCGTTTGTTTTTTTTGTTATTTTCCATGTTGTTAATTTCAACTAAGCCTTTTGCTTCCAAGCTTTTAATGACTTTATGGGTGGCTTGCCTGGATATATCCACATGTTTGGAAACATATGCAATCGTAGACTGTTTTTTATAAACTCTCGCCATGATGAACCACTCGGAATTAGACAAATAAATATCACTGCTGGCATTCCATCGTTTTTCTGTTATTTTTCTCAGTTGAAGATGTCGTTCGCTTAATATATCTATTAAATCTAAGTTTTTAAATTCCAAATCCAACCATTTCACCCCTAAAGATATCTTTGCACCTACTATATAAAACCACTACTCCATTGTCAACCAAATTGACAATTTAGTGAATTTGGCGTAAAATGAAAATTGTAAACTAAATTGACGATTGTAGAGTTGGAGGCTAACAGGTATGTTTAATATTGGAGATGTAATTATTTATTCGTCACATGGATTATGTCAAATTGACGATATATGCGAAAAAACCTATGGTGACAGTACGGGAACCTATTATGTATTGCATCCACTTGATAATGCGAGATTAATCATAAATATCCCTATTGATAGTGAAAAAATTGTCATGCAGAACGTCTTAAATAAAGAAGAAGCGGAAGAGATTTTGATTTCCTTCCAACAGCCAGGCATCGAGTGGATAGAGAACGCAAGAGAGCGTACGAAAAAATATAAAAGTCTTGTAAACACAGGAGACCGTACTGTAATTGCTCAAGTGGCAGTTACGTTAATGGAGAAAAAGCGCGAGGCGGATGAGGACGAAAAGAAACTCGATGGAGATGATCGAGCTCTTTTGGCAAACATAGAAAAAATTATGTATAAGGAATTAGCGGTGTCGTTGGATACTTCTTATGAAGAAATATCTAAAAAAGTTAAGCACTTGGTTAGTAAATAAGGAGTAAGTGATCGGTGCAAGAAAAAGCGTAAAGCCCCAGTTCCCCAGGGCCTTACGCTTTTTTTTGACGGCTCAAGTAAAATACTCCAACTTCGCATTCGGAAAGTACTTTTCCATATATCCGTATAAATACATCTTTATTTCATCCTCTTCGTCCTTTTGGTAAATATACTTACCGATTCCATACTTGCCCCATTTGTAGCGTCTTTTTTCTTCATCTAACTCCAGTTTTGTCTTTGGGTAGTTCTTTTCAATCACTTTTTTTGCGGGCTTCGTAAACCGGTGTTGAATGAATTCAAATGTTATGTCGTCTCTTGCATCTTGCGGTAATTCCTCGTCAAGTCGCTTAAACAAGTGGTGGTAGCCTTCCTCCCAGCCTTCGTGAAGGTAGATGGGCGCAACGATGAAGCCTAGTGGGTAACCGGCTCTTGCCACTTTCCCTGCAGCCTCGATTCTTTTATCCAGAGGAGATGTGCCGGGCTCGAAATTCTTAATGACGTAATCAGCGTTTACGCTAAATCTGAAGCGCGTATTGCCATTATGCTTGGCATCCAGTAAATGGTCGACAAAATGGAATTTCGTCACAAAACGCAGCCTACCTAGTTCTGTTTGACCAATATGTTCAATTGCTCTCTTTAATGAATGGGTCAAATGGTCAATTCCCACAATATCGGATGTACACGCAGCTTCGAACCGGGTAATCTCGGGTGCGCGTTCTTCGATGTATTGATCAGCCGCTTCTAAAATCTCCTCCACGTTAACGTAAGTTCGAATATAGGGTTTGCTGCCCATCGTCGTTTGTAAATAACAATAATGACAATGCCCCATACAACCGGTCGCAAGTGGGATTGCGTATTCAGCTGATGGCTTGGACGTATCGAATTTCAACGTTTTTCTTATGCCTACAACCAAGGTGGACTTTGCGATACGGTATTTTTGAGCGTCCGTATCACCCGGTAAATCCCGAATTTGATTATGTGATGTCGTAAAACGTGTTTCAATCCCCATGTTCTCGAACTTTTCCTTTAGTTCTTTGCCAAGCGGATAATCAAGCGCATTTGGCTCAAAATAAACAAGCTGTGGTGTAAAGGGTTTATTCATACCGTGAATTACCTAATCCATAATTAGTATCCATATGATCACCTTTCTCCTTTTTGTATAGCTTGTCTTAAAAGTGAGAAATTATGAAAATGGACTAAATAAAAGGTACCCGTGCTAACATAATTCGAAATTGTATCAGAACTCTAAATTTCCCTAAACAGCCTTCCAACCACTTATACATTCACATCGAAGAATAGATAAGGCGATCGTCTACAAAGATTTGACAATGCGTTCTCACGATTGAACCTATTGAAACCTTGATATTTTCATATTTACCAGCTTCAATCTCTACCTTCCCGAATAATCTTGAACTGAACCGAATTCCTATTTGTTGGTCTTGTAGTACCCCGTCAACAAACAGTTTTTCACCGCCAAACCAAGTGTTTTCCACACGAATACTATGGCCAATAGCAAAGTCCTGATAACGCTGCATCCGTCCCCACTCAACCATATGCTCATACTCCGGGTGGTCGGGATTAGCAAGAAACACTAGCACACAATTCATCCATACAGGGTAGATATTTACCTATATATTGATTTCAAGTTTATAACTATTTAATTATATTATATTATTCAAATAATATCTTGCACAGCATCTAAAATGGAAGCTCACATTTAAAAAAGACTAGCAACTGAGTCGCTAGTCTTTCTAATTGTTTATTAGACAAGTTTATGTTCTTGGATAAAATCTTTCAAAATACCTTTTAAGTTCGGACCGCTTATTTCATCTAAATCGTAGTGTACACGTGTACACGGTTTATTAATAGAAATGATACGTGTTAAATCGATTGGTGTGCCAATAATCACTGCATCACAGTCGGCATTATTAATCGTTTCTTCAAGATCTTTCAATTGCTGTTCGCCGTAGCCCATCGCTGGAATCACGTTTCCAATATGTTGGTACTTGTTGAACGTGTCAGCTAGTGTACCTACTGCAAATGGACGTGGGTCAATGATTTCCGCCGCACCCAAACGTTCTGCAGCAACTGTACCCGCGCCAAGTTTCATCTCTCCGTGTGTCAACGTCGGACCATCTTCAACGACTAACACGCGTTTTCCAACAATTCTCTCCGGAAAATCGACTGTAATCTTGGATTCAGCTTTAATGATTTTGCTATTTGGACTTGCAAATTTAATATTATTTTCGACGATTTGAACAGATTCCTCTGGTGCACTATCCACTTTATTAATGATGGCCACATCAGTTGTTCTGAGGCATACTTCGCCAGGATAGTATTTCAATTCATGGCCTGGGCGATGTGGGTCCAAGACAGTAACAGCTAAATCAGGCTTGAAGAATGAGAAGTCATTATTTCCCCCGTCCCATAAAATAACGTCACAGCCATCTGGATCATTTTCAGCTGCAGCCAAAATATCTGCATAATCCACGCCAGCATACACAATATTACCTCGTGCTACATGTGGTTCATATTCTTCCATTTCTTCGATTGTACAATTATGTTTCTTTAAATCCTCAACTGTAGCAAAACGCTGAACACGTTGTGCATTTAAATCGCCGTAAGGCATCGGATGTCTCACTACAATGACTTTTAAGTCATCCTCCAGTAGCGTTTCGATCACTTTTCGAGACGTTTGACTTTTTCCAGTTCCAGTTCGCACAGCGCAAACAGAAATGACGGGCTTATTACTCTTTAACATCGTGCTGTTTGGCCCTAGCAATGTGAAGTTAGCACCCGCTGCATTGACAATCGCAGCTATGCTCATTACATCATCGTAACGAATGTCACTATATGCAAAAATACATTCATCCACTTGTAGCTCTTTAATCAGCTCTGGTAATTGATCTTGTGAATAAATCGAAATTCCTTCGGGGTAAAGTTCACCTGCTAATTCGCTTGGATATTTTCGTCCATCGATATCCGGAATTTGTGCCGCTGTAAAAGCAACAACATTAAATGCCTCATTCCCGCGATAATACGTATTAAAGTTGTGAAAGTCTCTTCCTGCAGCACCTATGATAATAATATTTTTTCTTTCCATAGCAATCTCTCCTATACTTACAATGTCTTAATGTTGTTATAATTATAACAAGTAATGCATAATAATACAACTTTATTTTCATAAGTGCTAAAAAATAAAATATATGGAGCTCAGAAAAAGTCAATCCCTACGAATTGTTCTTGTACGGCAGACACGCTTTTCCTTGCCTAATGCTTGCTGTACCTCCCTTTACTGTATAAGGCGGTGTTTCCGGCGAAATATTCATAACTAAGAGCCGGGTTGAATAATCATTATAAAAGAGTTCATCAAATGAAGCAGTTATGTGTGGATCCGTATTTTCATAGACCCTTTTTTGTAATTCTTCTATCTCTACATTAAATGGGATCCCCAATAAAACATTGTCTAATCCCCGCACTTTGTCGGCCACGCCGAAAACAACGCTGCCCCCGCCGCCATTTGCCATACAAACTGCATATTTAATCATTTTATTGATATTTTCCTCCAAAGCACTATAATTCCATTGTTTAAAGTCTAGATCCTGCGCTTCAAAATCATCTGCAATATGATGATTCAATTACTGAATGATCCACATGATTTCGCTTTTATTCTTCACATGAATATCCTCCTTTCCAGAAAAATTTAACTATATGCATGCAATTACGTGAATGAATGCTTATACAAAAAAGGCAGTCCCTTATCACAAATTTACTTGTGGGAACTACCTGTTCTTATAATTATATGTTTGTTTAGGCATGGCTGTTTATAATGGTTTTTGGAATTGTTAAGTTGGTCTGTTACTTGTAGGGAGCCCCCGTGGGTTAATGATTCATTTAACCTCCCTTTCTAACCAATTCAGAGCTATCTTCAGCATTTTTAATTACTAATTATTGAAGCAAAAAACCTCACTTATTTATGATAGGGTTCCCCGTGATGCACCTAACGTTTATTTTAACTTTCTGTTTTTCTTTCTTTATAGACTTCAATTTTATCTTGAATCCGTCTTTTATACATCAAAAGTTTAATTCCAGTTAAGCCCTTATCCATTATGGAAGTAACAGACAGGTTAGTTCCATAAGTTTTAATTTAAATAGAGGAATGTTTTATATTTTCGTCTGAATTATACCTTAACAACAATTATATTGCTAAAATTAATAAATATTTATTGATAAACAATAAATAATGTATTAAAATGAAACATAACATATATATGTGAATTGCTTTTCATGAAACTTGAAAATGATTTAACGGTATGCGATGTACTCAATGGCTAACCTTTCTATATTGAAAATTGGAAAGGCTTAAGCAATTCCATTATTAACTCTAGAGGCGATTTGTAAGGCTTTAGAATGTCAGTATGGACAGATTTCAGAAACAAAAGTGACGAAGACATTTAAAGATAATAAAATTTGGTTATAAGCATCGTGGAGGAAAGTAGGACTTAGTATGACAATTATTAGAGGAGGTATAACCGTGGAAATCGACAATTCGATTAGTAAAAATATTGCTAACCCCCGTGAGCTGGAGAGAATGTTTAGAAATGACCCCAATGCCTTTAAAAAGTCATTCTCATACGCATGGGAACAAAATCCTGATTCGCCGGTTCTTGCTGCTTGGTATGAAAGATTGAATTTCAAGGAGACGGCACATCCAGAAAAAGCTTCCTTGCTTCAGAAAGGTTTCTTATTCATGGGCATTTTAGCCATTCTGGCCGGGATAAGTACTAGGATCATTTTCCATTTTGTCGAACAGCAAGCAATTGCCCCAATTAACCTTGCTTTTGGGATTCTTCCTTTTATTGCAGTTTATTTTGTATACAAAAATAAACCCCATAAAAAGGTTATTTACACACTTGCATTGATGTTCCTAATCTCCGGTTTGTATCTTAATATGCTGCCATTAAATGATAATGACAGTACTATCCTTGCTTATTTACACCTTCCCATATTCTTATGGGGATTGATAGGGCTAGCATTTACAGGAAATGAATATGGTATAGGCAGCACAAGATTAGCCTATCTAAAATTCAATTTGGAACTTTGCATACTCTACGTCAGCATGGCCATTAGCGGAATGCTGTTAGCAGCATTAACCATGCAGTTGTTTAGCTTTGTCGATTTGGATATAGAAGACTTCTATTTTAGAAATGTCGTGTTATTCGGTGCTGCCGCTCTCGCTATTGTGGCTACATACCTGGTATCGATGAATCTTAAACTTGCTAAGAATATTACACCATATATAGCTAAAATTTTTAGTCCTCTTGTCCTGGCGACATTGTTGGTCTATCTTATAACGGTTATTTGGGTCGAAAAAAATCCATTCTTGGACAGAAATTTCCTGATAGCATTTAACGGAATACTCCTCGGTGTCTTGGCCGTTAACATATTTTCAATTACTGAAAGCGGTACAGACGAGAAAAAGAACATTTCTGATTATATAAATTTCGCCCTAATTGTTCTTGCTCTTATCATTGACAGTGTGGCTTTGTCAGCCATCGTGTTCAGACTTTCTTCTTATGGGATTACACCAAACAGACTCGCTGTTTTAGGTGTAAACATACTTATCTGGGGAAATCTAATTTGGATTATGGTCTCCTATATGCGTTTTCTACAAAACAAGACCGGACCTTCACCCATCCAAGATGCGGTTACTAAGTATTTGCCAGTCTACGTACTTTGGGCGGCTTTCGTTACATTTACTTTTCCTTTCATTTTTAATTAGAAAGGCTTTATTAATGTAACAAATGTTGATCTTCCTTATAAAAGCCAAAAATGAACAAGTTTCTATTCATAACTTGTTCACTTTTGGCTTTTAATTTTTCTGAAAAAGCCTCATTTACTTGTGGTACGCTTCTCCGTAACCTAAATAAATGCGGTTTAATACTGCACTTTATTAAAGGTTCAACTTCCTTTAAATTCGTATTGGCATCCCAAAAATTAAATCCAGCTGCTTGCAAGAGTTGAGGCTCTGGTTTGGCGTTATTTGTGGTACGGTTATCCGTGACTAATCTAAAGCAGGTTTTTTTTATTAAGTTTAATTTAATGTTGAACAAATGAATATCTAGATAAACAGAGTGGAGGCATCCCGTGGCAAATTCAAATGGGTCCATTATTTGAACGTATTTTGGTGCCAAACTTAACAAAAAAGGTGCTTCCTTCCGGCCCTGTTTGAATCTCAATCTTCGCATTATGGCGTGCAGCAATAGCATAACATACACTTAATCCCAGTCCAGTACCATTATCTTTGGTGGTGTAGAATGGAATACCCAATTTCTCTACTATTTCAGGCCTAATACCTTCTCCTTGATCCCGCACTGCAAGAACCACACAATTTTCATCTCCCTTGTATGTGCTGATGGATAGAACCTTCCCTGTGCTCATCGCTTCTAAGCCATTACGATATAGGTTTACTAATAATTGCCGTATCTCATTTCGGTTTACAAGTAATTCTGGGATGTCTTTCGTATCGAATTGAATAAATTTATTTTGATTAAATGCATCAATCTTTATTAAAGGTGTAATATCACGAATAATTGAATTTAAATCTAACATCTCTAAACCAGATGTCCTTGTATTACCTATTGAAAGAAATTCAGTAATTATAGAATTTGCACGGTCAAGTTCTTCAATCATTAAATTAAAGTAGCCATTATGTTTCTCCAATTCAACCTCCTTTTTTAATAACTGCAAGAATCCTCGTACCGTAGTCATTGGATTTCTAATTTCATGACTTATACCTGCTGCCATCTGTCCTATTAAATCTAAATTTGATAACCTTTTCAATTCCTTCTCATATTTCTTTTTTTCCGTTATGTTTTTTAAGAGACAACAGATCCCCTCGTCATAAGGGTAAGCGACTACTTCGTACCAATAATCATCAGGGGTTGAGAGAAATTCGAAATGTACTGATACTCGCTCTGACATCGCCCGATGGAGTTCTTTGTACATAATTGTGCCCACGTTCTTCGGGAAGACCTCCCAAATATTCTTACCAAATACATCTTTTGCTGTTTTCTTTTGTGGTAAATATTGATGCTTATTTATGTAAATAAATTCCCATTCTTCATTCAAAGCAAAGAATCCATCCGTGATACTTTCAATAACGCTTGTAACTTTTTCATTAGCGACAGCTAGTTCTCTCGTTCGCTCTTCCACCATATTTTCAAGTTGGTCCATATATAACAAATTTGAAATCGTAGGAGCTGTCGCATCAACTATAGATTTTGCCAATCGAATTTGAGATTCATCGTAATTGTGAGCTTTCCCCTCTATATGAACAACTACTATTACCCCTAATACTTGTCCCATTGAAACCAACGGAATCATAAGTAGATTCTTGCTATCTACATTCGGACCGGGAATTACACTTTTTGTTTCAATAACCTTTTGCATCATGGTTTCATAACTTTGGTCAATTCTTATGCTATTAAGATTCTCAACGCAATCTGCTTGTGTCCACTCACAGTCTTTACTTAACTTCGTTAATCTAATTGCAGTTTTTTCTAAAGGATCTAAGAGATGAGCAGCAATATTTTTGCTATCTAAAACCTTTCCTAAATAGACAAAACATTTATCGAGACTTTCCTGGATTGAGGAACACATTGATAAATCACGTGTAACATTAAGTAACAACTGCTTTTCAGCAATAAGGTTTTCCTTTTGTTTTAAATTATTTGCGTTTTGAATCGCGACTGCAGCCATATTCACATAGGCTTCAACACTTTGAATTTCTGTCTCTGTTAAGTTCATTGGGGTTCCGTAATCAAATAAAAATACTAGACCAAATAACTCTTGCCCAAATGCGATAGGTAGAGCTAATAAGGATTTAATTTTGAAGGCTTCGACTGACCTCGGATCCGGTCGATTATCCTTTGAGGTATCAGGGATGTAGATGGTTTTTTGAGTTTCAATAACTTCCCTGGCTAGTAAATCTATTTCAACATCAATTACCTGCGTATCGAGCGATATGCCATTTATGAATTCTGGTTTTCCCGCAAACCCCCTGAACGTTCCATCTTTCTGAGGCAAATAAATACCTACGGAGTTACATTGAACAATCTCTTCGGATATTGCCCTAGTTACCCTCTGTAGTACTTCGCGTAGTTCTAATTTTGTATTTATTATTTTCGTTATGTTCGCAAGCCTAGAATACCTCGTCTGTTCACTTAACATTCACACGGTCTCCAATCATGAGCACTATAAATTCTAGCTAAAATTCAAGGTACGCAAATATCACAACCTTAAGAAATACCTATACTATCTTATTTTTTCAAAAAAATTATTACCTCTATAACAAAAACCTTATTTACTTATGATACGGTTCACCTTTTCATTCGTCTATTAAATAATGATAAAGTTTACTCTCCACAGCCTGTTCCATCACCATATTCATATGAACAACCGGAAGGTCCTTGCCATTCTTATCAGTCATCCTGCCCTCTGCAACACTAGACTTATCGGGAAAACCTTGTCCCAAGTAATAAAAGTCTGTTCCCTCGTCGTCATCTTTTTTTACAAAGATATGGATATCGATATTATTGTCGTCTGAATGAATGATTTTCTGAACTTCTTGCGACTTCAATGATCGATTACTTCTTGTGTACCATTTTAGTAATTCCGGATTTAAGAGCTCGTCGCCGTAATTCACACTGGATTCCACTTCATCATTCTTATGATAAGTAATGAAGATGGGACATGTATTATGCTTTGGCTTATATCCATACATTGTTGAACTTTCATCTGCATTCCAATTCAGGAGCTTACAAGCATCTTTTCTGGAGTACTTTTCATAAAGCGTGAGCTGCCGATTGCATTCATACAGCTTCGACTTCGCTATTGCACTATGAATAATGTCTAGAACTAGTTTTTCAAAGTAGGGATTGCTTGTTAATCCATTACGAATCGATTCATTTAGCACATAATTTTGATCTTCATCTTCCGTGACTAACGGCTTTCCGCCATATTTGTTTTGAACGCTTGTTGTGAAAAATGATAAATTTAAGATACGCTTTACTGAATCCATCGTCGCTTCATCTATCCGACAATTATTTGCGGATAATAAACTCACATAGGAATCATGACGAACCTTATCCTGTTGTAACAATTGTTCAAGCAATAGAACTTCATGTAGACGTTTTCCATTTAATATTTCTAACGAGAGCATTGTTAACACTTTATCTTCATAATTCGTTAAAGCGGGAACTTCTTCCTTCATCTTCAATAAGAACTGATAATAGTTCGTATGCTTTTCTGCAATGACAACTGGATCTATGGAATGATTCGTTACAAAATCGTATAGGTAAGGAACTTTGCCGATTTTATTTTTCAATTCTACATAGGCATCTCGTAAAATTTTCAGGGCGGTCAAATTGCTTTCGTTGATCGAACTAAAGATTCGTTTTTTAGCGATTTCTTCAAAGTTAACTGTTGATACGCCTTTAATATAGCTCGTGTCCTTTGTCCGCCGACGGACATTGTCTTTGTTTTGGGACTTGTCCCCTGACAGTGCAACTGGAATTAGATAGTTGTTTTTATAGTTACCAATAAAGTCGATAATCGTCACGTAGTTTTTCGACTCATGCTTACGTAATCCACGTCCGAGCTGTTGAATAAAAATAATACTCGATTGCGTTTGTCTCAACATCACCACTTGATTTATGCTAGGGATATCAATTCCCTCATTAAAAATATCCACCGTCAAAATATAATCAAGAATTCCATTTTCTAATTGGTTAATTCTACGTTCTCTTTCGCCTGGTGAATCGTCACCTGTTAATGCCACAGTACGAAATCCTCTATTATTCAATGCAATAGATAATTCTGTGGCTTCAGCTTTTCGGCTACAGAATATTAACCCCTTTACTTCATTACCAGAGAAACCATAGTAATTAATTTTCTCAATAATATGTGTTACACGCTCCTCGGATACTAGCTTTGTGAAAACGGCTGTATCATCCACTGATTCCCCATCTAACTCAAGGTCCGTCACGCCGAAGTAATGAAATGGACAAAGCATGTCCTCTTCAAGTGCTTCCTGCAGCCTTATTTCGTAAGCAATATTGTAATCAAAGAGTGCGTAGATATTAAAGTCGTCCGTCCGCTCTGGGGTAGCAGTCATTCCCATTAGAAATTGTGGTTTAAAATAATTAATGACCCGCTGATAAGAAGCGGCCCCTGCTTTATGTACTTCGTCTATTAGAATATAATCAAAATCCTTCGGATCAAATTGATCTAAGTTTTCTTGTTTTGACAGCGTTTGAATACTAGCAAAAAGGTATTTCTTATCTAATTGTTTGCTAGCACCCACATACAATCCGAACTCTTCATTGATTCCTCCGAGAATTCTTTGAAAATCATCTTTTGCTTTGTTTAATATTTGCTCCCGATGAACAATAAATAACATTCTCTTAGGTGCAAAACTTCGAACATCAAATGCAGACAAATACGTTTTCCCGGTACCTGTTGCAGAAATAACTAACCCTTTATCTTTTCCTTCATCACGAACCGTCTGTATTTGTAATAACGCTGCTTTTTGCATTGCATTCGGAACAATTTTAACAGATTCTTCAATTGCATTTGGTTTATAATTTGCCGGCATCTCAATTACCTGCTCAGCTAGTTTAAGATCTGCATTTTTTATGTATTCTACTTCGTAATTTTCAATCCATTTTTTCGTTAATAGATCAGAATCTGCCCAAACATCCTCAAACTGGTTTTTAAAATGATGAACGATATCGCCATTTTCATGGGACGTTAATTTTACATTCCACTCATAATTTACCTTTAGAGCATGCGCGGTTAGATTGGAACTCCCCACAATCAGAGAGTAATGCGTTTTATGTTTAAAGATATAACCTTTGGAATGAAAACCTTTTAACTGCGTTAAGCGTACTTCCACATTTGTTAATTTCATTAGTTCTTTAAATACTTTAGGTTGATTAAAATATAAATATGTAGAGGTTAGTATTCGCCCATTAACCCCCTTTTCTTTAAGATCCAGAAATAGTGATTTCATTGTAGCTAGACCGCTTTCAGTAACAAATGCCACTGAAAAGATGAAGTCTTCACTCGTCTCAAGTTCTTCCCGAAGTGTGTTTAATACAATTATATTTTTCTTTACATTATTGATTAATAGTTCTGGTTTAAAACTACCGGAGTTGCTTTGGCTTTTGTCTATAAAGCCTTCCTGCAAAGAGTAATTTAAATTCCGCATAAAGCTTTCCATATAATCACCGCATCTCTTCGTAATTTTATTTCTTCAGGATTGCATCTGTTAACTTTTCAATTGCCGGAATATCGGCAGGTGCCCAGTTTAATAAAGGTAACTCTTCTCGTGAAACCCACTTTATTTCTGCATGTTCCGAAAGCACTGGTGTTCCAGAAATAATTTTCGACATAAATGTTTCTAACCTCACGATAATTTTTTCATATTCATATGTCGTATCTTCAACGTGATCAAATACTTTGATTACACACCCAAGCTCCTCTTGAATTTCCCTCTTCAAGGCCTCTTCTTTTGTTTCGTCTTTTTCAATCTTTCCACCTGGAAATTCCCAGTAATTCGGTAAGGTCATTTCTGGTCCCCGTAGTGCACAAAGGATTTCATTGTTGTCATTTTCAATAATTGCTCCTACTACGTGTACTGTTTTTTTAATTTTAATCACCTATTCTAGTTTTTATTTTCATAATTGAAATCCCTAAATTATTTATCTGATAATATAAACAAATCATACCATATAGTTTCCATTTATATATTTATTTTTACCCAATAATTTCAATTCCCTAAGTACTTTTGTGTGCCATATATCATCAACTGTCATACCAATCCGTCCAATAAGCATCACCATTTCCATTATCATGAATCGCTAAGTATTCATCCCACGTAATTACATTCGTCAGACATTCTTCACTGCAATAGAATGTTGCATCAGATTCAAAAACAAATCCTTCATCCATCGCCACCCCACATTCAGAACAGAAACGTTCATCTTCTTCCAAATCTTTCACGCGAAGATCTTGAGCGGCGAGGATAGTGTCTAATTCGATATGTGTTGTACAAATAAATTTAAAATCCTCTTCATCCATATCGTAAATTGCGCACACCCTATCGCTTTCAACCAGTATTGCGTTTTGAACAACAATCTTTCCGCTATCGTCCAGTAATTGAATAGACGCACTTTTGAACTCCAATTTCCCTCACTCCTTTAAAATACATCTCTTCTAGGTGATTTTTCTATTCTGATTCAGGAACAATTCGTATCGCACGGATCTACGAATCAATTATGTTTCGATATAAACCTTATTGTCCTACTCGATCTCTATTACATTCACACATCGACTCGCAAGCATGTTGCCTAAATCACCGCTTATTGCACAGACATATGGAAACCAATTTTCATCTAAGTCATAAATCGCACAAAGGCCTTCCCCTTCTATCCAAACCCCTCTTTTAACGACAACTTCTCCATCATCATGGATCACTTGGACTAGTGTTTCTTCAATATCATACTTGATCGTTGGTTTCATAATAAATTCTCCTCTGCATTCATTTTTATCTATATGCTTCCGATCCCCCTATCATCGCTTTTTTAACCACATTGTTTTAGGAATTCATTCTGACTGAAATCACCCCAAAACGGGTAAAGAACTAGTAACTATGTCGCAAAGGAGTTTTAGCCCTCATGAATCCCCAATTCGAAGAGATGCAGAAACGTATGAATCATATCGGGAACTTGAATAATTACTTGGAGGATTTGCTTGCTAAAATCCCGGGTAACTTGTTGTCGGGTAAGCAACAGGAGAAATTGATGGATGTTTTGCTAGATGATAAGGATTTGAACAAACTGCTGGAAGGTTTGAAGGATCCCCGGCCGCCGCGGTTTGTGCTTGTAGGCAGGACGGGTGTCGGTAAAAGTAGTTTGATCAACGCGATGAGCGGGAGATATCTTGCAGAAGTGAGCGATGTTGAGATTGGGACGAAGGAAGCTCGACGGTTTACATATGAATCAGACGGACAGGTGTATTTTGAAGTCATCGACACGCGTGGGATTGGTGAATCGGAGTCGTTTACCAAGTCGGCTGAAGCTGAGCTTACGGCTATTATTAAGGAATTTCGACCAGATGCCATTCTGTTTTTGCAGAAAGCGACGGAGCGGGCGCATATTGATATTGACGTGGACAGTGCGAAAAAAATCATGCTGAATGTGGGATATGATTTGCCGATGGTTGGCATACTTACGCATGTGGACGAGCTGAATCCTTCACGCGCGAAAGACCCCGCGGATTATCCGTTGGGCAAGTTGGACTTGGTGGAGGAGAAGAAAGCGCAGCTGCAACGGATCTTCAAGGCGCGTGACGCGCAGGTGGAGGCGATTATTCCTGTTTCTTCTTATATCGAATGGAATCGAAACCCTGATGAGTTGTCTGAAGCTGAACGCAGTACGTTGACGATTGAATTTGACGGCCGTTACGGCATTGAGGAACTGCTGGATTTTTTGGAACAAAGTATCGACATACGGGCAGCCATTCACCTCGGCATGACGATACGAATGAATAAAATCTCTGAAAAGATTGCGCTGCGGTTCATTAAAGTGTTTTCGGCACTTTCCGCGACAGTTGCACTGAGTCCGATTATCGCGACGGATATCGCTGTTCTCCTATCGCTACAGACCGTCCTTTTGATGATTATTGCCTATTTGTCTGGCCGTGATTTGGAGTTTAAAACGGCAAGGGAACTACTGGTTTCGATTGGCGGAATTGGAGCGACTGGTTTTACATTGCGAATGATTGCGCAGCAAGGCAGTAAGTTCGCGAATCTGGTACTGCCGGGCGCGGGGTCTGCGATTAGCGCAAGTATCGCGAGTGGCGGAACGTTTGCCATTGGGAAGGCTGCAGTTGCTTATTATTTGAAAGGTGTTCCGGAAGATGAGTTGAAGCAGATTGTGAAGAAGGCGCGGGATGAGTTTGATGCATCACGCCCCTAATGCAACTCTCCACTTCACCATGTATATTGCCGTATGAAGCGGAGACAATACGTTTAAGTGGAAAGGAGAGATAAGATGGCATTTGATAATGTGAAAGTAGCGGACTTGGACGTTGAACAATTGGAAGAACTACTTGCCCTTGAAACTAAATTAGGGGTTACACTCGTCGCTTATGAAGGTTCACCTAGCAAGACGGCTTCTCAGTTTGAATAGCACTACTAAACCTGATTTGGTATCAATACTCTATTACAAATAGGAAAACGCCATTGCTGATGTAGTGTCAGCAATGGCGTTTTTCTATGCGGTTCAGATTATCGGTGTATATTACCACAACAAGGTTTTTGATGTTAAAAATTCGCATTTGGATTGATTTTTCACCAATCAATCCCAGTCACAGCACCAAAACCTAGCGCTAGCATGATAACGAATGCCGGATGCCAATTCCACTTTTGAAGCATCAAAAAACTTGCCAGGGCGATGCCGCCGGTGAGTAGAAACCCTACCCCTTCAACTGCTGTCTGCACAAACTGGAGAGTCATGAATAACAAAAGAATGGCGATGATTGGACGAACAAATTTCGTTATACTTTTCACTTTAGGATGGTCTTTGTATTTCATGAGAATTGCCATTAATCCGATCATCAATAATAGAGAAGGTGCAACGGAAGCGAATAAAGCGACCACCGCTCCCAGGATACCGCCTTCTGAATAACCGACGGATGCAGCCATTTTCGTCGCAATGGGTCCCGGCAAGGAATTCCCGATAGCGACGACCTCACTGAATTCTTGGGTGTCCATCCACCCATAAGTACCGACGACTTCGTTTTCCACGAGCGGAATGCTAGCCGGTCCGCCCCCGTACCCTAGTATTCCAGGTATGAAAAACGCAAGAAACAGTTGCCAATAAATCACGCTTTTCCCCTCCTATTTCGAATTGGAAGGAAGATGAATATTAGAACGAGCAATATAACAAATGCGGGGTGTATGTTCAATGCTTCCAATAAAATCCCCGCGGCGACCAACATCGTTAATGCCTTTTTCCAACCGAGCGTATCGCCGGACTTTTTGATGAAATCCCAGGCTAGTATGCCTAGCATAACTGCCACGACTGGCACAACAGAAGCGGACATGTTTTTTACCCATGGAATGTCTTTGTATGTCTGCAAAATGCCGATTAACAATATCATCATTATGGACGTTGGAATCACAGAGGCAATTATGGCATTGAGACAACCTAATTTACCGCCCACTTTGTAGCCAATATACCCTGCAAGTTTTGTAGCAATCGGTCCAGGCATTGTATTTCCGAGCGCAAGTGTGTCGCTGAATTCGTCTTCATCCATCCACTTGTATTTGCGTACAACTTCTTGATGGAACAACGGAATTGCAGAAGGTCCTCCACCAAAACCCAATAAGCCTACTCTGCAAAAGGCGGCGAATAAATCTTTTTGTAGCTTCCATTTTCCAGAAACGGCCGTTTTCTCGACACTTCGGGTAGTCTCGTTAACTTTTACCAAGCTGCTAGCGCCCCATCCGTACGAGATTCAGTTCCGCCCTGAAGTACGCCTGTTTCTGGGTCTCGCCATATGATTTGGCCACGTCCAAAACCTCCGCCATCAATTGAGACTGTCACTTCATGGCCTTTTCTACTAAGTGCCTGCACCAAATGATTCGGGAATTCTGGCTCCACTCGCACTTTTTTCGCTTCCGTCCATTGCCACCTCGGCACGTCAAGCGCCGCCTGGGGATTAAGCAAGTAATCAATTGTGTTTACAACGACTTGGAAATGACCTTGTGGCTGCATATAGCCCCCCATTACACCAAATGGACCAACCGCATTGCCATCTTTTGTGAGGAAACCAGGAATGATTGTATGATAGGATCGTTTACCTGGTCTCAGAACGTTCGGATGGTTTTCATCGAGCGAAAAGTCGTGTCCTCGATTTTGAAATGCAATCCCAGTTCCTGGAACAACAACACCCGAGCCAAAGCCCATGTAGTTGGATTGGATGAAAGATACCATATTCCCTTCTTCGTCTGCTGTCGCGAGGTACACGGTTCCCCCCTTCGGCAATTCGTACGGCTCTGGATCCATCGCTTCATCACCAACCAACTGTACCCGTTTTTCCGCGTATTCGTTTGACAACAGGTGTGCTGTTTCGACTGGCATATCCGCTTCTTCCGTAATGAATGCCTTGCCATCTGTGAATGCTAGTTTCATACTTTCGATTTGTTCATGAATCGATTGAGCAGATTGCCACTCAGGTTTACTCAGTTTCTGATAAATATTTAACGCCATAAGTGTTACCATCCCATGACCATTTGGAGGGATTTCCCACACATCATAGCCTTTATAGTTCACTGAAATAGGTTCAACCCATTCCGGTTTGTATGTAGCTAGGTCTTCTTTCGATAAAAAGCCGCCATGTTTTTTCATGAATGCATCAATCTCATCAGCAATTTCACCTTCATAAAAACCACGTGCCTCAGTTTCCGCAATGGCTCGAAGTGTCTTTGCATGACCTGGTGAAGACCACATTTCACCTATTTTAGGTGCACGGCCATCTGGTGCAAACGTTTCGAACCAAGCATTGAACTCATCTCCGCTGAATTTCTTTTTAAACTCTTTATAGGCTGATTCCCAGTACTTGCCGAGGATAGGTGTGAGTGGGAAACCTTCTTCTGCATAACGAATGGCCGGCTCCAGCACTTCCTTCAAAGGCAGCTTTCCAAACCTGCGTGACAGTTCTGCCCATGCGGCGGGCGTCCCAGGCACTGTAATTGGAACCATCCCGTAAGTTGGCATCTTATCGTGACCCAGTGCTTTAACTGCTTCCACCGTTAATGTCGCCGGTGCAGGTCCAGATGCATTAAGTCCGTACAATTTATCCTTCACCCAGACCAGGGCGAACGCATCGCCGCCTATGCCATTTGATGTTGGCTCGACGACAGTAAGTGCTGCCGCCGTAGCAATTGCAGCATCAATGGCATTGCCCCCTTTTTGTAAAATAGACAATCCTACATTTGCTGCAAGTGGCTGTGATGTAGCGACCATTCCTTTTCGAGCAAATCCTGTATGTCGCTGTGATTGGAACGGATGATATAAGTGATCCATGAAAGCCCTCCTCGGGTAATTTTATTTTCTGCTAAATCGTGCATTATTGAACCATTTGTTAATCAAAAATCATATTTCACTTAACAAATGTTATAAATATGGTTGTCACGAGTATAAAACAAAGATTCAGTTAAAGCAATACATGGTTTTTTAAAAAATGTATACCCATTTTAATTCACAAAATAAAAAAACCTATCCAAGAATAGGTTTTTTCTGTCCATTTTACAATTTCAGTCCCGCTCGACTTTTAAATCTCCGAAGTAAGATATGACTCTCCACTCTCGTTATTCCATCAAGTGCATATAATTCTTCATTGATAAATTTCTCCAGGTCGGTAAAATCATTAACTAATACGTGCATATGAAGGGTTGATGGGCCAGTCATTTGATAACAGCTAGCTACAGAGGGATTGTCCGCGAGCGCCTGTGCAACGCTCACTAGGGATGCAGGTTCGCAGTCTACTTCGAAGAATGCTGAAACACCCTTCCCCACTTTTTCACTATTCACGACGACTGTGAAGCGCTCAATAATCCCATTCTCTTGGAGATTATGAACCCTTTCACGTACGGCAACACGTGATAAATTAAGTTCTTTACCTATATCCACGTAAGAAAGACGTCCATTGGCTATAAGCAGCTCTAAAATTCTTTTATCGGTAGCATCCATTTCCGGTTTCCTCCCTACCACAATGTCTAGAAATCCATATAAAATACGTACAATGTGATTCGAAATGTATAGTTCCAATATGCACTTTGGGTAAGTAAAGGTCAAGTACAGCCTTTCAAGAGGTGCGCTGTTTAGTGAGCGTTTCAATTAGATTGTCAATTTGTTTACGTTTTTGTTTGGCTTCATAGGGTACTAGTTGAGTAGAAGACAAATTGGTGGAAAGAGGAGGATTTTCATGGGAGCGTTGAAAGCACTTATTTTGAATGCCACGTTGAAAAGTTCGGAGGAGGAATCGAATACAGAGGCTCTTGCGAAGAAGGTCTGCCAAATTTATGATAATGAAAATGTGCTAACAGAGATCATTAGATTAGCGGATTACACAATTCCCTACGGAATGAGTCCTGATATGGGAGATGGTGATGAGTGGCCGCAGCTATTCGAAAAGGTGAAGGAAGCGGATATCCTTATTATCGGGACGCCCCTTTGGCTTGGAGAAAAAAGTAGTATAGCAACACTTGCCATTGAAAGATTGTATGGTAGCAGCGAGGAAACGAATGAGCAAGGACAAGCCATTTATTATAACAAAGTGGGTGGCGTCGTTGTAACAGGTAACGAGGACGGAGCAAAGCATGCTGCCGCTTCCATTCTATACGGGTTATCGCATATCGGGTTTGTCATTCCTCCGAATGTCGATACATATTGGGTCGGCGAAGCAGGACCTGGTCCTTCTTATATCGCCGCCGGGCAAACGAATGATTTCACCAAAAAGCATGTTGAAATGCTTGCTTATAATACAATCCATCTAGCCAGAATGCTGAAGGAACATCCGATTCCGGCACAAGGGAATTTGCTTGAAAGCTGAAGCAAAAAACTAAGGTGAAAATACGCTGTTTGGCAGAGCAATATGAAAACAGGACATACAAAAACCTCACTCTACAGTGAGGTTTTTCATCAATCCTATTCTCGATTGACAGGCATTGAGCAACACCTGAAAGAGCCGCCGGATTTAATGATTTCATCGAATTCGACTTCGATGACTTCAAAACCGTGTGCACGAATTTGAGCATTGACTTGTTTGTTTTGTGGGAGACTGAACACTTTTTTGTTCCCAATGGATAGGACGTTTGTGCCCATCGTGAATTGTTCTTCTTCAGAAACATCAATCAGTTTATAGTTTTCTGCAAGATAGTCAATAATTCTCTGGTCAAACGCTTCTCTGAAAATCAGCGCGACTTCAGGTGAAAGGATATTAAATACGCAATCGAGATGTAAATACTTTTCATTAAAAGGGACAGGGATAATCGTGTAATCCGGTAGATCCACCTTTAGTTTCTCAGCGGCCTCAATCGAAGTTCGACTGCTAATACCAACAAACAGCGTTCCGCGATCTACAATGACATCGCCGCCTTCAACTTGACTCGTAGTGGTTTGGAACGAAATATCTTCATCGTCCAGCCATTCCTCGAGTGCTTCTTCTTCCCCTTTGCGTATATCACTTGCCATTTCTGCTACAAAAATATCTTCACCCACAGTAAAACCGATATCTCGGGTAAAAACTTGCTCTGGAAACTTTTCGGATGAAGGCAATTTAATGACTTCCACTCCATGCGCTATAAGGAGTTTCTCAAACTCATTATGCTGTTTCATCGCTAATTCAATATTTATATTTTCATCTTCATACTTTCTCTGTACGTCATTTATGACTTCTTCAATAGCCATAAATTTCGGCTGACATAGGATGACACGGAGAAGCGTATCATATTCAGTATTGCATTGAGTTGTCGCGGTATCTTCCATAGGGGAATTCATCATCGTTCCTCCAATTGATTTTTTCATTTTCTATATTTTCGTCTTCTATACGTTTCCCTAATGCTTCGTTTTCAAACATTTTTTGTTTAATTTCTGTAACTAGAGGGAAGGTGAAAGATTAAAGAATTAGTAGATTGGGGGAGAAACAATGATTCAGTTAGATAATGCTTTATTGACAAAAGAGGATTTTGCGGAGCGAACGGATTTACCAGATTGGTTGTTGAAAGAATACCAAACATTCCATGAAACGGTGACAGACAAATCGTTTCCTTGTTATTTCGGTATGGGTGGAGAGTTAAAGGGTGAATTGCGTTATGGATATGTGACACAAGACGACTGGTCCAACTTGCCAGCGACTTTAAAGGCATTTTTAGCACTATTCGAGAACCCCGAGCATAAGCGACATGGTCTCTTCGTTTTTGTAGAACCGTTTAAAAACGAAGGCTCTTTAGAGGATTATCGGATGCAGTTCTGGGAAATATTACAGTATTTGCATGGAGCAGATGACATTGAATGGCCTGCCGATAGTCCCCGAGATCCTGCGCATCACTTATGGGATTTTCGTTTCCACGGTGAGCCGATTTTTGTTTTTGGCAATGCACCAGCTTACAAGCAACGGAAAACGCGAGATCTTGGCAATGCAATGGTGCTCGGTTTCCAGCCGAGACGAATCTTCGAAGGGCTGAAAGGAACAGAAAAAGGCGGTGTGATGTCGCGTGAAAAGGTACGCGAACGCGTAGAAGTTTGGGACCAGCTTCCGAAACATCCCGACATCAGTCATTTTGGCGATCCCGATCATAATGAATGGAAACAGTTTTTCATTGGCGATGACGTGGAACCGATTCAAGGTAAATGTCCGTTTTCACATAAGGAGATGCAGTAAATCCCATACAAACCTAAAAAACCTCACATTTCTGTGAGGTTTTTTATTCTCTGCAATTATTTCCCGAATAATGTCCATTTCCCGGGAAATAGCTCGAATTATTTCCCGTTCATTCCCCTTCGATTTCCGCCATCGCATAGTACAGATTCATTTCAGATTCGGGCACCATACTACCGCCTGTTCCCCACACGAGATGAGTTGCGTTTAAGGAATTTGCGCCTGGAATATTCTTGTTAACGACTTGTATCGGGCCAGTCATCCCCGCAAGTGCAGATGGTTCAAGTCGAATGCTTTCTGTATCTGCAAGTAGCTTCAATAACTTGAACATTGTTCCGTCAGCTATTGTGTAACAGCCAGCTAGTAAAGGTTCCATCGTTTTTCCGACAAAACCAGATGCTGTGCCAACCGCGAGTCCGTCAGCGGCCGTTTTATTGTCGAGTCCGAAGTCTTGAACGGAAACATTATCGTGAAGACCAGTCATCATGCCAAGCATCATACACGGAGAATGTGTTGGCTCTGCAAAGAAACAACTCACTACGTCACCGAAAGCGAGCTTCAATCCAAACGCTACACCTCCAGGTCCTCCACCAACACCGCATGGCAGGTAAACGTAAAGTGGGTTGTCTTCAGTAACGATTGTACCTCGAGCTCTCAACTGGTCTGCAACGCGTTCTCCTGCCACTGCATAACCTAAGAACAGATCGAGTGAATTTTCATCATCGACAAAATGACATAAAGGATCTGCATCTGCCTGACGACGTCCTTCTTCAACAGCTTTGCTATAGTCGTCCGCGTATTCAACGACCGTTACACCCTTTTCACGCAGCATGTCTTTCTTCCACTGCTTTGCATCTGCAGACATATGAACTGTGACATTGAAACCTAGTTTAGCGCTCATGATGCCGATACTGAGACCTAGATTTCCCGTTGAGCCAACAGCAATTTTATGTTTTGCAAACAAATTACCGAATTCAGGTTCTGCAAATTTACTGTAGTCTTCCTCTGTTGTTATCAATCCATGTTCAATCGCAAGTGTTTCGGCATGTTTTAGTATTTCATAAATACCACCACGTGCTTTGATAGAACCTGAAATGGGAAGTGCATTGTCTTCTTTCAGGAGTAAATCTCCCTTAATTGTTGTTCCGTATGCATTGGAAAGCGCATCTTTCATATTGGGTATAGCGGTAATCGGCGATTCAATAATGCCATTAGATGCTTTTGTTTCCGGAAAAACGAGCTCGATGTACGGTGCAAAACGCTTTAGACGATCAGATGCGTCTTTCACGTCTGCTGCTGTCACGCCTGTTTTCACAAGGCCTGTTGTTGACGATTCGATTAAGGGATTGAGCCACAATACTTCTTCTCGTGCCGCCATCTGCTCGATGAGCGGTAATTTTGCTATCCATTCGTTGACTTGTGTTTGATCCATCATGTTTATCGCCTCGTTTTTTTAATTTTGTAACAACAGTATATCATGATGTGCGCCTTAAAATCGCCAATCAAAATAGCCCTTCCATGGGCGGCAGGGCTACTCTTCTTTATTTTTTTGGATTGATGATTGAGTTTGCTTTTCAGTAAATTTGATTTCTCCCCATTATTCCATAACTAATTTCTCAATCAGCTCTCTTGTCAGATCGAATCTTGGGTTCGTCGTATCTTCGCCATTTGCTTCAACATCCATAACGACCGAGATAATTCGTCGCCCGTCAAATACGCCCGTGCTCACAAAGCAAGATCCTGCTTGATCTGTGTAACCGGTTTTCAATCCGTCAATCCCTGGCATTGCTTGTGGCATACCCGCCAACATTAAATTTGTACTCCACAATGTAGCGCCGGCACTTGTTTTAAAACTCGCCATCTTTGTAAAGTCGAGCACCTCAGGATATTTGGCAATCAGCTTTTGTGCAATGACTGCAACGTCACGGGCAGATGCACGATTCGTTTGTTCAGGTCCTTTGCCGATGTAATCACCATCCAGACCGCTCGCATTGAAGAACGTTGTCTCTTTCAATCCGAAACTGTTGGCTTGTTCATTCATCAATTCAACAAACGCTTCTTCCGTTCCACTAACCATTTCGGCTACCGCTATCGCAGCGTCGTTCGCGGAGTTTACAGTCATGGCAGTAAACAGTTCTTTCAATGAATAAGTATTGCCTTCAGTCATCCCAAGTTTGACCGCTGCGGATTTCCCCATGACTTTTTGAATTGCTTCACTTGGATTGTATGTACTATCCCATGACAGCGTGCCACTATTGACGGCGTTTAGGACAAGATACTGTGTCATCATTTTGGACATGCTTGCGATTGGTAACGATTCTGCACTATTTTCTCCATAAATCACTTTCCCTGTTTCGGCATCTATTAGAATGATTGCTTTCGCAGCAACATTTAAATCTACTATTTCCGGGGTTGCTTCCTTCGTTTTTAATACAACCGTTACGCTAAGTAGAACTAGCACTAGTATAAAAATTAATTTCTTCATCTTTTCCCGCCTTTTCAGTCGATAGGGTTCATTCCCTTAATATTGAACCCTAATCATGAAGATTCTCTTAGCGTGATTATGAAGATTTCCTTAAGTTTCTCTATACATGTGATCTACAGGAATCGACCGATTAGCCATACCACAACTAAAATCGTACCAAATCCAAACCAAATTAGCGCAAGTAGTTTCTCCCTTTTCTTTTTATCTTCCATATTTTTCGTTAAAAACCGTACAAAGAATTCTAACGCAATTGCCAATACAATTAGTAGTATCCACCGCATTTCTAGTCCCTCTTTTCTAAGTGGTTATCTCAATACGCCAATTCTACCATTAATTGAAAACAAATAAATATTTTCATCCAGATACAAAAGGCTGTCCCAATGAAATGAGACAGCCTTCGTTCATCTATAATTTGTTTGTTTCAGTTGAAAGCTTAGGTTTATCTCCTGCTTTTCTCTTTTCCTTTTTAAGTTTAGGAAGTTTTTCTACACGAACTGCTTCGGATGCTGTTTTTTGTTGATGCAAGATCACTGAGTCATAATCGACTCTCACCCATTTCATGAAAGAAGCTACCATCAATAATATGATGAATACTAAAGGTAAGGCCGTGATAATTGATAAGGTCTGCAAGGCTTCTAACCCATCTCCATACATTAATACAATGGATATACTAGTCAAAACTATTCCCCAAAATACCCGGTACCAACGAACTGGCTCTTCTCCCTCTTTCAAGTTTACGGATGCTACATCTGCCAATGTATAGGCTGCCGAATTGACTGTAGTGGCAAGAAATATTGCTGCGATGAGCAAATATAGAACCACAACGATTCCACCTAGTGGAAGGGCATTCAAAGATGCCAATATTGCCGCCGGTGCACCTTCATTCTGCAAGATGTCAAGAACAGGTACTAGGCCGCTCATTTCAAAGAACATACTCGTGTTTCCGAATATCGCAAAAGCGAGCCAACATCCTAACGTTCCGCCAATCAATTGACCAAGAATGAGCATTTTGATGGTTCTTCCCTTTGAAATACGAGCAGCGAACATGCCAGTGAAAGGAGCGTATGAGAACCACCAGCCCCAATAAAACAACGTCCATGTTTCACTAAATCCTGACTTACCGACAGGATCTGTATATAAACTCATTCTAAAAAAGTTTGAGAAGAGCACGCCGACACTATCTGTAAAGCTTGCAATAATAAAAGCAGTTGGACCAAAAATGAAAATGAACACTGCGATGGCTACATATAAATATAGATTCCAGTCACTTAGCAACTTCAACCCTTTTTTCAGACCGAAATATAGACAAATTGAAAAGAAAATCATTAGCGCAATTACAATACTCAAATCCAATGTAAGCGTTTTCTTCACATCAAAGATATGATGAATCCCCTCAGCCAACAAAGGTGTTCCAAGGGCTAGGGAAGTTCCGATACCGCCAATTAATCCAAACATAAAACAAACATCAATCACTTTTCCGAGTAGCCCATCCGCGCGGTCGCCGATGATTCCACGACATGCCGTACTAAGCCTGAAAGACTTTTGTTTTTTTATATAGACTGCATATGCGATTGGAATCGATGGAACACAATAAATTGCCCAAGCCGAAAACCCCCAATGGAACATTCCGTATGTCGGTGCGAAGCTTGCTGCCTCAACACTTTTAGGATCTATGTTATAAGGTGGACTTGTATAATAGAACGCCCATTCAATGATTCCCCAATACATAATTCCAGAACCGATTCCCGCTGTAAAGATTAGTGCTAACCAGCTGAAAGTAGAAAACTCAGGATTACCTTCACCTAACTTAATTTTCCCGTATTTGCTAAAGGCCAACCAAAGCAAAAATCCAAATATACCTAGGCAAGCCCACAAGTATAAAGGACCGAAACGTCCGGTAATGAAATCCAATATTGTCTTCAAGAAAGCGGTTCCCTGTTTAGGGTTAATCAAAATGGGGACAACCAATAGCGCTACCAATGATAATGCTATAGTCAATATTTGTTTATCAATCGTATTGGTTTTCAAGTATTTCACCCCTAGTTGAATTTTACTACCACTTGGTACTAGAATATTCAATCAATTCTTAGCGGAAAATAGACGAGCGTTTTGTAAAAAGTCTATCGGTGATAGCCACATAACACCGATAGACCTCACTCATACTTGTGCAGTTATTGAATTTATCATAATATCAACTAGTTGATCTCCTACTTCAGATGTGGAAGCCGTACCTTTCATATCAGGTGTAAGCGTGCCACCCTCTACCAAAATTTGCTCGATGGCGTCTATAACAATTTTACCATAATGTTCATATCCGAAATAATCGAGCATTTGACTTGCCGACCAAATCGAGGCAAGTGGGTTCCCAATTCCCTGACCAGCAATATCAGGCGCTGAACCATGTACAGGTTCAAACATCGATGGGAATTCTCTTTCAGGATTAATATTTGCACCCGCCGCAAGCCCGATCCCTCCAGCAAGAGCTGCCCCTACATCTGTAAGGATATCGCCAAATAAATTGGATGTAACGACAACTTCAAATCGCTTAGGGTCTGTGATCATAAGCATTGCTGCTGCATCAACAAGATAAGATGCTGTTTTTACTTCTGGATAATCTACACTCACTTCTTCGAATACTTGATCCCAGAAAACCATTGAATAGTTTAATGCATTCGCTTTACTAATACTCGTTAAGCTACGTCCTTCTTTTTTAGCTGTCTCAAACGCATAACGAATAATTCTTTCTGTTCCTTTACGAGAAAATACACCATTTTGCAACACGACTTCATTTTCTTTTCCTTTGAATAGCCAGTCTCCCGCACCCGAGTATTCACCTTCTGTATTCTCCCGGATAAATAACATGTCAATGTCCTCGCGCTCTACGTCAGATAACGGACAATGGGCGCCTTTTAATAACTTGATTGGACGAATATTGACATATTGATCGAATTCCTTTCGGATGATTAATAATAAGTCCCATAAGGAGATATGATCGGGAACTCCTGGAAAACCAACAGCCCCTAAATAGATTGCGTCAAACTCTTTTAGCTGCTCTATCCCATTATCAGCCATCATTTTCCCATGCTTCGTGTAATACTCACAACCCCATGGAAAATGTGTAAAATCAAAATGGAAGTTCCCGTCGAGAGTAGCAATCTTATTTAATACTTTGATCCCTTCATCGATTACTTCAGGACCAATTCCATCGCCAGCAATAACAGCAATTTTATAGTTTTTCATCATAATCTCCTTTACCCTTGATTCCAAACGACTAGTTTTAATTCCGTCATTTCTTCTACTGCATATTTAATACCTTCTCGGCCCGTACCGCTATCTTTCACACCGCCATATGGCATTTGGTCAACCCTAAACGTTGGAACGTCATTAATGATAACGCCGCCAACATGTAAGTTTTTCGATGCGTAAAAGGCATTTTTTACATTGTTCGTGTAAATGCCAGCTTGCAGCCCAAAACGGGAATCATTTACTAGTTCTACAGCTTCTTCGATTGACTTCACCTGGTTCACGATAACAATTGGTGCAAAGACTTCTTGACATGAAACTTTCAATGACTGATCCGCATTCGCAATAATTGTCGGTTCAAGAACATTATCCCGTACCTTACCCCCTGATAAGATTTCTGCATTACTTTGTTTTGTTTCTTCAATCCAACTAACGGCACGCTCTAATTCTCCCTTAGTAATTAAAGATGAGACATACGTTTCCGAATCTAGCGGATTACCCAGTTTTAGCTGTTTTGTTGCTTCTGTAAATTTCACAATAAATTCTTCATATTTTTCTTCGTGAACAAATACCCGTTGTAATGAAATACAGACTTGTCCCTGATTGGAAAAGGCCCCCATCGTACAGCGGTCAATGATGCCATCAATTTCTACATCTTTGTCAATAATTAATGCTGAGTTTGATCCTAACTCTAACGTTGTTTTCTTCAATCCAGCCTTATTATTAATACCAATACCTACTTCAGGACTGCCTGTAAATGTAATCATACTTACTCGGTCATCTTCTACGATTGCCTCTCCAACAACACTGCCAGGTCCAGTCACTACATTCAAAACGCCCGCCGGAAGACCCGCTTCTGCAAAGAGTTCTGCAATATAAAGAGCACTGAGCGGAGTTTGCGATGCAGGTTTTAATACAATCGTATTTCCAGCTGCAATTGCAGGTCCAACCTTATGTGCGACAAGGTTTAGAGGAAAGTTAAATGGCGTGATAGCACCTATGACACCTATTGGTTCTCTTAGCGTGTAGCCAATTCTACCGACACCACCTACCGCTGCATCAAAAGGAATCATTTCACCGTGAATTCTTTTCGCTTCTTCCGCTGCAAATTTATAAGTTTCAATCGTTCTTGCAACTTCCGCTTTTGCAAACATCAGTGGTTTGGCCGATTCAAGGGAAATGATTTCCGCTGCTTCATCTGCTCTCTCTTTTAATAATAGAGCAACGTTCTCTAGAATTTCCGCACGCTTGTACGCTGGCATTTCACCGATTAGTTGACGAGCTTCATGAGCGGCATCGATTGCTTGTATCGTTAATTCTTTATCCGCCATCGCAATTTCAGCAATTTTTTCCTGCGAATATGGGGAGTAAAGTGATACATATTTTTTTGCTTCTACTCTTTTACCGTTGATGAGTAAGTACTTTTTAATTTCATTAGTTTTAATCCCTAAATTATTCATTGAGAGCCTCCAATACCATTTCATGAAATTGTACGATTGCTTGTTCAGAAGAAGCATAATGCCCTTTGTTAAATGCGCGGGAGCGGAAACCAATTTGTTCGAGTTCCACGAGATCTATATCTTCCGCACGGACCTGTTCCGCAAACGTCATTAAATCCTTCTCGTCTTGTCCTAAAGCTTCCAAATTATCCTCTCGGAAATAATACGTATATACTGCCAAAGAGGTTTCGTGATCTATTGGTACCATCTCTATGGACGCCATATTCCCAGGTCCCGGGTAGATAGTCAACATCAGGTTCGGCCACAGCCAGAAGAAGGAACCACCTTGCATTTCTGCCTCATTCAAGTTCACTTCACCATATTGCTTGTCAGCTTTGACAATGGACCCTTGAACAGAATAATTTTCACATGTAATGATTTGATAATCATCCATGTCAAGAGCATCTACAAAACTTGGATGCGCGATATGACAATGGTCACATTCTAAATAGTTATCGATATATGCTTTCCAGTTTGCTTTAATAACACGTGATTTTCTGTGAGTTCGTTTTAACTCACTTATGAATGGGAACTTGCTTAATCTGTCAAAGAAATCCCCATATGAATCAATTAAAGGTGTAGCGTCATCATCCAGATTAACAAAGATTAAAGACTCTAACACTTCCATCCGAACAGATCGTAAACAAGCATCCTGAACACAAGCCGCGTCCTCACCTTGGAAGTTAGGTGCTTTATTCAATTTACCGTCAGTTTTAAAAGTCCATCCATGATACATGCATTGTAAAATCTTCTTTTTACCGTTCTCACTTTGTTCAAGCTTAGTTGCACGGTGTGGACACACATTGTAAAATGCACGGAGCACCCCATCCGTCCCCCTAATTATAATAAGTGGTTCATTAGCTACATCAGCCGTAAAAAAAGAACCTGCTTTTTCTACCTGACTTACATGCCCCACAAGTTGCCATGATTTAGAGAAAATTAACTCCATTTCCTTTTCCAATACTTTTGGATCTGTGTATTTGTCATATGTCATCGTTCTCTCGAATGTTCTGTTCGCCGCGTTTTCTACTTTATTATAAGCCATTTTTCATTCTCCTCTATAGTGAAATTTTATCTTATCTAAAATATCTAACATTAAATGATTTTCATCTTAACTGGCTTCATACTTCTTACAATTGAAAGGTGTATCTGACATCTTGATTGAATTTGTTGGACAGCTATCGAATGCATCTTCCAAGTCTTCAATCAAGTCTTCGGATACTTCTGTAATTCCTTCGTTGTCATCAAGCATTGAATATGAAATACCGTCATTCGTATAAGCAAATAGATTAGGTGCTAGTTCGCCACAGACACCGCAAGCAATACATGTGCTTTGATCGACCATCGTAAAATTGGCCACACCATCTCCCCCTTTTCCTTTTCCTTTTCCTTTTCCTTTTCCTTTTCCTTTTCCTGTTTCATCTTGTAGGTACTGCTGCTTCTTTGGCTGCTTCCTCTTTGTCACCCATTACACTCGTACTATGAAGCGGCTGTAGCTTCGCCGTAGGATCTACAAATACTTTTGCATTACTTACGGCAATAGGTGCTTCGCCAAAACCAGTGGCAATCAATTTAACTTTTCCGTCATACGTACAAATGTCTCCTACTGCATAAATGCCTTCTATATTTGTTTCCATTCTAGAATTCACAACAATGGAGTTTTTTTCAATTTCAAGCTCCCAGTCTTTAATAGGCCCAAGAGTTGAAATAAATCCATAATTGACGAGTACATCATCTACTCCAAGCTCAATTGATTCGCTAGTCTTTGTTTCTTGAATAACTACCTTGTCGATTCGTTCGATTCCCACAAGTTCTGTCGGAGCATAAGGAGTAAGAATTTCAACATTTGATTGTTTTAATAACTCAACACTGTGTTCGTGAGCACGGAATTTGTCTCTCCTATGAACGAGAGTAACTTTCTCCGCAATCGGCTCTAGCATCAACGCCCAATCGACAGCCGAATCACCACCACCGAACAAGACTACTTTCTTATTTTTGAATTCGTTTACATTTTTCACAAAGTAATGCAAGTTCTTATTTTGGAATTGCACTTCTCCCGGTATATTCATCTTTTTTGGCTGAAATGCGCCGTTTCCAGCAGTAATGATAATTGTTTTTGTATAATGAATACCTTCATTCGTTGTTAGTTTAAATGCACCATCTTCTTCTTTTTCAACAACCTCCACTGATTCTCCTAAACAGATTGCGGGTTCAAACTGATTCATTTGTTCTATTAAATTATCTACGAGTTCCTGTGCCCCTATTTTTGGAAAACCAGCAATATCGTAAATATTTTTTTCTGGATAAAGTGCGGATAATTGGCCTCCTAATTGCGGTAAACTTTCAATAACTTTTACCGTGGCTTGACGCATGCCTGCATAAAAGGCGGTAAATAACCCTACTGGGCCACCCCCAATTATTGTAATATCAAATACTTCAGACGATCTATTCATATTTTTACCTCCCTATCTGTTTAGCAGGGTTTCTTCTTGAAAGAATTCCTGTAGATTTGAAACTTTTTCGATATTTTTTTAATTCCCAATCTATAAAGTATCGACCAACTCTACACATACACCGAAGGTAAAGGATCAGTTACCCTATTACACATCCTTTCACTTTTTCTTCCGCCTCTATTTCCAATGCATTAAGAGATGACGTGCCAATCAGGATAGACCGATTAGATTCACGTTACTTTTTATATATGCAACTTGCGTGCCAAGTTGAAAAAAACCTTAAATATATACATTCATATCGCTACTTCTTAAAATCCCTGCTATAATCGAGTTGTCTTTGACTCAAAAAGAGGTCTAACAATTTAAAATTGACTCAATATTAAATTAAACAGGGGGACGAAAATGCTAGATAACTTAGTATTTAAGAACGTTGATTTGACTCTGGAATCTATTCTGAAGATATTAGATTATTCTTCTGATGAAATCTATGTTATGGATAGTCAAACACGAATTGTATACGTCAACAAAATTTGTGAAAAACATTATGGACTTAAAAAGGCCGATGTCATAGGAAAATTAAATGGTGAGTTATTTGAAAAAGGATATTGGAGCCCCTCTATCGTTCCCGAAGTTTTTAAGAGCAAAGAACCTGTCTCTCTCAGGCAACAGACATATATCGGAGCTGAATTATTAACGAGGGCAATCCCAATCCTAAACGAGGCCGGGGAAATAGAGTATATCGTCACTACAGCAACCGAACTTAAAAGCTTTAATAGACTGATTACAAAAAAGGAGTTTCAGAAGGAAGAAATCTCTAGTAATAATCCCGCAAATACGGTCATTACAAACAGTGAAAAGGTTAGAAGCATATTGAAGTTTTGCAAAAGAGTAGCTCCAACTGACTCAACCATTCTAATTCATGGAGAATCCGGGACAGGTAAAGGGGTAATTGCCCACCACCTGCACTGCATAAGCAACAGAAAAGATGGACCTTTTTTGACTGTCAATTGTGCCGCAATACCCGCAGATTTGTTGGAATCTGAACTATTCGGCTATACAAATGGAGCTTTCACTGGAGCGGTTAAAGGCGGTAAAACAGGTTTGCTCGAAGCAGCCAATAATGGAACAATCTTTTTGGATGAAATTGGGGAGTTGGCATTGCCTTTACAAGCCAAAGTACTGCAGGTAATTCAAGATAAGCAGTTCATTCCAATCGGAAGCAATGATAGTAAGACAGTCGATATCCGAATTATTACCGCAACCAATCAGGATTTACTAAAGATGGTTGAAAATAAAACCTTCAGAGAAGATTTATATTATCGACTTAACGTTATCGATATTCACATGCCGCCCCTGTCCGCACGCCAGGAAGACATCGTTCCACTCACATATAATTTTTTAAATCGATTCAATAATAAATACAATATGAATAAAGTGATCTCCGAGGAATGTTTAAATATACTCTTTTATTACCCATGGCCCGGAAACGTACGCCAACTCGAGAACTTAATCGAACGTCTAGTCATCACTAGTGATTCTATTATCGAGATGGACGACCTACCGCAAGTCATTAAAGATAGTGCAGAAAATACGCCTGAGCTTATCCATCCCAACTCATTGGACGATGCCTTGAATGAAGTTACACGGTCATTAGTTATAAATTCATATAAAAACAACAAATCATCGAGGGCAGTAGCGAAGGATCTTAACATCAGCCAATCAAAAGCATCAAGGTTAATTCGTGAGTTTTGTTAAAATGAACATCAGAAAATTTTAAAAACCAGCCATCCTTTCTTAAGAAGGATGACTGGTTTTTTGTTGTTACTTCAAAAGAATGTCCCATTTACAGTTCCTTTTCCTAAATGAGTCGATTCAACAGCACACACCACCCCCGTCCGTTGCGAATATGCTAGTAGAACAACTCAGGTAATGGCGGTGCTTAAAATGAAACTAACAACGATACTTGCGGGCCCTATTTTGCGAAGAGTTGAAGCCGATTCGGTTACAATTTGGATCGCAACAAGCCAGCCTTTTGATATTGATGCTTCCGTTTATGTTATTTCTACTGAGGCTAAGCTTCCTACAAGGACGCGCACCTCTTCCATTAGTGCTGGACAGCAGCTTTTCATTTACCTCGTACAAATAAACGGAAACTTCCCGGTAGATACGTTGCTCGGGTATGACCTGTTTTTCCATAATGGAATAGATTCTTACACCTTTGCAAGCCTCGGTTTAACTTCAGCCAATAAAGAGCAATCCATCACTCACGGTGATCTTGCTTATCCCTCATTTTTCATCCCCGCCGGTAAAACCTCGAACTTCCTCTATGCTTCATGTAGAAAGTTACACGGGAAAGGCGAAGATGCACTTGCGGCAGGGGATGAACTTATAAAGAATACCCAGCAAGACTTGGAGAAACGACCAAGCGCTCTGTTCCTTCTCGGCGATCAAATCTATGCGGATGATGTAGCAGATCCTTTGTTCCCGGTTATCCAGACAGTTGCAGGGAGCTTAAATAGACAAGAAGATTTAACTCAGCTGGACAGCCGGCTTGCCGATAGACCATTCAATACATCATCCGTGCAAGTAAACGGTAGGCAATTCATCATGGAACAGTTTTGCCAATTTACAGCTACAAATGCCGGCAATCATCTAATGACATTCGGTGAGTATGCCGCTATGTACTTACTGTCCTGGAGCCCAAGCTTATGGGAAACCGCTTGCATCCCTTCATTTGATGAAATCCTTGAAACGGATGGCTTTCATTTCATGTTGCCGGATGATGAGGCGGAATGGGCGCGCTGCAAGGCGAGATACAACCGGCAAAGCGAAGACCTTCTCCAAACAATCGGAGCGCTCCATCAGGTTCGAAGATTACTTGCGAATGTTCCTACGTATATGATCTTTGATGACCACGATGTAACGGATGATTGGAATTTATCGGCCAATTGGCGTGATCGCGTAGCACAATCACCTTTAGGGAAACATGTAATCACAAACGGATTGTTCGCTTACTGGGCTTTTCAAGGTTGGGGCAATGAACCACAGCGGTTCGCGGAGGAGTTCCTACTGTCGATGGGCAATCATGTCGACGGGTTTATTGCCGATACACCTGCATATGAAGAGTGGACGGAACACCTTTGGGATTTCCGTTATTGGCACTTCGTAGCGCCTACCAATCCCGCTGCCTTGTTTCTAAATACGCGTACATTGCGTTCTTTTGACGATGCGCCACAACCGGTAAAAGTAGGCTGGATGGTCAAAGAAAGTGTCCGAAGTCCTCGGCTGATCGGTCCCGAGGGGTGGCGTTTTGTGTCTGAGACGCTCGTCGCATCCGGTTGGAAAAAGGGCAACCCACTAATTATTATCTCTCCGACGCCTTTTTACGGCATTGGTCTGATTGAATCTATTCTTCATGCATACGTCTATCCCCTTCGTGCACTAGGGATTCCGGTTGATGAAGGATTCGATTTTGAAGCATGGAAATATAACGGGAAAGGGTTCAATGATTTTATCCGAACCATTTTCAAATGGCAGCCTTCTCGCTGTATTATTTTATCGGGTGACGTCCATTATGCTTCTGCAGTCACTTCACATATAACGTCTAAAACCGGTACAGTTGCCGATATTGTGCAATTTACAAGCAGTCCTTCAAATAATATGAGTTTTAGGGGTGTATGGGGATTCTGTATGAGAATGGCGATTTTGCTAAATGCTCAAAAGCGAAAAGGGAAGAAAATACAGCGCTATTGCGATGAAACCTTGAAGATTGTCAACGGGAAAAAAGGTGCTAAATGTCCGGACAGTGCGGAGTGGCAAGAGGAGCTCCGTTATGTGTCGATGAGAAATGGCACGATTGTTGAAACAAAGAATAACATTGGATTTCTATCGATTCATGAAAATTCCTTGCAGAATTCGCTTCTTCGAGTGAACGAAGAGAAAATTTCATTTGAAAGATTGGAGTGACATCTACTTAGTTTGATTTACCACCCTATAAAAAAACTCCGCCGACAAATAATAGTTGGCGGAGTTTTCCCATTTACAATTTTGTTCGTACATCCCATAGCTCCGGGAAGAACTGATGGTCAAGAACAGCCTTTAAGTAATTGACACCCGACGAACCGCCCGTCCCCATTTTAAAACCGATGATTCGTTCAACGGTTTTCATATGACGGAAACGCCACTGCTGATGGCTGTCTTCGATATCGACTAGCTTCTCCGCCAGCTGATATAAATCCCAGTGATCATCTACATTGCGATAGACTTCAAGCCACGCAGCAGCTACCGACGGATCCCCTTTGTACGTAACAGAGAAATCGCGATTCAATAGTTCTGGATTAATGGCGAAGCCGGCTCTCGCAAGTGCACGTATCGCTACGTCGTAAATACCTGGCGCACGGAAAGCCGTCTCTAGACGATTCACAAGTTCGGTATCTTTCTCGTAAATCTTCAAAATATGTGATTGTTTGTACCCGAGGGCGAACTCGATAAGCCTGTTCTGGTAGGACTGGAAACCTGATGCACGCCCCAAACTGTCCCGGAATTCCATATATTCGGCAGGCGTCAGCGTGGACAGTACATCCCATGCCTGAATAATCTGCGTCTGAATTTTTGACACGCGTGCCAGCATTTTAAACGCTTCCGGCAGTTCGTCTTTTTCAATTAATTCGATACCCGTGTTGAGTTCATGTAAAATCAGCTTCATCCATAATTCACTCACTTGGTGAATAACGATGAACAGCATCTCATCATGATGGCCAGACAAGCGTTGCTGGCTCGACAGCAATGTATCCAGATTCAAATACTCCCCATATGTCATTGTATCTTTGAAATCTGTGTGAATTCCTTTTTCCGTCATAACGGTTGTCGACTCCCCTCGATAGCACGCAGCACAGCACGAACAGGACTGCCGTCACCTTCTTTTATGGGAAGCGGCAATGCAATCAGCTCATAATCGCCAGCATCCACTTTGCTGAGATCAATGTTCTCCAAAATCATGACGCCATTGTCATTGAGCGCATGATGGGCACTGACTGTCTTGCTTGTTTCCGGGTCAACAGATGGCGTATCCACACCAATAAGTCGAACGCCTCGGTCTTTCAATAGCGGCCCAATATCCGTCCGTAAATACGTAAACGTCTGTGGAAAGACATTTGAATCAGGACGGCTTCCTGTTTTCAATAAAATCCGTTCAGCGCCGTCGAAATCAATGGCTTCTAGCTCTGCACGACCAATGCTTTCTTTTCCTGAAACGTCAACAACACGTGCACGTCCGATGTATAAATCAATCGGTAAATCAAGCACTTTCAACCCATTGTCATCAAAATGAAATGGCGCGTCGATATGTGTTCCCATATGCGTACTTGTAGATAGTTTCCCAATATTGACGGATCCTGTTTCATTCTTTGAGTACTCGACTTCGTAAGAAAACGGCGTGTCGCCCGGCCATTCGGCAATCTCATTATGCAATGGTTGCGAAATATCAATCCATTTCCCAGTCATGCGACAACACCCCTTTTGTTCTCAAACTTTTCATAGTGTTTTTCATCCATAATCACTTTTAACTTTTGAATTGTATGCCAAACGTCTTCGAAAGAATTGTATAGTGCGACCGGCGCAAGTCGAATGCCATTTGGCGCACGGAAATCTGGAATAACACCGGCTTCTTTCAACGCTTTACAAATGCGCGCCGCCTCAGCGTGTTCCAATAAGATATGCCCCCCACGCGTATCGTCAATTGGATTTCCATTGACGAAACCATGCGCAGACAGTTCTTGTTGAATGAGTTTCAGCATATAATCCGTAAGTTGAAGCGATTTTTCGCGGATACGTTTAATGCCTATTTCGTCAAACAGTTCAAGCGCACCAATAACCGGCGCCAGACTAAGTACATGCGGCGTCCCGATTTGATAGGTCGCGGCATCCATCGCTGGATCCATTGTATGATTCATATCGAATTGCGATTCCTTTTTCGAACCAAACCATCCTGCTAATCCAGGCGCTTTACCGAAATGCTTGTCATGAACGAACAATCCTGCAACCGAACCAGGTCCCCCATTCAAATGCTTATACGTACACCAAAATGCGAAATCCGCTCCCCAGTCATGCAATTCATGTTCAACCGAACCAACGGAATGGCATAAATCAAAACCAATCGGGATGCCTCTTGCGTTCGCCGCCTTTGCGAGTTTTTCCATGTCTAGAATTTGTCCGCTTCTGTACAAAACAGCCGGTAGGACAATGAGTGCAATGTCATCTGTCATCGCTTCGATAATATCGTCTTCACGCAGAAATCTGCCATCCTCACTCTTCACTTGGACAAGGTGTTCGGCAGGGTCATATCCTTTAAGCAGGAGTTGGCTTTTCAATGCATATATGTCTGAAGGGAAATTGAGTTCATCCGCAAGAATTTTTGTTCTCATTCCGGAAGGTTTGTAAAATGTGGCCGCCAACTGATGTAAATTTGTCGTTGTAGAACCAGTTGCAATCACTTCATTTCTCAATCCGCCTACAAGTGGTGCCATTTTCTCCCCAACCGACTCAGACAAATAAAACCAAGGATTGTCCCCTTCCGTCCATCCATCGATTCCTAAATTTCTCCAAGAATCCAGTAAGTCATGCAGCGTGCGCTCCGCCCTTTTCGACAACAAACCGAGCGAATTGCCATCCATATATATGGTGTTTTTGAGTAAATAAAATTCACTCCTGTAATGAGCCAAACTGTCTTTATCGTCAAGCCCCCGTGCGTATTCGACTCCAAACATGTTCGTTTCCCCCTTGTGCGAAGTTTCCGTTATTAGTGAAAGTGTAACATATTGGGTGGGGTGTGTAATGTGGGGATAGTGTTGGGGTTTTGGGCGGTTTACTTCAGGGTTCGGGCGGTGTGCTCCGGGATATGAGCGGTTTTCGGGCGGTTCGCTCCAGGATATGAGCGGTATACTCTAGCATTCGAGCGGTATGCTTCGGTTTTCGGGCGGTGCGATCCGGGATATGAGCGGTATACTCTAGCATTCGGGCGGTATGCTTCGGTTTTCGGGCGGTTCGCTCCGGGATTTGAGCGGTTTACTTCGGTTTTTGGGCGGTTCGCTCCGGGATTCGAGCAGTATACCTCGGTTTTCGGGCGGTGCGCCCCGAGATTTGAGCGGTTTACTTCGATTTTCGGGCGGTCCGCTCCAGCTTTTGAGCGGTACGCATCGGGATTCGAGCGGTTTACTCCAGTTTTCGGGCGGTGCGATCCGTGATATGAGCGGTTTACTCCGGTTTTCGGGCGGTCCACTCCCAGCTTTGAGCGGTTCACTCCAGTTTTCGAGCGGTCCACTCCCGGCTTTGAGCGGTTCACTCCAGTTTTCGAGCGGTCCGCTCCAGGATATGAGCGGTTCACTCCGGTTTTCGAGCGGTTCACAATAAAAAAACAAAAAAACCGACATCGCTGTCGGCCTCCTCTTCATATGTATCCACTTACTTAAACCAGCCCTTGTCTTTAAATCGAGAAATGGCTTCTATCCGGTTACCGACGTCGAGTTTATCCAAAATCGCAGAAATGTAATTTCGTACTGTGCCCGGCGTTAAAAATAAATCCCCCGCGATTTCTTTCGTTGTCTTGCCGTCAGCGATGAGCTTAAGAACTTGGGTTTCGCGTTCCGTCAGCGGGTTTTCAGTTTCGTCCCCGTCGCCGTAAGCGATGTCGACGAGTTCCGGCGCGTAAATCCGTCTACCGTCCATAATTGTCCGAATTGAATTGACTAGCTCTTCAATCGGACTATCCTTTAGCAGATAGCCACGAACACCCGCTTTTCGGGCACGTTCAAAATAGCCAGCTCTGGCAAACGTCGTCAAAATAATAATTTTACAAGAATCACTTTTCAAAGCTTCGGCGGCGTCGAGCCCCGTCATTACAGGCATTTCAATGTCCATGATACAGACATCCGGCTGGTGCTCTTGCACGAGGGCAACTGCTTCTGTTCCGTTTTTTGCTTTGCCGACCACTTCCATATCATCTTCCATATTCAACAAGGATCCAAGCGCTCCAAGCATCATCCCTTGGTCTTCCGCTATGACAATACGTATCACGTCAATCACTCTCCATAATATGTTGTATGACTGCAGGAACACGAATCGATAATTTCGTTCCTTCGCCACCCTCCACTCGAAGACTTCCGTTGACAAACTCAAGTCGTTCGCGCATTCCAGTCAAACCATTACCAGGCGAGGTTTCTCCGCCTCTCGTGATGCCAATTCCATCATCTTCTACATTGATAACGAATTCATTTGGCAACTGTTCAAACGATACACAGCATGTCTTTCCGAAACTATGTTTCACGACATTGGTCACCGCTTCTTTCAAGCACATGCTTAAGACACTTTCAACAATCGCAGGAATGTTGGTGAATGATGGATTGCCCTCGATTGTATAATCCATTTCAGCCGCCTTCAACATCTGCTCAATGCGAATTACTTCATCTTCAAGCTTCATCGACCGCATGCCCGCCACTAACTCACGGACTTCTTTCAATGCTGTACTTGCAGTCTGCCTGATATCCCGCAGTTCTCTTTCAGCTGCTCTCGGGTCACGAGATACCAGCTTTCCGGCCAAATCACTTTTCAATCCAATCAGCGATAGCTTTTGACCGAGTGTATCGTGCAAATCACGGGAAATTCGTTCGCGCTCCTCAAGGATAATCAGCTCTGAAATGCGTTCGTTCGCATTTTCTAATTGATCAACAAGATTTTCACGTTTATTGCGGTTGTAAAGATTAAATGGCAACAACACTGTACCAATTACGCAAATGAGGATGAAATGGATTTGCGAGATGAACAATTCGATTTCGATGAAGAATCCTATGACAATCGCAAAAATTGTAATCGCAATATGTAACCCGTAAATGACAAAAAAGCCAATTGGATTTTTTATATTACCAATGAAAAATGCAGTGAAAATGGACAAATAAACATAACCGAATAACAGCGTCATCGCAACGTTAATCACAATTTCAAAACTGATCCACATATAAACGAGTCCACTCTTCGATTTGAATGAAAACATGTAGGACAGGAAAAATAATAATAACAACGAAATGCCAATCGCTATTTCAAGTGGAGAAGATGATCTAAAGATGAAAAAGAACGGAAGAAAACAAAATACAACCCATGCGTAAATACTGACCCATGGATTTTTCGGGAAGATACTATACCAACTTTGCATACCGTTCGTTCACCGTCCTGTCTATACTTACCATTGTACCAAATTTCCGGATAAAAAAAACAGCCATCCTCTAAAGAGATGACTGCTTTCGCTATTATTTCTGGTCGAAACTTGTGCGTTTCGGTTTCAGATCAATAGAAGGACTTGCTGATTTAATCATATGCTTTACGTCTTTAAATGCGATAAATCTTTTCTTCTCAGGATCATACAACCGGTATCGGATTGACGAAATACTTTCTTTGATTGTAATCGTTGTTGCCACATGAAGAGGTGGTGTCGATTCATGTGCCATTTCCAAGTTGTAATTGGGAACACGCGGTGACAAGTGATGGACGTGATGGAAACCAATATTTCCCGTAGCCCACTGCAACACACGTGGCAACTTGTAGTATGAACTGCCGTCGATAGCAGCTTTCACATAATCCCACTCAGATTCCTCTTCGAAATATGAGTCTTCAAACGTATGTTGAATGTAGAACAACCAAATTCCAAGTGCTCCTGCAACAAACATAATTGTTCCTTGAATGAGGAGGAATGCCTGCCATCCAACAAGTAAGATCATGCCTGTGTAAATGACAACAAGTGCTACGTTCGTCAAATACGTATTGTTGCGCTCTTTCTTACGCGCATCTTTGCGGTTGAAACGGCTTGAGATAAGTACAAGGAAAAGCGGTCCAAAACCGAACATAACAATCGGGTTACGGTATAACCGGTAACCAAAACGTTGCCATTTTGATGCTTCTACATACTCTTCAACGGTCATGACCCAAATGTCACCCGTGCCGCGCTTGTCGAGATTCGAGCTTGTTGCATGATGGATTGAGTGTTCACGTTTCCACTTTTCATAAGCAAACAGTGTAAGGATGCCAGTAATGGTACCGACAATGTCATTAGTTTTCTTGTTTTTGAAGAATGAACCATGCGTGCAATCATGGAAGATGATGAACGTCCGAATGACGAATCCTGATGCAATCACAGAAAGTCCAAGTGTTAGCCAGATTGAAACCGACAAACTCTGGTATGCCAAGAACCATAGGATTAGCAATGGTGGGACTGTATTGATAAGTTGTATAATACTTTTCTTTTTATCCGACTTCGCAAAAGGGGCAACGTCTTTGTGTAACTGCTTTGTTTTTTCTTTAGACATGTTGAGTGATCCTCCTTCAATCTGATGTTCTTTTTCTGATTCACTATCTTGAATCTAATGATAAAGAAATATCCGATCTTAAAGAAGGCATAGATGTCATGATTATCGATATGACAAGTGTCACTTGTTGTGAATTAATTCACAAGGATAGATTTCCAAGTCACTATCATTGTTTGCTAACTAGATACCCTTCTTGCATAATTATTAGTAATACCTACTTAGGAGGGTTCCATATTGGCTACTATATATGAAGAAAGACGATCGCTTTTGACAGCTCATCTCATTGAGAACAATATCGGTGCAATTATGATTACTGCACCTGCAAATGTTTATTATTATACCGGGTTCAACTCAGATCCCCATGAAAGATTCATGTCTATGTTTATTGACACCCAAGCTGATAAAACCTATTTGTTCGTACCGGCTTTGGACAAGGATGCCTCTATACTAGACTCCGATGTTACGACAATCATTGCGATTTCAGACGAGCAAGTCCCTTTCGAGGTTGTTCGTGAATCGGTTGGAACGCTTTCGGAAACAGTTGGAATTGAAGCCAAAGCGCTGAGTTATGATCGGTACACTAGTTTGCTGGCGTTTTTCCCGGGTGTGCAAGTAGTCGATGTACAGCCTTTCATTAACAAACAAAGAATGAAGAAATCTAAAGAAGAAATCGCAAAATTACGGACGGCTATTGAAATCATTGAAAAGGTTTTGGAAGAAGGCATTAAGAAAGTGGAAATCGGAATGTCCGAATCCGAGTTTACGGCAGAATTAGAGTTTTTGATGAGGAAATTCGGTGCAGATGGTCCTTCTTTCTCGACTATCGTGCTTACCGGTGAAAAAGCAGCATTGCCGCATGGTTCTCCTGGTGAACGTAAAATTCAACAAGGTGACTATTTGCTGATTGATTTCGGCGTCATCAAAGATGGGTATTGTTCTGATATTACGAGGACTTTCATTATTGGAAAGGCTTCAGACAAACAACAAGAAATTTACGACATCGTTCTGCGGTCCAATGAAGCTGGCATCAATGCCGTCAAAGCAGGCGTACCAGTAAAAACATTCGATATCGCAGCGAGAAATGTCATCACCACTAGTGGCTACGGGGAGTATTTCAATAACCGTGTCGGGCACGGATTGGGGATTGAAGTGCACGAAGAGCCTTCCATTCATGAAAACAATGAGCAGATTGCGGAAGTGGGGCTTGTCTTTACAATTGAACCCGGTATTTATATCCCGAATGTCGGCGGTGTTCGTATCGAAGACATTGTCTATATCAATGAAGACGGGAAAGCGGAAGTATTGTCTTCGTTTCCGAAACAACTGCAAATTCTATAAGTGATTCATGACAAATAGGTTCTTGTATGTGTCGTTGGACGGCTTTCATGTATTGCCACTACCAAACACGTACAAGGGCTTTTTTCTATTGAACTAGTGTGAAAATTCAAATTCCGCATCGAAATTTAGAACTACCTATGCTACAATTAGAAAAACACTATATGAAAGCGCATACATCTTTTCAGAACCAAAAGGAGGAATCATCATGGAAATTGGACTCCAGCAACGGCAGGAACTGAATCTATTAATGACTTTTGAGTTAAGACAAGCTATTGAACTACTACAATATTCCACTCATGAACTTGAGCAATATATCAGGGAGCAGGAGCTGGAAAACCCAATTATCGAACTGAAGGAAAAAGAAGAGAAACCAGTCCACGAAGAACGTTTGCATCGACAATCTTCCTCTTTCGGCGGTTCCGAGATGCCCATGGACGCGGTCCAAAGCAACGATAAAAATATGCGTGATGAATTACTCGAACAGGCAAAATTCTTATACCCGGATATCCAGACGCAAAAACTGATTAAGTATCTCCTCTACAATCTCGACGACAATGGCTATTTACAAATCACCGATGCCTATTCGAATGACTATTTAGCATTTGAAGAAGATGACATCGAAAAAGGTATCCACCTCCTGCAACAACTAGGTCCAATCGGGATAGGCGCGAGGGACTTAAAAGAATGTTTGCTTCTACAAATTACGTATAGCTATCCGGAAAACAAATTGGCTGCTTGTTTGGTGGAACACCATTTGAACCTAGTTGCTGACCGTAAATGGAACGAAATCGCTTCAAAAATGAACATCCAAATGAACGAAGTGAAAGACCTTTTCGATTTTATCCAAACACTGAATCCTAGACCTTGCTCCTTCATTTCTGATTCTTCCACGGAGTATTTGACACCCGATATCATCGTTGAGTGGAAGGATAATGAATTCGCTTTCCATTTGAATGACGGGTTTTTACCGGAGATTCATGTGAATAAAGACTATGCACAGCATCTTCACGCAAAAAATGACGCATCAAAATATATGAATACGCAATTCAAAAACTATCAATGGCTTCTTAGCAGCATTGAACAGCGCAGAAATACGATCATTAAAATTGTGCATGTCCTTTTGGAACGACAGGAGGACTTTTTCAAAAATGGGTTCCGTTCATTGAAACCTCTAACCCTTAAAGAAGTCGCCGATGAAATTGAAATGCATGAATCGACTGTCAGCCGGGCAACGACAAACAAAGTAATACAGACGCCATTCGGCTCCTTTGATTTGCGGTTGCTATTCACTTCCAAGCTAGAAACGGCAGATGGAAATACCATTTCCCAAACGAAGATGAAAACACTTCTGGAAAGTTTCATTGCACAAGAAAACAAATTCAAACCCTATTCCGATCAAAAAATAGCGGAATACTTCAATGCTGAACAAGGAATTACAATATCCAGACGGACAATCAGCAAATACAGGGAAGAATTACGAATCCCCCCTTCAAGTAAACGTAAGGATATTCAAATATAAAAGCGCCCCGCACAAATAAGAGGAGTAATGGAGATGTTCAATCATCTCCATTACTCCTCTTATTTCTAACTACTTTGTTGCCCTTCACTGTCACTTCAACATGCCGCCATCCACTTCCAAAACAGTTCCATTGATGAAATCGGATTCGTCAGATGCTAAAAACAGATAGGCATTCGCCACATCCGTGGGTGTTCCCATTCTATTATAAGGAGTCATCATTTTAATTTGTTCCATCACTTTCACTGGAATCGTATCAACCATATCCGTTTCGATGAAACCGGGGGCAACCGCGTTGACATTAATCCCTTTTGGACCAAATTCCTTTGCCCACGTTCTTGTCATGCCGATAATGCCCGCTTTTGCGGCAGAATAGTTCGTCTGGCCAACATTTCCGCCTGTCCCTGCAATGGAAGATGTATTAATGATTTTTCCTTTTCCCTCCGCAAGCATTGTTGGAAGAAAGGCTTGCGTACAATTAAATACACCTGTTAGATTTACGTCAATTACCTTTTGAAAGTCTGCTGCCTCAAGCTTTAGCATCATGGCATCTCTAGTAATACCCGCGTTATTAATAAGGATGTCCACTTTACCGAACTGCTCAATGACTTTTGCTGCCATCTCCTTCACTTTTTCACTATTAGCAACATCAGCCTGAAAGAATGCAGCTTCGATTCCTTCGCCGTGCAGCTGTTGCGCTTTTAATTCTCCAGCCTCTTTATCAAAATCAACGATGGCAATCTGCGCTCCATGTCTGCCGAAAAGTGAAGCGGCAACAGCTCCAATTCCATTCGCACCGCCTGTTATGACAACTATTTTATCTCTTAATCGCATACATTTGACCTACCCTCATTTGAATTGTGATTGATTATTTCCATTGTTCCAATTTTAACATAGTTATTGGAAAGCACGAATTTTTTCTAACAAAAAACAGGTATCCTCAATTGGAATACCTGTTTCAGCTTATTTATTTACGAGATCTTCTACTGCTTTTTCAATGGCTGTTCCTTGAATTGAATGATGGGTCGCTTGCCAGACTGCTTCTCCGTCTTTCAGCAGAAACAGTTGCGGAGATGCATGTGCTACTCCGAGATTACTTTCGATTTCATTGGAAACAGGACGACTTTCACTAACTTTCAGAAAGTATTTCGGTGCGTCTGTTGTAACGGTTTCAAACTGACTGTAGGCAGCAGCACTGATTGGACATGTCGTACTGTGTTTTAAAACGAGTAAAGGTCCTTCTTTTGATTGTTCCAATACGTCGTTCCACTCACCTACTGTTGTTAATTCCTTCATGACTAACCACTCCTTCTCTATCATTTGTTTTCCCTATGGAGTCTACCTTAAACACTTGTTCGTCTGCAAATGTTAAGAACGGGAGCAAGTGAAGTAATCTGTCGAGCTCTTTTTCCTTCACGTCGTTCATACATGAAATCTGAAGCCAATTTCGTTGGCGTAAATATTCACTTTCATAATGCACGTTAAAGCCGTTCAAAAACAAATTATCTCCAAGCCGTATTGCCGATAAACCTTTCGGCAATACAATCGTAACAATTGCAGCAGCTGCAGATTCCTCCGACGACAGGATTGTGAATCCAGCTCCTTCAACCGCTCTTCTAACTTTTTGTGCACGGTTTGAAATTGCCGTGAAAACTTCCTCCGGGAGCTGAAATTTCCGTAAAGCTGCATCCAGTGCGGAGACCAGATTAGATGACTGGGAATAAGGAATTCCAGATGCATCTGCGTATGCGCCCAAATCAAGGTAACGCGGCAAGCTATCCCTCTTGATGATTATCTCGTTATGGAAAACGAACGACAGACCCGTATAACTCAATAGTCCTTTTCCGCTGACACCTGTTGCATATGTGACTCCTGATAAATCGACAGGTGTTGTCCCAATTGCACTCACACAGTCGACTACAAGTGTGATGTTGTAAAGTGAACAGTATTTTTTCACCAAATCCAAATCGTTCAGCACACCCGTGGACGTTTCACAATGCACAAGCCATAACCAACTGTATTGACCGGATTGCAATGCATGGTCGATTTCATCCTCATCAAAAGAACAGCCCCACTCGGTTTCGATTGTGTCGAACGCCATACCAAAGCGCTTTGCATGATCTGATAGCCTTGAGCCAAACTCACCATTAACCAGTATAAGGCCCTTGCCGTCGTGCACACTTAACTGTGCCGCCACTACATCATTCGCAAGTGTACCTGTTCCTTGAAAGAGCTGTACATACTTTGCGCCTGTCAAAGTTGTCAGCCTCTCTTTCACGCGGTTCAATATCATTTCAAACGCCGTAGACCGATGCGAAAAGGGTTCAGTCATCATTGCCTTTCTCACATCTTCAGAAATGGTCGCAGGACCCGGCAGTAAATTGATGAGCGGTTTCGAAATTCTTCCTGCAATCCCAGCGTCGAATGTTTCTTTTGTTAAGTACATCGGCTGGAAAGCAGCTTCCCTTGTACCTGTCAATTGAGCAAACGGCAAAAACCCTAGTTGACCATAGAGTTTCTGTTCCCGCACTGTCCCCGATATAAGTGCGGCGTCATAACCTGCTTTTAGGCAATATTGAACAAGCGCCTGCGTAAGACCAAGGAAAGCTCGACCATTCCGATAGTTACGCTCAATCGCAAGAAGTCTGATTTCAACAGGATTATTTGCTTCAAACGGTAAATGATCTTCCACTATCCCGATTTTTCCGTCAAGCGAGAAAGGCCGCTTACTGCGCACCGCAATCATCCCGATAACTTGTGTTTTTTTCTTACAAATAATATATGTATTCTCATCATGAAACTTATCAATCAGTTGATGTTTTTCATTTCGTTCATGCTGAGGGATTTCCTCTGCAAATGTCCGATAATTCAAATCGTGAATCTGTTCAAACTCCGAATGCGTTTCCGCAACTTTGTAGATGAAAGTCATTCTCTCAACTCTTTTCCGGCATAAGTTTCTGTTTCAAATCATCCCGATGTGTGAATAAAAGAAGTGTGGACAGCAAACAGGCGGCGATGAAAACAGGCATTGTATATGGAAATAATAGCACTAAAACAGGCATGAGTAAGACTCCACCCATTCCTGCAAGTGTGAAGCTTTTCAATAAAGGATACAAGACAAGGAAAATTCCCACGAAAGCTGAAAATAGAAACAGGTCGAAAGCCAGCATACCGCCAATGTAAGTGGACACGCCCATCCCGCCACGAAACTTAAAGATGACTGGAAACACGTGTCCTAAAGTTACGGCGAAAAGCACCAGTAGTGCTATGAACGCATCAAAACCGAGCGATTTAGCAACGATAACAGCCAGTGCACCTTTTAATGCATCTCCAATAAAGGTCGCAATGAAAGCTTTCTTACCTAAAATCCGCCCTGCATTGCGAGCTCCGGGATTCCCACTGCCTTCTGTTCTAATGTTTTTCTTATAAAGGAAACGACTTATGATGGAGCCTGTCAACACATTGCCTAGCAAGTATGAACCAACAAATAAAAGAAGGAGTGTCATAATACATCCTTTTTGGAAATGATAGTTTTTAATAGTGTAGCATCTTTCCCCATTAATGATATAGTCTTCAAAACGAGATTAGCTATATTTTCTACTTCAGCATGGTATATAATTGGGAAAACGAAAGGAGTGCATGTAATGCGCGAACTCCAACTCCGATTATTTTCAGCATTTATCCTAGTTCTCGGTTTCGGTATCGCTTTTGGATATATCGCAACCGCTATCAGCAACAAATCGATAGTAAACTTCGACACTTCTATTATTGAATACGTTCAAGGACTGGAAGCTCCTTGGCTGACAACGATCATGATCGTGTTCACGTGGGGCGGATCCGCTTTTTTCGTCATGCCACTTGCGCTCATTGCGTTTTTCTATTTTTACTTTGTGAAACACCATAAACACCAAGCAATCTTGTTCATAGTCGTTATTTTTCTGACACCTATCTTGAATTTTCTACTAAAAATTTATTTCAAACGAGAGCGCCCTGAAATCTACCGTATCATGGACGCGAATGGTTTCAGCTTTCCAAGTGGGCATACGATGATGGCATTTAGTGCCTATGCGATCGTTGCGTATAGCATCAGTCGCAATGTGCAAACAGCATGGACTCGTGTGCTGCTGTTCTTATTCGCCGCCTTCATGATTAGTATGATTGGGATCAGTCGAATCTATCTCGGTGTCCATTATCCAAGCGATGTCGTCGGCGGAATTGCGGCGAGTGCTTTATGGGTTACAGTCGCAATCTCAGTTTATGCCTATTTCCAACACAAATATGAGAAAAAAATAAGCATGTTTCGCGTCGATGAGTGATGGGAAACGCTCTTGTTTTGATGTGTATGTGAATATTCTTTGCCATGTATTACAAGCGCTTCAGTGCTTCATCCTCACTGAGCGTTTTTGGTACAAGTCCGCCAAGTTCAATATACGTTGTACGACCATTCGCTATTACAATAAAAATGTCCTTCGCCTTCGTAGGTAGGATATGGTCCACCCAACTGTTTTGATTGGAATAGAATTCCTTTATTTCCTTTTCGGCATATAAAGGGACTGGTGCAATGGCTGAAGCACGCAACTCTTTTTCCACTGCTTGTAATGCTTGAACTTTCGGGTCATTCTGGTCATGAATCTTTTGCAGCAAATCAATTACTTCGCCAAGTCCTATGAATACCACCCCGTAAATAGCAGAGGGTACAACCACACTTCCTAAACTAATAAACCCCATTCCATTTGGAAAGGAATAAGATAGTTGAACCAATAGGAGGAATCCTTGAAGAATACCCCAACTTATCGCAATCAGTCCGACGACTTTCAACACAAAACCGATGAGTGTGCGCCTGACAAATAACTCTTGCATTTCATCAACCCTTTCCCTATCCAAACTATTCTATTAACTATACGAACTGAGTCGTTAAAAGTTTCATATGAAGCTTTGATATAATGGAAGTAACGCAAAATGGGAGTGTTGTTTATGAATTTATTTACCGAACGAGTCATAGGAATTATCCAAGGTATCCCCGTCGGGCACGTCATGACTTATGGACAAGTTGCCGCGGCTGCCGGAAGTCCGCGTGGCGCAAGGCAAGTTGTCCGGGTACTCCACTCGATGAGTGCAAAGTATGAGCTACCTTGGCACCGAATCATCAATGCACAAGGCGGTATTTCTGCACCTGCCGACGTGGAAAGCAAGGGTCTTCACCAACGCGAGTTGCTTGAAATGGAAGGCATTACATTTAGTGCGGACGGTAAAGTTGATTTGACTGTTTACCGCTGGTTTCCTGATGACGCAGTGGACGGCTGAATAGCAATATTATTGTGATTCGGAGTGTGGAATAAAGACCGCTTTGCGCTTTGGGGATGCCTCTGGCCATGAGCCTGGATTAGCGCTTCGCATCCAGTCTCAGGGCTTCGGCTACCCCTTGTCGCGCTTGCGCTAGGGTGTCCCATTATTGAGAGAGTTGTAATTCAGAGTGCGGATTTCAGATCGCTTGGCGCTTTGGGGATGCCTCTGGCCATGAGCCTGGATTAGCGCTTCGCATCCAGTCTCACAGCTTCGGCTACCCCTTGTCGCGCTTGCGCTGGGGTGCACATTATTGAAAGTGATTTTAAGACGTATAGACTGAGATTATAATGAGATTACTATTTGATACTAATTTCATTGAAGAATGACTCACTAAAGGCTACAGGTCTTTTCCCCGATAACGAAATGTGCTTCCCTACATAGAGACCATCTAGCGAAAGCGCGACTTCGTGGTAGCCGGAGCGATAAGACTGATGGAGGGATATAGTTCAATCCCTCCCTGGGCTCACTTCCGGCTTACTGCGAGAGGCATCGAGGGCACTGAAAAAGCTCTTTTTTATAGTAAGAACTAGTTGATTGTAGTGAAGAGCGGCGACTCCAGCGGGAACAGCGCGAGCTGAAGACCCCGCAGGAACGCAGTGACGAGGAGGCTGAAGCCGTGCCCGCGGAAAGCGTCCGCTCGGAACGGAAATCAACGGCATTGAAGGAAATCGGACTTTTTCGGTGGCTTCGGAGGCATCGACAAAGCGTCGGATCGGTATTAGGAGGATTTCTAATCCATTCCCTATGTATTGCGACTGTTGTTAATCGCATTCTCTCGGTTTATAATCTATTGGTAGAGGGTAAAGTCATTACATAGTTTACCTCTTCAATAAAGTTAAGAAGAGACAGGGGATTGAATGAAGTGTTAAAAGACTTCAAAGAATTTGCATTTAAAGGCAATGTGTTCGACCTTGCCATCGCAGTTGTAATTGGTGCTGCATTTGGAAAAATCGTGTCCTCACTCGTAGAACATATTATTACACCATTAATCGGACTAATTTCAGGCGGCATTGACTTCTCCGGACTAAGCTATACTTTCCTCGATACTAAAATTATGTACGGGATGTTCATTCAAACCGTCATTGATTTCCTTATTGTTGCATTTGCAATCTTTATGGTCATTCGTTTACTTATGAAATTCAAGCGTAAAGAAGAGCCAATCGTTGATGATGCACCAATCGACGCTAAGGAAGCACTTCTAGAGGAAATTCGTGACTTGTTAAAAGAAGGAAAAACACTTTAACATTCAACTAAAAAGAGGGCAATCCGAACGATGGGATTGCCCCTTTTTTGATTCCGAGATAAGTAGCTTAGTTGCTACATCTGTCATCAACTCGATTTAATCAACCGTAACGGAAAGACTGTTGACCACTACAGATGGCGAACCGTAGCCGCCTGGCTTGAATTCCAAGTCTGAACCTGTCTCTTCGATGTCTTTCATATAATCGAAGAAGTTTCCGGCAATTGTCATCTGTTTAACAGCGGATGCAATATGCCCATCTTTAATATAGAAGCCTGTTGCAGCGAGGGAGAAGTCGCCTGAGACTGTACTCGCTCCGGAATGAAGGCCTGACAAGCCTGTAATCATAACGCCTTCTTGTGTAGATGCAATCATTTCTTCCTTGCTCTTCGTACCTGGTGCAATATACAAATTTTGTGGAGCGACTGTCAGTGTACTTTTGTAGGATGATTTACGTGCATGTCCGGTCGTTTCGACACCATCTTTTTTCGCCGTTTTCCGGTTATGAAGCAATGTTTCTAGTGTCCCATTCGTGACGATTGCACGTTTTTTAGTCGCAACGCCTTCTCCGTCAAAGTTCGAACCGGCAATCGCGTCTGGATGTGTTGGATCATCTAGTAAAGTGAAATGAGCAGACGCAATCTGTTCCCCAACTTTCCCGTTTAATAATGACTGACCCATCTGTGTGTTCTCAGCCGAAAAGATTGGTGTGAACGCGGCGAGTAGCGATGCAGATGCATCGTGGCGCAGGATAACCTTGTACTTCTTGGCTGGAATTGATTGTTCACCCAGATTTGATAGTGCTTCTTCCGCCACTTTTTTCGCAATTGCGTCGGCGTCAAGTTCATTGAAATCACGCGTCATTTTACTAAAGCTTCCCGTTTTCATTTCTTCCCCTTCTTTAACGACTGCGGAAATGAAGATAATGAGTCCATTCTGCTTTTCATTCAACATTAGGCCTTTGTTGTTCGCCATTACGCGCTCCGCCGAAAACTCTTGCAACGCACAGTAGTTGAGCGTGACAATTCGTGAATCAAATGCAAAAACTTTCTTTTCGATTGACTTGATGAGTTCAATCTTTTCAAGGGTAGGAACCTGTGCGAGCGCTTCACTATAGAAATCATGCGCTGCATACGTTTCACTGCCTTCGAATATGTCTGTTCCGTCGTCTTCATCAAGAACATCCGCATTGGCTTTGGCGCTGTTTATCAAAAATCCGATTGACGCTTCTTCAATTTTTTCTGTATAAGCGTATCCCATTTTACCATTATAGAGTCCACGTAAACCAAGGCCGCCTTCTTCAGACGTCTCGTAACTGTCAATTTCCCCTTCGAAAATCATGACCTGAAACGACTCGGACTTCTCGTAATAAACTTCAGCTTCTTTAAAACCTGCGTTCATAGCTTCAGCCAACAGTTTCTTTTGAAATTCGTTAATCGTCATCAATTACTCCCCCTTTGTCCCGCCGACGGTAATTTCACTGATACGAATCATGGGCTGGCCAACGTTGACCGGCAAACTTCCACTTATTGAACCACACATTCCTGCGCCATGTGCAAGATTATTACCAACCATGTCAACGAGCTGCAGTGTTTTTGCGCCGTTTCCAATTAATGTTGCGCCACGTACTGGTCGGTCAATTTTTCCATTCTTCACTAGATAAGCCTCGGCCACGGCAAAATTATAGTCACCAGTAGCCGGGTTCACTTGGCCACCGCCCATATATTTTGCATAAATACCGTGTTCAGTCGATGCTATAATTTCTTCGGGAGTCGATTTACCAGAAGCAATATAGGTATTCGTCATACGGGATGTCGGACTAAAGCGGTATGATTGACGACGTGAAGAACCTGTTGCTTGGGTATTCATGCGACGCGCATTGAATTTATCGACGAGATAGCCTTTGAGAATACCGTCTTCAATTAAGACATTCTTTTGTGTCTTTTCACCCTCATCGTCAATATTGAGCGACCCCCACTCATTTGGCAGTGTTCCGTCATCGATGTACGTTACGATATCCGGAGCGACTTTTTCACCAATTCGATTTGCAAAAACGGAATTGTTTTTCGCAACGGCTGTCGCTTCAAGTCCATGCCCACATGCTTCGTGAAAAATGACCCCGCCGAATTCATTGTCAATGATGACAGGAAACTTTCCGCTCGGACATTCATCCGCTCCAAGCATCGTCACCGCAATGCGCGCAGCTTCACCCGCGTAATGAGTAAGGTCAAGGTTTTCGATAAATTCAAAACCGGCATGTGCACCCGGACCGTAGAAACCAGTTTGCAATTCAATACCGTCTGATGCAGTTGCCTGAATAGCAAGCCTGCTATAGACACGTGTGTCTTCAATAAATTTCCCTTCCGAGTTTGCAATGAGAACGTTCTGTTGCTCATCAATATATCGAAGTTCTACCTGCTTAATGCGTTCATCGTAATTTCTAGCAATTTCATTGGCTTTTTTCATGACTGCCGCTTTCCGTGCATGCTCCACCGTTTGCGGCATTTGGGCAATTTTATGGATCGCTTCAAACGTCTCTTTCTGAAGCGGGTGAATTGTTCCGCTGCCCCCACCTTTGATGGCAAGTGCTGCCCGTTTCGCCGCATTAATTAATCCTTCTTCTGAGAAATCGGTCGTGTACGTATAGATACTCTGCAGACCTGAAAAGATACGTATCCCAATACCGAAGTCTCGGCCAGAAATACTTTTTTCTATTTTTCCACCCTGCAACTCCATTACATTAGACAATTTGTCTTCTATGAACACTTCCGAAAAGTCCCCGCCTGTAGAAAGTGCGGCTTCTAACACGTTTTCAATAGTTGACTGCTTGATCATATTCCCATTCCCCCTTCACTATCTGATTATATCGAATATTCTATTGAATGGTAATGTTTTCATTGGTAATTTAGTAAATTTGTGGACTTTTCATTGTCACAGAATAATAAGAACTTCTGATTCAATCCTTCTTGCTCAACAACCTCGTCACAATTAATAGCAGTTCAATCGGGATATCATTGCCCACCCATCAACCCAGTGGTATAATAGAGGTAGGATTTATTGTATAAAAGGAGTGATAGCCAATGTTTTTCGTATACATTCTAATCGCACTGTTTACATTTGTAATCGTAGGGAATATCGCTGGTCTCGTTCGTACATTCAGCAACCATAATTAATTACATGCAAAAGCCCTCCGATGATGGAGGGCTTTTTGCTTGGTAATTTAGCATTTCCACGAGACAACATTCGGGCAAGTCTCTGACTATCTCGTTAAAAAAAGAGCGATTAAGCTGTAATATCCCGTTTAATGAACGTCGTATAGCTGATAAACAGGAATATTACAACATACACTGCAAGAACGGCGAGTGAAAATTGCATCGTAATGCCTTCTACAATTTGAAAGTCTGTTTCATGAATCGTCAAATCCATATGTGTGAAGACGATGTATTTCACGACTTCGTATTTTGCTAATAGCATGACCAATGTCGAGCCCATGAAGTAAATGAACAGCGATAGTCCGATTGCGAGTGAGCTAGAACGGAATACGCTACCAATCATGAACGCAAATGTTGCCGTTACGAAAACATTCCCGAATGATAGTAACAACATATAAAGCCCTTTACCCCAGACCGATACTTCTACAACTTCCTTCCCGTTCCAAACAAGTTCTGCACCATTGCCTGATTGGTATAAGAGAAACGCGCCAAGTATGGAGACGATAAATCCGAGTAACATAAGAAAAATGCCAAATAATATGACCGTCGTGTATTTGGACGTTAAGATTTTCCATCTTTTGACGGGGCGGGATAACAGCATCTTTATCGTTCCTTGTGTAAATTCAGATGCAACAATTCCTGCCGCAACAATAACCGTAAGCAAAACAACGATAGCTCCGACGATTGTACTTGAATTCATAATCATACTCTCCCGGCTATTACCGTCTAGCGGTTCGATTGAATTTGCCAAGCGGTATTCAAGAATCTTCTTATTCTTTTCAATTCGCTTTCGGTCGCTTTCTGAAAGACCCGGACTGCTTAAATCTTGTTCTGCGTAGGTTAATTCGTTCTGTGCATTTGTTTTCCAATCTTGTTCGTCGTAATCATTGACCGAATCAATCCATTTCGTCAGACCGAACATTCCTAAAATCGCCAACACGAGTAGGCCAGTCATAACCCAAGTCGCTTTTTTACTCCATAATTTCATCCATTCATTTTGTATGAGCTTCAGCAATCTGGCCACCTCCAGTCATTTCTAGGAATTGATCTTCCAGTGTTTTGCGATGCGGTTGGACTGCAAACAATTGAATTTCCTGTGCCATCATCTGCTGGATAAGTCCTGGTATCTGCGTTTTTTCTGCATTAATGATAAATCCGCCATTCAGTGGTTCAATTGTAAATCCGCCCGCAATTAGCAAAGCTTCAGCAGTTTCTATCGGAAATGCTTCAATATAGTAATGAGATTCCTGCTCATTCGACACATCTCGGATATCAACCAGTTTCCCGTTCTGAATGACTGCAATCCGATCACACATAAGTTCAATTTCCGATAGCATATGGCTTGAAACAAAAACAGAAACGCCTTCTGTTTCCGCAATTGCTTTTAGATGCGTCCGGAACTCGCGAATTCCTGCGGGATCGAGTCCATTTGTCGGCTCATCAAGAATCAGAAACTTCGGATTGTGTAAAAGCGCCTGTGCCAATCCGAGTCGCTGCCTCATTCCAAGTGAATAGGTTGATACTTTTTCATGAATTCGATTTTGCATACCTACCTTATTAACGACTTCATTAATCCGCTCTTTTGTCACACCGTCATGCATACGCGCAAAGTGCACTAAGTTTTTGTAACCCGACATGAATTTGTACATTTCCGGATTCTCTACAATGACTCCGACCTTCGATAGGCCTTCTTCAAAATCATCAGCTAGTAATTTACCGTCAATGACGATATCCCCGCCCGATGGCTTCATGAGACCAACCATCATACGAATTGTCGTCGTTTTCCCAGCTCCATTTGGTCCGAGGAACCCTGTAATTTGTCCAGGATACAACGATAGACTCAAGTTGTCGATAATCTTTTTTCTACCGATTGTTTTCGATAAATTCTTTAATTCTACTACTGGTTTCATCCCCACATCACCCTTTCTTTTTGAACAGTGACACCATCCATGAAGTGGCATCTTTCCCGTAAGTATTCCGGATTTCGTCAACCGCTTCATGAGCGATTATACGTCCCCCTCTTAGTACTACGATTTCATCGAGCAATGGTTCCACTTCTTTTATTTCATGTGTCGACATTAAAATGGTTTGGCGCTCAGTATCAGTGAAACGGATCAGGCCTTTCGCGATGTCATCACGCACCATCGGATCGAGGCCGGAGAAGGGTTCATCCAACAAATAGTAATCCGCTTCACGTCCAAGCGTCACCGCAATTTTGGCACGTCCCCGGTTCCCTTTGGACAAATGTTTTATTTTAGAATCGAGTGAAAGATTTAAAAATTGCGCAATCTCCTTCGCTTTCACCAAGTTAAAATCGGTGAACTGCGACTCGTAATATTCGATGAGTTGACCCACAGTGAAATACGGATAGAACAGGTCCGTGTCCGGCATATAAGCGATAGTCGATGCCACCCTTCGCTTAATGTGACTTCCGTTTAACACAGCACTTCCAGAATCAGGTGTCACTAATCCGGCAATCAGTTTCAACAGCGTTGTTTTTCCGCTTCCATTCTCTCCAACAAGCCCGATTATTTTTCCTTGCGGCAGGGAAAGTGTAAGACCGTCAAGCGCTTTTCGTCTGCCATACTTTTTCGATACATTTCTAAGCTCAATCATCTTTTCCACCCCTTTTCTGTAGGTGCTGCAGCATTTCTGAAGTCGTAAAACCAAGTGCTTCAACATTTTGAATGAATGACGCCACAAGCTGTTCCTTCATTTCATTACGAAGCATGGCTATTTTCACTTCATCTTCCGTGACGAAAGATCCTTGCCCTCTCTTCGTTTCGGTGATTTCCATTTGCTCCAGCTCCTTATAGACGCGCTGCATCGTATTGGCATTCACACCAGCTTCAATGGCATACTCACGAACAGACGGCAATTTCTCCCCTGGCTTCAACGTTCTTCGGATGATATCTCCCGTAATCAGGTCGATGAGCTGTTGGTAAATCGGTTTGTCTGGAAGAAAATTAATGCCCATTGTTACAACCTCACTTTCTTTTCGAATAACATGGACCCGAAAACGAAATAGAATACCGTCAGTAAAACGTATAATACAATACTGCCGATTGTTAAAATCGTTCCGCTTGGGACAATGTAATTGTTAAACATTAGTAGATTCATCTCCTGAATCGAGCCATACATTGGCCCCATATCCTTGACCGTTTGGAATGCCTCCGTGAACCAGACAAATCCCCATCCAATAATCCAAATGTTGACCAAGATAATGATGAAAACAATCGAGAACAAGCCTATCCGTGAACGAAACACCTGGTAAATCGACCAGAAGAAAAACACGAGTGCCATGCCATAGAGGGCGTTCAACATAATGACAGCGCCCACACTAAGCGATAAAAGCAGATTGTCTACAACGGACACCGTTCCACCGTCCGCGTAATAAGTAATTCCAGCAATCATTCCGCATAGTACGAGCGAACAGCCTACCGTCAAGCTAATTAGTAAAAACTTTGCACCCACCAGCTGCCATATCGATGCCGGAGAATGAAGCCAAATAGCCAGATGTCCCATTTCCTTTCCAAGACTATCAAACAGCAAAGTTACCGCCATAACCAAGTGGAGGATGAAACAAAGTCCAATCATCGGTTGGAGAGAAGCGAAAAGGTCCTCTGGCAATCCAAAAACCAGATGATCTACTCCCCAAAATAGGATTAGACTATTGATGAAAATATAGAAAACAAGTCTCCATCTCATCTGCACCCATTCTTTTAGCACTAACCCTCTCCATCTTTTCATAGGCCTTACAACCTCACTTTCTTCTCAAACAGAACAGCTGCTACGATGAAAAAAGCGACTGTACAAAAAACATTGAATAGAATTTCACCTGAGTAAAATAGTGTCTCCATATGCTCAATGTAAATGAACTCCACATTAAGTGACGGATTTTTGAGTTTCATGACATCAATAGGTCCAATCGACACCAGCTTCTGATAAAATTCCGAAAGGGTGAATAGACTATAGATTCGAGATGAAATGAAGATCAAAATGATAGTAGCCACTATTGAATATCCCTTTAAAAAAGGTTTCATCAGACGATCAATGACCCAGAAGAAAAATCCGACACTCATGAAAATGAACGAAACCGCAAAAACCAGTACGATGAAAATACTTCCAAAGAAAAACAAATCGTTGAATGTAATTGTTGCAGATTTGAATAATGCGTATTGTACCGCAAGAACGATTGTAGAAATTAGCAGTCCTACTGCGCCAATAAGGGATCCCAACAATGCTTTTGCGCCAACCAGTTTATAAATAGATGCTGTCGAATGAAGCCATACATCCGGACGCTTCATGTCCCTTTCCAGCATCGTAGACAATGCAATCACCGGAGCGAACGCACTTGCAATCGCCCATAGAAAACAGATAACAAGCGCGACTTCAAAAACATGTACTTCGGATCCCAAAAATCTGGTTATCAATAGCGGAAAAAAGGACATGACAAGGGTTCCGAACAATGCACTAACGAGTAACGCCCACTTCATCGTTATCCACTCTTTTTTCACTAACCCATTCCACTGCTTCATAAGCTTTCCTCCTTAATGTATTGGTGTATTAGTTACATAGTACACTATATGCAATATGGTGTAAAGATATTCGTTTGATTAATGAGTTAACTTCATAATTGAAGATTTTATATGAAATCCGAACAAGGTTGATTTACACTCCAGGCGGACGCTTTCCGCGGGCACGGCTTCAATCTCCTCGTCACTTCGTTCCTGCGGGGCTTTCCGCTCGCGCTGTTCCCGCAGGAGTCGCCGCCTTATGTTACAATCAACGGAACTCATCCATGCAAACGAATAATCGATTAAGAAATCTTGTTAATATTAGTTTTTGCAATTAAAATAAGAAACAATGAAATTGACTCTGATAGGAAAAATTGAATACTTTTACCGGTTTCAATAAGAGTTACTTATGTCTGGCAGTCCAAAATGAGGAATGGTGTGGCGGTTAAATGAGGGCTATACTGAAGGTATAACGTTCAAAGGAGTGATGAATCATGAGTTCGTTTCTAACAGGCATTGATCATATCCAAATTGCAGCGCCACCCGGTTCTGAGGATGCAGCTCGGACGTTTTATGGAGACCTTCTTGGCATGCAGAAAATCCCAAAACCAGAAAACTTGAAGGCACGCGGCGGTTGCTGGTTCCAGTGTGGTTCACAAGAAGTGCACATCGGCATTCAGCAAGACTTCATCCCAGCCAAAAAAGCGCACCCCGGTTTTACAGTGAATGCACTTGATCAGTTAAAATCGAGATTGGAAGAAGCTAGTTACATCATTAGCGAAGAGCCCCCAATTGAAGGCCGTTCTCGCTTTTTCACACATGATCCTTTTGGCAATCGGCTTGAATTCTTGGCTTTCGCATGAACCATGCAGCAGTTGTTCGAAAACTGCTGCATTATACGGCGGGATGCATTACCTGCATCCCGCTGCTTTAAAAGTAAAGGATTTTTTGTTTGCCATGACAGGCTGCCGAACTCTACTAATCCCCCGCGGACTAGCCGTCACGCTTCAATAATCTCCTTTTCCTGCACATCCAATCGTTCCAACTCATGGATCATTTCATCCCGCATTCTTGCAAGTCTGTCCTGTACTTTGCGAACGTCTTGTAACACAGCATTTAAATTGCTTTTCGCATCTGTAATGCGCGAATGAACCATCCAGTCTGAAAATATATTATCAAAAAACAGATCTGTGAATGTGAAAATATCCTTTTTATTTACTATGAATGATTCAGTCGCAGCATTCTGAACGTCCATCAATTCTGTTTCATAATGGCGAAGTGCACGTTGCGCGCGGTGGACGAGGTCGTCGGAACTGTTAATTTCGGAATACTTGAGCGCTGATACAATCAAACCGCCGCCCAGAAACGTGTCCCAAACCGACATACCTTCCGCTGATTCAAGCTTATCCAGCGCCGCATCCAGTGCAAGGCTAGCTTTTTGACCAGCGTCGCTTGCTTCGTTGATTTCGCGGCACAGCGAACGCACCCTTACCCGGTCATCTGCAATTTTTTGCAGTGTACTGTTTGCAACGGAATCATTGTGCCAAATCCATGTCTCCTTTTCCTTTATAAAATCTGCCCAGTCTTCATCTATATAAGAGAAAGTTGGATTTTTCATGTCTTCACGCAGTTTTTTGGCTTCCGCCTCTAAATCTATCATTACTTTTTCAGCCTCATTGTATTGCAATTCAGCCTCAGCAGCTTCTGAAATTTCCTTGTCCATTTTTTCATTCCATGTGCCCGTCCACTCACTAATTTTATTCATGAAAGAGAACTTCCCAAGTTTCACGACGTCACGCTGCTCTTTTGTCAGCTGTTCTCGAAATTTATCACGCATTCCAATTGCTTCTGATAGTTGCGACTCAGTCCCTTCCAACCGCCGTTTGATTCGATTGCGTTGCGTCCGTCTCATTGCCAGTTCCAATTGCCGTTCACGTAGATCTGTTCTCACCAAAACCACCCCTTTCTTTGTTATACGGAAATCTGAGGGGGAAGTTTCATTCTCACTTAATAAACTATCCACATGTTCATAAATAGTATTTTTTTACTATTACAACTTATCCACAACCAAGTACTTGATTTTAATCAATGTTTATCCACAATCAAAGGGATATGATAGAAGTGGAGGTGTACCTATTTTGAAGAAGCCACTAACAATTGCACTTACCCTTATACTTGTCCTCACCGCGTGCGGAAATGAATCTACCATTTCTACATTGTCTTACCCAGTACCTGACCAAGAGATGCATGCATCCGAGGAAGGTTTATCACTTACGCTTGAAGAAGATACTTACCTCGGATCACCATCTGTTATCAAGACGGTCGTACAAAATGCCACTTCATCCGACTATCAATTGGGTGAGTTTTATCATATAGAAGTAATTAAAGATGACCAGTGGTTTATCATTACGTATTCAGATGCTGTGTTCTTAAAGAATCCGTCCTTCAAAGACTATGGAAATGTATTGTCAGCCGGCAGCAAAGCACGCCAGACTTTTTCGGTCGATGCGCTCGGCGTGACGCTGATTCCAGGCGAATACCGTCTTGTGAAAACATTTTTATCGCTTGGTGAGCCGTTGTATGAGTTATCCGTCGCTGTACCATTTACTGTGAAATGAAAAATAGACCTGAACAAAGCAAATGAGCTCTGTTCAGGTCTACTTAATTTAGTTCCAGACTTCCTTCGCTACGTCTACAATGAATTTCAATTTCTCCCATTGTTGTTCTTCTGTCAATTTGTTGCCGTGATGCGTTGAAGCAAATCCGCATTGTGGGCTCAAGCACAGCTGTTCAAGTGGCACGTATTGCGCCGCTTCTTGAATGCGCGCGATAACCGCATCTTTGTCTTCTACTTCTCCATTTTTCGATGTAACAACACCCAGCACGACTTTTGCTCCACCATTTGGAACATGATCCAACGGTTTAAAGTCTCCTGAACGTTCGTCGTCATATTCCAAGAAGAAGCCATCCACTTTTTCTTTTGCAAGGAGCGTTGGCGCAATCAATGCATAGCTTCCTTCAAACGCCCACGTCGATTGGTAGTTCCCGCGGCATAAGTGAGTTGCTACGACTAAATCTTCTGGTTTATCTTCCAGCACACCATTAATGACACGCAGTGCCAAGTCAATTAGTTGTTCTCTTGAATAGGCTCCGTCATTGAATGGGATATTCGGTGCAGAGAGCCCGGCAATATAGACATCATCCAACTGCAAGTAGCGTACACCCGCTTCGTAAAATGCTTTCAAAGCATCTTTGTATGCTTGAATAACATCTTTTGCAAATTCTTCAACGTCAGGGTAAATGTCACTATTACGGATTCCAATATTAAAGAGTTGATTTGGGCTCGGAATCGTTTGTTTCACAACAGCACGGCCGCCAACGATTTCATTAAGCTCAACAAAGTCTTGAATGAATGGATGATTGGGGTTAAATGAAATCTTACCTGTGTTGCGAACGTCGTATTTTTCAGTTTCAACCCCGTCAAATGTGTAACCTTTCTCAGGCACATATCCTTCAATTCCATTCAAATGCTCCAAGAAGTCCAAATGCCACCATGTACGTCTAAATTCACCGTCTGTTACAAGTTCCAAGCCAACTTCAATTTGCTTATTAACCACCCGTTTAATTTCCTGTGTTTCTACTTCTCGTAATTGTTGTGCAGTAACTGTGCCTTCTTTGAAGTCTTTGCGCGCTTTATGCAAGTTATCCGGTCGTAGTAAACTTCCAACGTGATCCGCTCTGAATGGTGCTTTCGTTAGTGTTGTCGCTTGATTTGTCATAGTAAATTCCTTCTCTCTTTTTTTAGTGGATTTTGATTTTATTCGAACAGGACGCGAATGGGCGAACTCTTTTTCTTTTCTTTCGGCATTATCGCGTATGAGCGGGTTCTTTTCCTTTTCTTTCGGCAGTACCGCGTATGAGCGGGTTCTTTTCCTTTTCTTTCGGCAGTATCGCGTATGAGCGGGTTATTTTTCTTTTCTTACGACAGTTCCGCGTATGAGCGGGCTTTATTTATTTTCTAACGACAGTTCCGCGTATGAGCGGGTTATTTCCCTTCTCTATCGACAGTCGCGCGTATGAGCGGACTGGAAATCCGGATGCTTTTTCTGGCTTCGGAACGATGTTAAAAACGACTGAGTCTTTTGAGGGCACTTTATCTAAGTTTGTTGATAACTCAATTTAATTGGTGAATTTTTCAAAAACATAATAATTCTCCCTTCATTTTTTGAAGGTAACTTTGGTCTCCAGAAAGAACAAAAAACCCCTTCTAAATTTATAGAAGAGGTTTTGGCGAATTCGCTATTTGCTCTTCTCATCTCCAAGCAGTAAGCATTACACTTACGCTTCTGGAATTAGCACAGTACTTAAAAAGTCTGTTGCTGAGGTATCATCGGGCCAGTCCCTACACCTCTCTGGATAAGAAAGTTACGTATTTAGTTGTTAACCAGTACAATACAGGTCTTTAAATAGAATGTCAATACAGAATATACAAAAGATTTTAATTATGTCTTTTTCCTTAGACAAGTTAGGCAAACAAAAAAGCTAGGGTGTACAACTTTTCCTAGCTACTGTTTCCCCTCATAGTCTGCCATTATTTTCTTTCTCACATAACTTAAATGTGTATACATCTGCTTGAAGGACTCAAAAGGATCCCTTTTTTTCAACGCTTCATAGATTGCTAAGTGATGCTCAATCGTAATATCAGGCTCTCGATAGGTGATTAAGCTATCTGTTTTCTCGTGCGTGATGAGCAGTGAATCTATCATTCCTTCGACAACTGGATTATCGGCGCTTTGTGCAATCAATCTGTGGAATTCCTTATCCAAACGACCATAATTACTATCTGTATTTTCTTGAATACTATCAATTGTTTCTTTGATCTTTTCAAGTTGCTCATCCGATATCTTTTCGGCAGCAATCGTAACGAGCCCCAACTCTAACGCCATGCGCGCTTCGATGATTGCAGGAACATTGTTAATAGATAAGGCGAGCATTACCTTAAACGGATTACTTCCGACCCTATCATTTACAAACGTACCTCCGCGCGGCCTTCTTGTAATGATTTCCAAGGTCTCCAAAGAACTAAGCGCTTCCCGCAGAACAGGTCGGCTAACATCAAATTGTTCCATCAAATTCATTTCCGATGGCAATTTATCACCCGGGTTTAGCTGTCCGCTCATTAATAGCTGAACAATTTGTTCTAACACCTGTTGCGAGAGGGTGCTTCTACGGACATTGTCCACTTTATATTCTTTCATTTCATCCCTCCTTTTCTCAGGTTTTCAAGTACACTTTATACTTCAACCCGACTTTGATATCTCTCGTAGATTAGTTTTGCTGTTAGGATGTCAAAAATAGATACACCTACCGATTTAAAAACGGTTACTTTTTGCTTCGTCTCTTCATTTTCACCTTGTTGAACCAAGGTCCCCAGTTCAGGGATTGTCTCTTCGCTATGGCCAAACTTTCTTGCGTTAATCATTTCACCGCATTCGGAAAACGCTGCGTGCGTATCTACAAATAGATGATCTGCTTCTTTGATAATTGAGTCGGGAATCTCTTGCATGAATGATTTGAATGCACCTGAACCTGCGAAATGCTTTCCAGTCAAATCAACTTGCCCGTCGTAAGGAATAACCGGACTTGTTGATGTTGTCGTTGTAATAATAATTTGCGCCTCTTTTACAATGGTCGCAGGATCTGAACTATCAAATCGAATAGTTGGAAATTCCTTCTTCGCTTTCTCTATAAAGTTATCGAGTCTTTCCTTACTACGATTATACACTAAAACCCTCTGTACTAACCTTACAGCACAAGCCGCCTGCAAATGACTCCACCCTTGATCGCCAGTACCTATAATACCAATGGTCTCCGTTTCATTGGATGCCAAGTATTTCATACCCAATCCACTTACAGCACCAGTCCGCATAGCAGTTATCGTTCGTGCATCCATGATCACAAGTGGTTTCATCGTCTTCCTTTCATTCAACAGGAAGATACCCCTCAACGTTGCTTCATCGATTGCAGCATTGCCTGGAGCAATACCAATCAGCTTCGCCCCGTAATAATCTTCGTAAAAGGAAGGCATCAATAGAGCCGAGTTCTCGGCATCATTGATGAATAATCGTTCTGGAACAAATGATTTCTTCTCCCCGTCATTCACATAATAGTCTTCGATAGTATCGATTATCTCTTTCATCGAGATAAGACTTCTAATTTCTTGCTCGTCAATAAAATGCATGTTTATCCCCCTCAAACGAGAATAGAGACCAACGTTTTCCGCTGGTCTATCCTACATTTTTTTATATAGTAAAACTCTGTCGATTTGAAATCACCTTACTAAGCAAGGTCGTTTATTATCGAATTGCCATTCTGGAATTAAATACTGCATACCTATAGAATCATCACGAGCTCCAAGTTTTTGATCGATATAGAGTTTATTCGCCTTTTCAATCTGTTCCATATCAATTTCAACACCTAAGCCAGGCGCAGAGGGAACTTCAATTTTCCCATTTTTAATTTGAAGCGGTTCCTTCGTTAAATGTTGACCATCTTGCCAAATCCAATGCGTATCAATCGCCGTGATTTTTCCAGGTGCAGCTGCTGCAACATGTGTGAACATTGCAAGAGAGATATCGAAATGGTTATTTGAGTGCGAGCCCCACGTCAATCCCCAGTCATTACACATTTGCGCGACTCGAACTGAACCTTGCATCGTCCAGAAATGTGGATCTGCTAATGGAATATCAACAGCATTAAGCTGAATTGCGTGGCCCATCTGTCTCCAGTCCGTTGCAATCATATTGGTAGCTGTTGGAAGTCCTGTAGCACGGCGGAACTCAGCCATTGCTTCACGAGCCGAATATCCAGCTTCCGCTCCACATGGATCTTCAGCATAGGCAAGTACATCATGTTGGTTTTTACAAAGTCGAATTGCTTCCTCTAAAGACCAGGCACCGTTTGGATCCAGTGTAATTCTTGCTTCAGGGAAACGTTTTGCAAGCGCTGTCACCGCTGCCATCTCTTCATCTCCGGAAAGCACTCCGCCTTTTAGTTTAAAGTCATTAAAGCCATAGCGTTCATAGGCCGCCTCCGCAAGTGCAACAATCGATTCAGGCGTCAAAGCTTCTTCATGACGTAGTCTAAACCAATCATCTTTCGATTCCGTATCACTTAGATAAGGTAAATCCGTTTTGTTTCGATCACCTAGATAAAAAAGGTACCCAAGTATTTCTACACTATCGCGTTGCTGACCCTCACCAAGCAATTCAGCGACAGGTACATCTAGGAACTTCCCTAGTAAATCTAGTAAAGCTGCTTCAATAGCCGTAACAACATGAATTGTCGTTCGCAGATCAAATGTTTGCGAACCGCGTCCGCCTGCATCCCTAACTGCGAATTGCTGTCGAACTTTATTTAAAGTTGAGTTATATGTACCGATGGATTCACCAATTACGAATGGCTTTGAATCTTCTAACGTCTGGCGAATCGCCTCTCCACCCGGTACTTCTCCTATCCCTTTATTCCCATGATTATCTTCAAGAATGACAATATTCCTCGTAAAGTATGGGCTATGTGCACCACTCAGATTCAATAGCATACTGTCGTGGCCTGCAACAGGAATGACAGTCATTTTCGTAACTTGCGGAGTACCCGCTTTTTCCCCATCCGCATTAAAAGTAACTGTACTTTCCTTTTTTTCACCAATTAACATTCATAATTCCCCCCGACTACTATTTTCCCTACCCCTCATGCTTATCCTTCTTTTGAAAAGGAAGGAGTTAAGCTTTTTATCGCATAACTCCTTCTGATTCATCTTATTTTATAAATACTGTTTTGATTGACGTATAGAATTCTTTAGCTGCTTGCCCTTGTTCACGTGAATGGGAGCTAGATTGCTTCATGCCGCCGAAAGGAGCTTGCAGTTCAACCCCTGCGCTTTCCGCGTTGATGCGGACTAGACCAGCATCCATTTCATTGATGAATGAAAGCATATTACTAATTTTCGTCGTGAAAATGGATGCACTTAGTCCATATTCCGAGTCATTTGCCAATTCAAGTGCGTCTTCGATTGTCTCTACTTTCATAAGTGCAAGAACTGGGCCAAAAATTTCTTCTCGCGCAAGCGCCATGTCAGGCGATACATGTTCGAATACAGTCGGCTCAACAAAGTAACCATTCAAACCATCTTTCTTAACTTCGTTTCCACCTAGGAGCAATGTAGCCCCTTCTGCTTTTCCTTTTTCAATCGCAGATAGAACTGTATCCAACTGACCTTGACTTGCACTAGGCCCCATCCATGTTCCTGCATCCATGCCGTCCCCGACAGTGATTTCAGCCACTTTTTCAAGCAGTTTCCCTTTAAACGTTTCATAGACGTCTTGCTGAACGATGACTCGGCTCGTCGCTGTACATTTTTGGCCAGATGATTTTAATCCACCACTTATCGTTGCTTCGACTGCCAAATCAAGATCTGCATCGTTGGCAACGATTACAGGGTTTTTCCCACCCATTTCCAGTTGGTATTTAATGCCTCTATCAACAGCTGTCTGAGCCAGTGATTTCCCAACCGTATTTGACCCTGTAAACGTGATTGCGTCAATGTTTTTGTTACTTGCCATTTCTGGCCCGAGAAGTGAACCGGAACCTGTTACCATATTGACAACCCCTGCAGGAATTCCTGCATCATGCAAACACTCAATCACTTTTGCACATGTAATAGCCGTTTCACTCGCGGGTTTAATAACAACTGCATTTCCATAAATTAAGGCCGGAGACATTTTCCAAAGAGGGATTGCTACCGGGAAGTTCCAAGGAGTAATCACTCCAACAACGCCAAGCGGTACTCTCGTTGTAAACATTAGTGCTTCGCTGTCTGTCGATGGAATTACGTCACCAACCGGTCTCATCCCTTCACCGGCGTAGTAACGTAAAATGGCTACGCCGCGTGCAGTCTCACCTTTTGCTTCTGGGAATGTCTTACCCATTTCTTGTGTCATCGCAGTCGCGATATCGTCAATGCGCTCTTCCATAATAGAAGCAGCTTTCAACAAGTAGTCGCCTCGAACGTTTCCAGTAAGTTTGCGCCACGCTTTTTGAGCTTGCCGTGCGGAAGTCGCGGCATTGTCGAAATCATTACTTGAGGATAGTTGATAAGATCCTACAACTTCATCCTTACTAGCCGGATTTTTACTCACCCCTGTCTTCCCTGTTTCTGATGCGACCCATTCGCCGTTAATATAATTTAAATACGTTTTTGTTGTTACTTCAGTTGTAGTAGTCATAATTGCCTCCTATTGTACTGTCTCTGCATGAGCAGGATATTTCTTCAATGCATTTTCAATAATTACTTTGAGTTCTTCATAATGCCCTTCTTCAACAGGAGCGATTGGTGCCCTGACATTCGTTGTAATAGGAAGACCAACAATTTGCATGCCTGCTTTGATTAAAGAAACCGCGTATCCTTTCTTCTGTTTACGGATACGATGAATTGGGAATATCACGTTTTCATATATTTCATTCAACACTTCTTTGTTTCCACTTAGAAGCGCTTCATAATATTTCGCTGAAATATGTGGAATATAGTTTGAAATCGCTGATGAGTACGAAGTGAATCCAAGGTTCACATAGGCAGCCATCGTTACTTCTGCTAGAGGCATACCGTTGACCCACTCAAGACGGTCCCCGATTAGATGTGTAAACTCGACATTCTTCTCCATATTTCCAATACCATCTTTATACCCTACCAGTTGTGGCAGTTTGCATAACTTTTGAAGGGTTTCGGCTTCAAAAATGCAATTATCACGCTGATAAACAATCGCATTCAACTCCGTGCTTTTTATGATCTCGCTCAAATAATTGTATATACCATCCTGTGAAGGCTCGATCAGATACGGCGGTAAAATCAAGTACCCTTCCGCGCCAAGCTCTTCAGAAATCTTCGCCTGCTCCAACGCGTGCGTAATGTTTCCACCAACACCTGTATATAGTGGAACTCTGCCTTTTGTCTTTTCTACGGCAACTTCTACCATCGATCTGTATTCTTCGTTGCTGATAGCATGAAATTCACCTGCTCCGCACGCCACAAAAATGGAAGACAAACCCCCTTCGATTAAAAACTCGATATTCTTTCCTAATCCATGTAAATCCAATTTCCCTTCGGCATCCATTGGAGCGACTGGGAATCCTAAAATCCCTTTCGGAGCTTGCCTTTTCTTTGTTGTCATGTGAATTCCACCCTTCAATAATAGTTAATTAGTTTCTATATGTCTTATTGTAAGACAATTAAACTAATCTGTCAAACGATATTTTTATTTGTTCTGAAAACAGTGATTATGTTACTGGCGAAGGATTGAACAAAGCCAAGTCATTATGAACTCCCCATTTATATGCCCATGTTTTTTTCGTTCCGCTAGCAACTTCAAGAATGTCATTGAAAATTTCCCAACCAACTTCTTCAATCGTTCGATCAATAGTTTAAATGCTTATGCCTTCAATTCTACTCGCTTGATTTCACCTACAAGGAAAAGATAGCTAAGTATTGCAACAAGTGCATTGGCAGCAACAAATAGAAGTGCTCCATTAAATGATCCAGTTGTAGCAATAATTATACCGATAATAATAGGTGTCGTAATTCCGGCAACATTTCCAAATGTGTTGAATAAGCCACCGCTTATGCCTGACATCTCTTTTGGTGATGTGTCTGCCATGACCGCCCAGCCAAGTGCTCCAAATCCTTTACCGAAAAATGCAAGAGACATGACGAAAATAACTACCCATTGTGCATCCACAAAGTTTGCTGCTATTAAGCTCATTGACATAATCATCCCTAAAATTATAGGTGTTTTACGGGCAACCGTCAGCGAGAATCCTTTTTTCAGCAAGAAATCCGAGAAAATTCCTCCTAACAAACCGCCAATAAAACCGCAAATTGCCGGAAGCGAAGCGACAAAACCAACTTGAAGGATTGTCATGCCTCTTTCTTGTACCAGATAAATAGGAAACCAAGTTAGGAAAAAGTAGGTCAAAGTTGTAATACAATACTGTCCGAGATATATACCAAGTAACATACGGTTACCTAAAAGCTGCTTAACATTATTCCAACCTTCACCTTTTACTTTCTCTTTCTTCGTTACTTGTTGATCCATACTAGTTAAACCGCCGCCCTGTTCAATATAATCAAGCTCGGCTTGATTAACTCGCGGATGATCTTTCGGATTATAAAATACCTTCAACCATCCGAAGGCTGCGAGAATACCTAGTGCCCCCATAAAGTAGAAAACATATTCCCAGCCAAATGTGTACGTAATGTAGCCCATTATCGGGGCAAAAAGGACAGTTGCAAAATATTGCGCTGAATTGAATGTGGCAGCAGCGGTTCCACGTTCATGACTTGGAAACCAGGAAGCAACAATTCGGCTGTTGGCCGGAAAAGAAGGTGCCTCTGCCAAGCCGACTAAAAAACGTAGTCCAAATAAAATAATGACAGCGGTACCTGCGGATCCGAATGTGCCAAGAAATCCTTGCAACAATGTAAATCCTGACCATAAGAAAATACTCCAGAAATATACTTTCTTCGATCCAAAGCGGTCAAGCAGCCACCCTCCTGGAATTTGACCAGCCACATATGACCACGCAAATGCTGAAAATATTAAACCCATCATAACTGAATTTAGTCCCAGGTCTCGCGACATATCTGTTCCTGCAATAGACAAGGTAGCTCGATCCGCATAATTTATAGCTGTGACTAAAAAGAGAATCATAACCGTAAACCAACGAACGTTTGTCTTTTTTTGTTTATTAATAATCGGTGGCTTAATTTCGTTATTGTTAATTGACATATTTGGAGCTTCCCCTTGAACCTTTTCTTGAACCTTCTCTTGAACGCTTACCATGTGCTCACTTCCCCTAAATTCATATTTTATCGTTAGACTTGAAACCACTGATAACCCTATCTTCAAACCACCCTTAACATCCATATACAAATAAAATAGGGCTTCACTTTTATAAAGGAAGAAAAGTTATTCAACTAAATAATCTAACTACAGATAGCCAGCTCGATGAAACCGCTTACACTTTATGCATAAAGCTTTAAAAATTTCCACTGCACTACTGAATCAATACCTCCCTTTTTAAAAATGGTAATCTATTACTTTTTGCTTGTATGTATTATTGTAAGACAATAATAATAGTTAGTCAATTCCAAATTGGGCGTATTAAGAATTTTATCAAAAACACCACTAAATAACTACTTATATTGGGTAACCAATTGGACTTTGTGTATCAATCGAACCTCCCTCGCAAGAGAGTAATCATTCCCTTCCCGCCTAGCTGCTTCATTTATTACATACACCCTTCGGCAAAATTGGACCTCGTTATGTTCGGAAAACATACTCAACCTGCCGTGCCTTGTATGTGGTTGTGTTCCTTAAATTAGAGACCTGCCGCTCGGATCTCACACCCTATATCACCGCGACCTTGTCGGACAAACCAAAAAGGTGAACCCCATTAAATAAGGGTTCACCTTTTAAACTAATTCTACAATTATTATTCAGTGTTGCATCTCACTCCGTAATTTCCGGTGTTCACGGCGTGCGGGACCTGTTTCAGATAGGCTCTTTCAGCTTCTGTTTCGGGATATATTTTCGGAACAGCTGAGATGATTTGTATGCGGCGGCAATACCAGTTTCGATTGGATTATGTGGGACTGGGGAATGAGCCTTTTTTCCTACACTCCCATTTACAATGTAGAAATATGTGGTAAATATATCCGTTTCAAAGGTCGATGACCGGTATTTCCGGCTTTCTTAGAAGGAAATTGTGAGTAAACAACGTAAATGTGAAACTTGACAACACTAACAGAAAACTGGGCAGCTCTTTCCCTGCGTCGCACAATTCTTCAATGAAACCCACAGTCCAATTGGATACCTCCCAACCGGAGTGTCCCCTCAAACCATTGACGCCAAAAGCGCATAAACCCGTTTCATCTCTTCTTGCATCATCCACTGATCAACCGCGAGCCATCTGCAATGAATCGCGTTCCCTTCGAGCCTTGTCATACCGGCATTTAAGCCTTCTTCTACCCGTAGTGTTTCCTGTAATGCACGGATATCAATGTCCTTTGCTTTAGGAGATACTAGCCAGATTGAGCCAACATACATTGCGTCTACCAGTACACCAATACCAGTTAAGTCAACTTCTTTCGGTGAAAAATGCAGTGAATCAAAGGCGATCAGTTCGTCTTCAACGAAAATCATAAAGTTTGATTTCAATGATTCATAGTCAAAAATTTCACCGCGCTTTTCGCGACCCGGAGCGAGGATTTCTCCCCATAATACCGTTGAATCAGCGGCTAGCCTAAGTGTCGTGTCGACTTGGAACTTCGCATCGGCGAATGGAATAATGACTTCAGGCATCCATTCCAGACGCGCTCGTTCGGCGAGCTGTACATCGATTGTCAACACACAAGTATCCCCTGTATGGGACGGATAGATTTTCAAAGCTGACTGCTGAATCAGCCTCGCGCTGCTGTCTGGTGCAATTTTTACCGTAATGTCATTTCGATCCCCTGCAACCATCCCGCCAGACGATTCCATTATGTAAACCGTCGCTGTCGGGTCTTTCCCTTCGTAAAGTTCGCGGCTTGCCTTCAAAGGAGGCTGCTGGTAAACATGAGGCATCCGTGTATAGCCCCTTCTAAACTCGAACTCTACATCTAGTTTTCCGTGATGGATGGAGCGGGTCGGATTAAGCATTTGAACCAGCGGATTCCGCGCCTTCCAACAGCATATTGTGCTTAATCCAAGCAACGACCTTGTCTACATTTTTCTGTGTTCGCACATCCGTGAAAATGTACGGACGTCCGTTGCGCATTTTTTTCGTATCGCTATCCATCAGATCAAGATCGACCCCGACGTACGGAGCAAGATCCGTTTTGTTGATCAACAAAAGATCAGAACGCGTTAAAGCAGGTCCGCCTTTTCTCGGAATATCCTGGCCTTCTGCAACGTCAATTACATAGATATAGCCGTCGACAAGTTCTGGGCTAAATGTAGCAGATAGATTATCGCCGCCACTTTCCACAAATATAATATCAAGATCTTCAAAGCGAGATTTCAGCTCATCGATTGCCGCAAAGTTCATGGAAGCATCTTCACGGATTGCCGTATGCGGGCAACCTCCTGTTTCAACGCCCAAAATACGGTCTTCTTCAAGTACCCCGCTATTGATTAAAAACTGTGCGTCTTCACGTGTGTAAATATCGTTCGTAATGACAGCCATATTATAATCGTTATGCATTGCACGTGTCAGTTGGTCAACGAGCGACGTTTTGCCCGATCCAACCGGTCCACCGATGCCTATACGTACTGGTTTCATAAAAAAACTCCTCCCAAAAAAATCAAGAAATAAACATCCTCGAGAATAAATATTCATGCTTCATTGAAGCTAGTTCGATGCCTAGCGCATTGTTGCTTATATCATCAATCGTCAGTGTCGACACCAATTCAGCCGCTTCCGTCACAGGACCAATCAGCCCGTAGGTCGTCTGGACACCGGCAGTTTGTCCGAATGGTACTGCCCGGACTGCATTTTGGACGAGTCCGTTAAGCGATGCGAATAAATAGGTCATGACGGCATGTTGCGCACTGACGCCTGTTGTTGCACTGTAAATGCCATATAAAATGGCATAATGCCCTTTAATCTCTTTCGAATCAATGCGGTCTTTCCATTCAGCCAGGAACTTGTCCGTTCCGAGCGGAGCCACCGTTTTAATAAACTGTCTGCCAAGATTAATACTCGCATCACGTGATTCCTTCGCAAGCTTCATGGCCCCGCATAATTGCTCCAAATAAAGAAGTTGCTCAACATCCTTTTCCTCTGCTGCTGCATACGCTTCTTTGATCAAGATTGCATCACCGCGAACCAGGTTATGAAATAGAAACGATGTACAATAAGCGATTAAATCCTCTTTCGTCCGGATTAAATCCTCTTGTATATACGTTTCCATGCCATAGGTCTGCGTGTAGGATCCGATTGGAAAAGCAGAGTCATGGATTTGGAATAACCGTAAAAGTGCAGAATCAGTGAGAGTGTCCGCGGTATTTGAAGGGCTGTTTGAATCTTCTTTCCGTTGTTTCATAGGAAACACCTACTTCATCTAGCAACTTATTTAACGTATGGTCTGCACGCACGATAATTTCGTTTTCATCAATTAAACAAGGGGTATGACGGTTGCCGAGTTCGAATGCGGCTTTACCCATTTCCGTCATATCTTTCGGGCTGATAACAATGACCGGCTCCATTTTCGTCCGGATTGCAATGCGGCGCTCAGCATCTTCAAAAAGGAGGTCGCCGTATTGAAGCGGTTCTTCCTGATTAAGTTTTAGTGCGATATCTGTCCCATGATCGGTTTCTGTACGGAGTATGCGCTTGCTCAACTCTTCCCAGTCAAGTTCAACCCATTCCGTTTTTTTACCGGCAATTTCTTCTTCTCTACCCACGTTGCCGATTAACTTTTCAATTAACACTTTACATCCTCCTTTAAAATTCAATCACGCCTCGGTGTGATTGCGTTCGGGTTTTGAACCCCGTTAAATGAAGTTAAAATAGGAAATAGCGCTGTGCCATCGGGAGAACGCTTACAGGTTCACACGTAGCCAAAACACCGTCAATTTTCACTTCATATGTTTCCGGATTGACGTCAATTTCAGGCGTTTCACTATTATGCTTCATATCTGCTTTGCTAATAGAACGGCAGTTTTTCACCGTACCGATCATTCGTTTCAAACCAAGTTGTTCCGGCAGTCCCTCTTCCACGGCAATTTTAGGTAGGAAAGTCATTCCCGCGTTTTGCGGACCCTGACCTTGAAAACCGTACATACGGCGCCCCATCATAGGTTGTGGTGTAGGAATGGATGCGTTCGGATCTCCCGTCATTGCGTAAACAGCGATTCCACCTTTAATAACAACCTCTGCTTTCACCCCAAAAAATGCTGGATCCCAGAGGATAATATCCGCCAGTTTTCCTTCTTCAAGCGAACCGACTTCATGACTAATTCCGTGGGCAATCGCCGGGTTAATGTTCAACTTTGAAATATAACGCTTTACACGGTGGTTATCATTATCTTTTCCTTCATCTTGAGGGAGAGGTCCGCGCTGCTGTTTCATTTTATTCGCCGTTTGAAATGTTCGGATTGTCACTTCTCCAACACGGCCCATAGCCTGTGAGTCGGATGACATAATGCTAAGAATACCCATGTCCTGCATGATGTCCTCCGCGGCAATCGTCTCGGGACGAATACGCGAATCTGCGAATGCTACATCTTCTGGCACATCATGTTTCAAATGGTGACAAACCATCAGCATGTCCAAGTGTTCATCGATTGTATTCGTTGTAAATGGTTTTGTCGGATTTGTTGACGCAGGCAAGATGTTCGGCAATGCAGCCATCTTAAGCTGATCGGGTGCATGCCCGCCGCCTGCTCCTTCTGTATGGAAAACGTGGATGACGCGCCCCGCAATCGCATCGATCGTATCTTCAACGAAGCCCGCTTCATTGAGGGTATCAGAGTGAAGTGCAACTTGGATGTCATAGTCGTCTGCAACCATTAAACTCTGATCCAGCGCGGATGGTGTCGCACCCCAATCTTCATGGATTTTCAGGCCAATTGCACCCGCAAGGATCTGTTCTACCAAAGGTTCGTGCGTCGATGCACTACCCTTTCCAAGCAAACCGACATTGACGGGTAAACCTTCAACCGCTTGCAACATCCTGTGAAGATGCCACTTTCCTGGCGTCACACTAGTTGCTTTTGAGCCGGCTGCAGGACCTGTTCCTCCACCAATGAATGTTGTTGTCCCAGCATTAAGTGCAGTATCTACCTGTTGAGGACTGATAAAGTGAATATGTGTGTCAATCGCCCCAGCTGTTGCAATCAAGCCTTCGCCTGCATAAACTTCAGTTCCAACACCGATAATCATGTCCTGATCCACGCCATCCATTGTATGTGGATTCCCTGCTTTTCCGACGCCGACAATACGCCCGTTTTTCATGCCAATATCCGCTTTCACTATACCTGTGTAATCAATAATCATGACGTTTGTTATCACAGAATCAAGAACACCTTCATCAGATGTATTTTTACCATTTTGACCCATTGAAACTCGTAATGACTTTCCGCCTCCAAAAATACCTTCGTCGCCGTATGTTGTATAATCCTTTTCAATTTCAATCCATAGATCCGTATCAGCAAGACGTACTTTATCGCCTACCGTCGGACCGTACATTTTTGCATATTGCTCGTGCGTTAACTTCAATGACCTTCAGCTCCTTTATAACCGCCTTCGGATGCCTTCTCTATAATTTCATCCTTATTATGCGTAGAACCTTCCGTCAATTTATTCAAACCGAATACTTGACGTTTGCCTCCGAATTCAACCAGATCTACTTTTTTTTCTTCACCCGGTTCAAATCGAACCGCAGTGCCTGAGGGTATATTTAAATGCATACCGACTGCCTGTTGACGATCAAACTCTAAAAATTTATTTACTTCGATGAAATGGAAATGGGAACCGACTTGAATCGGCCGGTCACCTGTATTCGCAACTCGAACTGTTGACACATCTCGCCCAAAGTTAATTTCGATCAAACCTTCTGACGGTCTAATTTCTCCTGGTTTCATATGAATTTCCTCCTCTCATTGAATTGGATTATGGACAGTTACAAGTTTCGTACCATCCGGGAATGTACACTCAATCTGCACATCGCTAATCATATCGCCGACACCTTCCATTACATCCTCAACCCTAAGTACATGCTTTCCTTCGCTCATCAACTGTGCAACCGTTTTACCGTCACGTGCACCTTCCATGATGTAATGGCATATAAGCGCCATCGACTCCGGATAATTTAACTTTACTCCTCGCGCTTTACGTTTAAGTGCAAGTTCTCCAGCTACGTGAAGAAGTAATTTTTCCTGTTCAACTGGCGATAATTTCATTTAAAAGCACCTCTTTTCCGAATGTTAAAAAGTGAATAATTAGATGATTCAGTTAAATTTGAGTGGTATTATTTAACTTTTTTGTTTCAGTTTTTTTGTTTTAGTTTTAGTTTTGCATGAATATGCGCTTGGACAAGGTCCTGGTTATTTGAATCCATTGAAATGGATTTATGGGGATAATTCGGGGGATATACTAACTAATTTATTATAAAGTATTGAATTACTTTTAACAACGTTTACACCTTCGAAATAGTATAGGTATCATCTTTGCTGGAGTGTACACTATTAATAGAGCTTTAATTCAGAGTGTACATTTTAGATCGCTTGGCGCTTTGGGG
>NZ_JBYHFP010000015.1:0-82908 GCF_057669885.1 Sporosarcina sp. Y1011 | reverse complement strand
TCAACTAGTTCTTACTATAGTATAGAACTTTTTCAGTGGCCCCATAATAACCGGACAGTTTCCTGACTTTTTCCGCTGGGTGGTTTGAAGCGAGAGGTTTCCAACCAATCCTCCGACGTGTCCAAGCAACCTCTGAAGATGTCCAATTAACCCTGTTAAGTGTCTAACGAAAGCTCGAAAGTGTCTAACTGATGGGGGAGTGAAAGCTACCCCTTAGCGCATACAAACATGATTTACTTGATCGTTATCATACCTTGTGGTAAATTACCTCCCTGGATCCAATTTTCAATCATTTGATTAAAAAAATTAGGATTCACCAAGGGTATTCCATGGCCTACGTTAGGGATAATGATTCCTGTACAATTTGCATTCGCCAAAACGATGTCCATCGCTGATTTTTTCATCACGGCTTTTTCTTTTACTCCAACCGTAACGACTATATTGCACTGTGCTTTGCTGAAATCTTTGGGTATTGTAAACGACATATTTTCTTCTAGTATTCTAATAAGTGTATCTGCCTTCATTTGAGAACTTTTCTTGTAATAGGTTTCAAAGTGTTTTTCATCAACGTAGAGTGCTTTCGCTTGAAGCTTTGAAAAAGATTTATTTTTCACTAATGGAAAGGTTAGTTTTATAGCCGGCCTAATCATATTTCTAACAAATGCATTCGGTCTTACTAAAGCGCTGTTTATAAATGCATAATTGATTAAATTTGGTTGAATACTTAACATTTGAATCGTTACTTGTGCCCCTAATGAAAATCCAATAACAATTACTTTTTTACCGTTTGCTATTTTTCCTATCAAGTCATTTACTTTTTCTGCACTTAATTGAATTGAAAAGTTTTCTTGTTCTGGTAAATCAATTGTGATGCAATGATAATGACTGAAGTATTGAATTTGTTCATCCCACATCCAACTACTTACGCCACCACCATGTAAAAATACCATTAATGATGCATTCTTATCCCCATACTCTTTGTAATGTAAACCCAACTCATTCACCTCTTTTGCATTTATTTCTCTTATTTTAAGTAGAAACCTTCACAATCTCATCCTCAGTTTACCATAAATATCCAATTTAGACCTCTTTATAGTATCTCTATATTCTGTAAAAGGAATTGTCACTTGCTTAAGAGAAAAGCAGAGAATACAATGTACAAGGTGCTTATATTGTCGTAAATTGCATCTTCAAGCATTTACACTCTCTAATAGGAAGTCATCTATTCATTTCTTTTAAAATAACTGCATTTATCACTAGGATATTGTAGGGGCGAGGCAGGCGAATATTCACAACAGGAAAACCGAAAAGGGAGTCACTTCTAACCAATCGACATAGTCCAGTGAAAATAGCGGTTTTCAAGCCTTTTAACTAAACAAACACCTAACATCAATTCTGAAATAAATGGAAAGGATTAAATCCTAATTTCAACGCATCCTAAGTGATCATCTCAAGCATGAAATCTTAACAAACTTTTACACAAAGTCACTTGTTTTTAATGAAATTTACAAAACCTTTACAAAAAACCTGTTGAAAATTTACACTAGGCGATTATTCTATTATTAGACAAAATACGACATAAAAGTTCCTATTCTATTTCTAGGAGGTCAGAAATGATTAGTTTGAAAAATGTGAAAACGGGGATGTTAATGCTGTCTCTTGTTACTTTACTATCAGCGTGTAACAGCAATGATGAACCTAACGAAGAAGGGTCAAAAGGTAGTGATTCCACAGTTGCTATTTCTGGTTCAACGTCTGTAGGACCGCTTGCTGAAAAGCTTGCCCACGCCTATTCAGAGCAGGATAATACAAATATTGAAATAAACCAAATTGGTTCATCTGCAGGTATTACCAATGCAATCAGTGGTGTGTCTGAAATCGGTATGTCTTCGCGTGATTTAAAGGATGAAGAACGAGCGAGTGGATTGAAAGAAATCGTAATTGCTTATGACGGAATTGTCGTAGTGACGCATCCAACGAATAAAGTAAAAGACCTAACGATGGAGCAAGTAAAGGAGATTTTTACAGGTGAAGTGACGAACTGGAAAGAACTTGGTGGAGATGATTTGGAAATTGTTGTTGTCTCTCGTGAGGATGGTTCAGGGTCGCGTGATGCTTTCCAAGAAATTGTCGATTACAGCTCTGGCGAATTAATAAGAAATTCCATTATCGCAAGTGGTAACGGTAATATTAAAACAACAGTAGGGAACAATAAACATGCAGTGGGCTTTGTTTCATTTGAATATATCGATGATTCCATTTCGACAATCGATATTAATGGCGTAGAAGCAACAGCAGAAAATGTTCTAAAAGGACAATACAGTTTATCGAGACCCTTCTTATTTGTACATAAAGAAGGCGAGTTAACAGAAGCAGGTCAACGATTTATAGATTTCATCTTAAGTGAAGATGGACAACTCATTGCAGCAGAAGCAGGAGCCATTCCTATAAAATAAAGAATGACAAAAACATAATATTTAACGTGATTTTGGAGGAATAAAGTGTGTCTATCCCAACAACTAATAAGCAGTCCGTAGCAATCGGTAAAGCGAATAAAAGGAAGTATATGTTAGAGAAGGTATCATCAAGAATATTCTTGATTTGTGCACTTCTTTCAGTCATCACTTTATTGTTAATCATTGGATTTGTATTTTATAAAGGAGCTCATCCCTTTGTAGCGCAGGGCTATAGCTTTATAGATTTCATCTTTGGTTCTGATTGGATCCCAAGTGAAGACAAATTCGGTATATTTCCAATGATTGTTGCATCCATTTACGCAACAATTGGTGCATTGATACTCGGAGTTCCTATTGGTTTATTTACAGCTATTTTCTTAGCAGAAATTGCTTCTAAACGGGTAGCTAAAATCATTTCACCAGCCATTCAATTGCTAGCGGGTATCCCATCTGTACTATACGGTGTATTCGGACTTGCGATCATTGTTCCGTTTTTACAAGATACATTCGGTTTAGTGAAAGGACAAAGCTTACTCGCAGTTATACTGGTGTTGGCAATCATGATGTTACCGACAATTGTAACTGTAGCAGAGACGGCGATACGTGCTGTCCCTCAAACGTATCGTGAAGGATCATTGGCACTTGGTGTTTCCCATATTGGGACCATTTTTAAAGTCATTGTACCAGCAGCTAAGTCGGGAATTATGACGGCAGTCGTCTTAGGGTTAGGTAGAGCAATCGGAGAAACGATGGCAGTTATATTAGTAGCTGGTAATAGTTTAATCGTCCCTACGAGCTTAACAGACAGTGTTCGACCACTTACGACAAACGTTGCATTGGAAATGGGTTATGCATTCGGCACACATCAGGAAATGTTGTTTGCAACGGGAATCGTTTTATTCTCATTCATATTAATTTTGAATTTTGTATTAGCCAGAATCAGTTCGAAGGGTGGCAACTAAGATGAGACAAACTAAAGATAACTTGTTGCGTGGCCTTTTATGGTTCTCGGCACTCTTATCGGTTGCTGTCCTTGTTATGATTGTTGGATTCATCTTTTATAAAGGATTTCGTTTAATCAGTTTCGATTTCATCTTTGGCGATTATTCACCAACTGGTGGCGGGGGTATTTGGCCAATGATTGTAACCACGATCTACACAATTGTTATTTCATTGCTCATTGCAACACCCATTGGGATATTAGCGGCCGTTTACTTGCAAGAATATGCGAAACAAGGTCGATTGGTAAGAGTCATACGTTTTGCAACAGAAAGTTTGACAGGAATCCCCTCGATTATTTACGGTTTGTTTGGGGCAGTATTCTTTGTAACAACCTTAAAGTTAGGTATGTCGATTATTGCCGCATCATTGACATTAACGATTATTGTTTTGCCTGTCATCATCCGAACAACCGAAGAAGCCTTGAAAACAGTACCGGCTTCGTATCGTGAAGGTTCGTTAGCACTAGGGACAACGAAGCTACAAACCTTATATAAAGTAATTTTACCAAATGCCATGCCGGGGATTTTGTCAGGTATCATCCTTTCTGTAGGTCGAATTGTTGGTGAGTCAGCTGCCATCTTCTTAACTGCAGGAACTGTTGCTGCCATGCCAGAGGGGATCTTTTCATCCGCTCGAACTTTGACGGTTCATTCTTACTTAGTTACTCAAGAATCGGGAGACATTGAACTTGCTGCGGCAGTGGGTATTGTTCTAATTGTTATCATTTTAATCATCAACCTTTCAGCGACTTACATATCAAAGAAATTAAACAAAGGAACCAACAAATAAGGAGTGCTTATCAATGACTACAGCAGTAATGGAACCAGCGATCACACAAAATCAATCAGGAGAGGTATTTGCGCATATGGAGCAAAATATAGGACGTACATCGAAAATTAATGTAACGGATTTGAATTTATTCTATGGTGAGAAACAAGCGCTGTTCGGCGTCGATCTTGCTATTCGTGAAAATGAGGTTACTGCTTTAATTGGACCTTCAGGGTGTGGCAAATCGACTTTTTTACGTACATTAAACCGCATGAATGATTTAATTGATGGTGTGAAAATTACAGGTGAAGTTGTCATTGATCAAGAAAGAATATATAGTTCAAGTGATGTCATCAAATTACGGACAAAAGTGGGAATGGTGTTCCAAAAACCGAATTTATTCCCAATGAGCATTTTTGACAATGTTGCGTATGGTCCAAGAGGGCAAGGCATCACGAATAAAAAAGAATTAAATAAAATTGTAGAAGAGAGTTTACGCGGAGCAGCCATCTGGGATGAGGTAAAAGATCGTCTTAAAACCTCAGCACTGGGTCTGTCTGGTGGTCAGCAACAGCGTGTTTGTATTGCACGTGCCATTGCAATGAAACCAGATGTGATTTTAATGGATGAACCTACTTCTGCACTCGATCCAATTTCTACATTAAAAGTTGAAGAACTCATTACAAAGTTGAAAAAAGAGTTTACAATTGTTATTGTTACTCATAACATGCAACAAGCAGCACGAATCTCGGATAAAACAGCTTTTTTCTTGAACGGAGAAGTTGTTGAGTACGATGATACAGATAATATTTTCTCTACACCTAAGGATCAAAGAACAGAGGATTATGTCACAGGTCGATTCGGATAACAGGGGGTAACTGAGGATTATGCGTGAAAACTTCGAGAAGAATTTAGAGGAATTGAAAAAGAAAATTACCTATATGGGCGAACTATCCATTACTGCCCTAGAAAGATCAATCAAAGCCTTGAAAACACAAGATGTTGAGCTGGCTATTAAAACCATCGAGGGCGATACTGCGATTGATAATATCGAAATGGATATTAACCAGTTTGCCATCTGGATTATGGCTAAAGAAGCACCGATTTCAAGGGATTTGCGTGAAATCATTGGGGTACTTAAAATTTCATCTGAAATTGAACGAGTTGGCGATTTCGCCGTCAATATTGCAAAATCAACCATTAAAATTGGTCAGACAACGTCTTTACTGGACTTAACACAACTAGAGAAGATGAAAGATCTGTCAGTTGAAATGCTAGGAAAAGCACTTCAATCCTTTTTCGATGAAAATATGGTACTTGCAAAAGAAGTTGGAGACTTAGAGGACGAAGTGGATGAATTAAGTGGTGATAACTATAAAAAACTGACTGATTATCTAAGTGAACATCCAGAAGAAACCAATCAGCTTGTCCAATTAATCTTTGTAAATCGTTATCTTGAAAGAACAGCAGACCATATCACAAATATCGCTGAGAGTGCAGCGTATTTGATCAAAGGTCAGATATATGATTTTAACTCGTAACTTTTAGTTAAACAGGGTTGTCTTATGGATCGGGGAATTACCGGTCTGTGGGATGATCCTGTTTTTTTGTTTTGGGGAGGTTTCCAACCAAACCTTCGAAGTGTCCAACCAACTCCCCAAAGCTACCAACTAAAATCCAAAAACTCGTTCATGAAACTAGTTTCAGCCCTATTGCAGCACCTAACACCATTCCTATAAAAACAATTCTTCTCCATTCTTTTGATTCACCGTAGAAAAGCATACCTAAAATGGCTCCACCAGACGCACCAATGCCTGTCCAAATTGCATAAGCTGTACCCATCGGAAGTATTTTCATTGAATAAGCGAGAAATATAAAACTTGCCCCAAACGCTAGAGTTAGATACAGCAGCGATTGCCAATTACGGTCTTTATGCAGCTTATTTATCATTAAAACGCCAAGCATTTCAAATATACCTGCAACAACCAAAGAAACCCACGCCATTAAGATTCAACCCCTTTATTATCGGTATCTTTAGTAACTAACTTCAAACCAACTACTCCACCTAATAAAACCAAAATTAAAAGTACTTTTGCAATTTTAAATGGTTCATCGAAAAATACGATGTCAGAAAAAACTGTTCCGGCCGTACCTAACCCTACAAAAACCGCATAGACAGTTCCAACTGGTAGTTTTTTGCCCGCCATAATCATTAAATAAAAACTAACGATAATGGCAATAACTGTTCCAGTCCAAGTCCAAAAGTCATCTGCGTGTTTTAATCCAATAACCCAAAAAACTTCGAAAAAAGCAGCGATTACTACTTTAACCCAGTTCGTATTCATTGAAATAACACCTCCATTTATCTTTATTCAGCAAATGTTTTTGTACTGAAAGCGAAGCGTCAGCTACAGAAGACTCTCACCTCCATAGGTGGAAGATGAATGCGGTTTTGTTTTCCTGTTCAGCGGGTATCCAAACGCCCGCTGAACAAAGATAAAGCCTCCGGCGGATGTCACAGATTTTGAAAGGAGTCAATCGAGCAAGCTCGATTCAAAATCTGAACGCAATTACGCCGAGGCGTAATTGATATTATTACTCTTAAAAAACAAAAAAGCCTAAGAGACAACTGTAAAAAAACAGTTTCTCCCAGGCTTTTATCCTTCCGTGACACAGCATAGCTGTGAGTTTTCTCTCGGACCAGGCCAACATTGACAGTTGCGGAACCCTAGAAAACATTTAAGGTATTTAATTACCTTGTATTATACACATTTTTTTAAAATAGTCGATAGTAGATTGATAAAAGGATAAGTTATCATGAACGGTGCAAGGTATCCAGAGAGTTCTGACTTGTTTGGGACACCTTTAATCCGCTTGCTATAGACCTGCTCCTTGTTTTTACAAAGTATCTTCTCCCCAATAGTTTCTTTACATTGATTTCCGCAGCAAGCACCCCGATTAACACTAGGACAGCCCCTACATACCCTTTATTTGTAAGGATTTCCCCTACGAAAAGATAAGCAAAGAATGCTGCAAATACGGGCTCTAATGAAAAGATCAGACCTGTACGTGTGGGTGTTGTATGTTTTTGGGCTACAGTTTGGCCAATAAATCCAACTGCACTACACAAAATGCTTAATGCTAAAATTGCACTCCATGATTCCATGTTGCTTGGAAGTTGTGGTTTTTCGAATAACAGTGAAAAGAGAAGGCCCCATGCACCTGCGAACCCAAGCTGTATGACCCCAATGGAGATGGCATCCGCATTTTTTGTTACACTCCCTGTCACGATTATGTGAAGGGCGTAAAACAACGCGCCTAAGATACACAAGAAATCTCCAGCATTGATGGTAAATGCCTGGTTTAACGTTAATAGACCGATTCCTGTAATCGAGATACACAAGCTGACCATCACTCTTTTTTCAGGTTTCTTTCGAGAAAAGAGTGCTAGTAACAAAGGAACAAAGATAACCGCAAGACTAAATAAGAATCCGGCATTTGAAACTGAAGTCGTTTTTAATCCGATTACTACTACGGAAGTGCATAAGAATAACAGCGATCCGAGTAAAAATCCATGCTTGATTGTTTTAGCATCAATTTTAAGAAGGCGTCGATAAAATACAAGTGCAGCTACAAGAAAAGCAATTCCAAAACGCAATGCAATTAAGTTAAATTCTTGAATCGAATCGAGGCCCATCTTCATAAATAAATAGGATGCCCCCCAGAACATTGTCACCATGACCATCATCAAGTCCGCTTTTACTTGTGTACCCTTACTTATTGAATTATCCATCTAACGACCTCCTGTTCCATTTATTGTTTAAATTCAACGATCGTTATTGATTAGTTTTTAGTATACATGTAGTATTTAGATAATAAAAATGAATGTTTTTAAGGCGTTAGTTGAAAAAAATTCACGTGAAAGGATTGAGGAAGTTGTCACTTATCAAGTTTGAAATATTTAGCACAGTTGTAGAATCAGGGAGTCTCAAACAAGCGGCAGAGATTCTTGGTTTAACGCAATCCGCCGTGAGTCATGCAATTGCTAGTCTTGAATTCGAATGGGGATTTATCATCTTGATCAGAGGACGTGCAGGGATCAAGTTGACTAGTAATGGAGAACTCGTATTAAAGCATATCCACGAAATATTAAATAGAAATGAACAAATGATGCAAGAAATCGCCAGCATTAAGGGTCTTGACATTGGTACCGTACGCATTGGAACTTTTTCGAGTGTTTCCATTCAATGGCTACCAGAAATCCTGAAAAGTTTTAATGCAGATTTCCCTGCTATCGATATTAAGTTATTAGAGGGGGGTTACGATACGCTTGAGCATTGGATCGCAACGGGTACGGTTGATTTTGGCTTTGTTTCGTTACCGACTTCGAAGTCATTTGATGTGATTTTCTTGAAAAAAGACCGCATGCTGTGCATTCTTTCTGACGAGCATCGCCTTGCAAACCAGCAGGAGATAAGTGTTGCAGACATTAAAGATGAGATGCTGATTATGTCGAAGAAAGGGAGCGATAATGATTTGATGCGAATTTATCATGAAAACAAGGTAACCCCTAATATTAAATTTGAACTTGCGGATGATCAAGCGATTATTTCAATGGTTCAAAATGGGTTGGGAATTAGTATTCTTCCAGAAATGGTTTTGTACCGCGTTCCGGATAACGTTCGTATTCTGAGCTTAGAAGGAGAACATTATCGCTCTATCGGTATCGCAGCCCCATCCTTCAAAACCATTTCTCCGGCCGCTCAAAAATTTATTGAGTATATGAAAGTATGGCTGAACAACTCCGACCGCTAAAGCGAAGTAGTGGGGTTCTAGATACTCATTAAAGGTTCCAACAAAACTCTTCAAAGTGTTTAACAAAAACCTGACGCTGTCCAACAACGTTACATAAAGTAGGAAATCACGCTATGATAGTTATGGATCCGAAGATTGCTATGTCGAGGAGTGAGAAGATGAAGAAGTATGGTTTTCTTTTTGTCGTTATGGCTAGCTTAATGCTCGTCGGCTGTGCATCGAAAGAAGCGAAGCAGTTCATTGAGGCAGATAACTTTAAGCAAGAAGTTGAGCAAATCATTTTGGATAAAGGGGAAAGGGAATACGACCTTGAACTGGATCCGAATATGAAAAAGGCCAAGTTTGCTTTAAATCATGGAATTCCGACCGTCAATGAAAAACGGGTGCTCATTCCTGTGAAGACGAAAAATCAACCAATCTTCACGTTTAATGCGGAAGCGGAAATACATAGAAAAGATGACGGAACGATGGAACTCATAGACGTCGATATTGAAGGCAATGGTGCAAACGGTTTAGGTATGCTTGGTGAATTTCTGTTAACAAACCTTTTTCAGGAGGCTTATGAACAGGAATTAGAAAGACTTGAAAACTTTGATAAGATTGTGAAAGTTGAAGTGGATGATGTAAGGGTTCAGGCAAAAAGATCATTATTCATTGAGAGTAAAGAAGAAGAGCGCAAACTGGCATTTTCTTTGTCCGAAGATTACAAGTTAGGGAAATTTGAAGATGTAAATAATATAGAAGAAATGTTGGATAAACATATGGTAGATGAAGAGATTTCGCCCAAAGTCCCACTGTATCTTCCTGAAATCAATCTAGAACTGTTGAAACCAGCTGAAGAAAACATAGTAATGCAAGAAAAGTTCAACCAATTCATTGCCCATATTAAGGATTATAAAGACCTTCCAGCAGCGATTTACTATGTATATTATTCTCCAGAATCGGAAGAAGAGGAAAGATTAAATGAATTAATAATCGTGGAATTAGATAACTAATTAAGGAGAATTGAAGGCAAATTCTATGATGATATAAAGAATGGGTTTCTTAACTTATGTGTTTAGAAAGTGGGAAGTTTACCTGCTTTCTTTTTTTATGGATTAGTTTTGGTACCTCACTAAAGTGTCCAACGAACTCGTCCAGCCACCCCTGCAAACCCTCCAACAAAAGCGAACTCCCAACCTCTTTTACCCGTCCACTCATCCATCCGCATTCATAATCGCCCACCCCCTGACATAAATAATACTGTATCTAACAGAATTAACATGTGGATACAGGAGGTAGGAAATACTATGAGAGAAAACCATGGAGGGGAATCAATCTCTCCCACGCAACTAAACAGAAAGATATTAAATTCACAGACTGTAGGTGAAAGAGGTCCTGTACTGGAGCAGGACAGTATTTTGCATGAAACATTGGAGGACTTTGTCCATACAAAAATTATAGAAAGACCCGTTCATGTGAAAGGCTTTGGTGCTTTCGGATATTTTCAGACAGTGTATTCCATGGCGAATTACACAAAACTTAGCTTTTTACAAAATCCCGGGCAGCAAGTCCCGGTTACGGTGAGGTTTTCGTTTGCCGTAAGCACGAAAGGTACGCCGGATACCTCGCGAAATGTGCGTGGGTTTTCTACTAAATTTTATACAGAAGAGGGTATTTTTGATCTGGTCTTCAACCACATCCCTGTATTTTTGGTACGAGATGCCATACGCTTTCCAGACTCCATTAAGGCTTTTCTACCCTCGCCGGTAAATAACTTGATGAATCCCGAACGATTCTGGGGCTTCGTAGCTACAGCGCCAGAAGCGACCCATTTCGTTGTTCGGCTGTACTCTGATGCAGGCACAGTAAAAAGCTTTCGCCACATGCCGGGTCACAGTGTGAACACCTACGTTTGGAGGAATGAGCAAGGCGTTCGCAGTTATGTTAAATACCACTGGATTCCTGAGGCGGGGGAGCAGTATATAGATGCTCAAGAAGCGGCCAGGTGGAACTGTGAGAATCCGGATATTGCAGGTAAGGACTTACATGACACAATCGCTTCAGGAAAGCCCGTTGTCTATGGGCTTTATGTGCAGCTCATGAATCCACAAGACGCAACCACTCTACCCTTTGATCCATTGGATGATACGAAAATTTGGGATGAACAGCAGTATCCGTTGATCCCGGTTGGCCGCCTGATGTTGAATCAAAATCCGGATAACTATATGGAACAAGTGGAGAAAGTGGCATTTTCACCGTCGAATCTTTTGGATGGGGTCGAATTATCTGATGATAAAATGCTGCAAGGGCGCGCCAATATTTACTCGGATTCTCAGCGACGGCGGCTCGGACCCGACTTCCGCAAAATCCCCATCAATCATCAGAGTGACTGGACGCCTGCAACACAAGTAACAAGTGGAAATGGAAGATATGTGGAAGGTCATCTCGTGCGATCCGATTTGCCAAAACAAGATGATTTTACGCAGGCCGGGCAATATTATAGCGCGCTTCCCCCTGTGCAGCAAGAGCACCTAATAACGAATCTTTCTGCTGATCTCGCCGGCATATCCCCTGGAACGCTACGCATCGTTTTGACGTATCTGCACAATGCGTCACCGGAATTGGGAGAACGGGTTGTGAAGGCAATTGAAAAGCAGGAAAAAGGTTAATGCTAGGCACATATGCGCAAATCTACTCAGAAAGTTCAACACAATTTCATTCGATTGGAATCAAGACCAGACAAATTGCTGTCTGGTCTTTCATTTGCAGGACTTTAAAAAGAAAGCACTAAAAACGATTCTGGCAATTTTGCTGATATAATAAAATATCGCTATTGTTTTTACAATTAAGTAGGGAGCGGTTTCATGAAACATAAAAAAGTTTTATACATAGCACTTGGTATCGTTGTACTTGGCTTAAGTGCCTATCTCATTTTCCATCAATTAAGTAAAGGTAATGTAACAATCGAAGAAAAGACCGCTAATCCAAAAGGTGGAGGCGGGGAAGATTTTCAAACAGTCATTGAAATTGACGAAGTAAGAAAAGAACCAATTGAAGAGGAATTCCCAAGCTCGATGGATGAATTTGATGCGCAAGATGCGATTCATGGCATGTCACATCAAAAAGTGCAAGCAGCTGATAAATGGGGCTTCATTCCTTTAACCCAAGACCGTGTGAATCGCTTGATAGAAGTCGTTGACGAAAACAAATTAAACTATGAGCATGCAGACACATTTTTGCGGATCCTTACGCGCTGGTCAAACAATGATTTCTCACAGGCAGATGACGATCATAACGCTATTTGGGAACTTCAAGAAGGGACTGTGGGACGAGCAACAGGAATCTTGAGTGCACAGGAAGAAAGGAAATTCATTAAAAAACATTTTAAAGTTGAAGTCAAAGAAGTAACCCCTGAATAAAAACTGGGGTTATTTTTTTTGTGTTTATCTACGGAAACCAAGAAACCAATTTCCTGTTTAAGACTCATCCATTGTCAAAGAAAACCATATCTTCTCGTTTGATCTGACGGTAATTACGTAGCATTCACTTTGACCGAAGTGAACCAAAAAGGGTCAGTGAAAACGACAGCGCACTATGTTTTTTCATTTTTACATACCTAACTACCGCCAATAAAACCCCCGAACTTCACGGTTATTTCTTTCATATAACTCCATTTAAGGGTTTTATTTATAGTCACGTTAACAAACTATTTACATTTGCAACACATTTGCTTAATGTTTGTTTGATAAATTATTGATGTAAACAAAAACGAAACGGAAAAAATAAATGTATCTAGGAGGCACCATGGCTAAATTATTAATTCGTAATTTATCAAAAGAATATAGTGGCGGTGTAAAAGCGGTCAATGACTTTAATTTATCCATAGATGACGAGGAGTTTATTGTATTTGTTGGGCCATCAGGCTGTGGGAAATCTACAACATTGAGAATGATTGCTGGATTAGAAAGCATTAGTGAAGGTGAAATACTCATCGATGATAAGGTCGTAAATCGTCTTCATCCAAAAGATAGAGACATTGCAATGGTTTTTCAAAACTATGCGTTGTATCCACATATGACTGTATATGAAAATATGGCTTTTTCTTTGAAATTAAGAAAGACACCCAAAAAAGAAATAAAAGAACGTGTGCATAAAGCAGCAAAAATCTTAGACATTGAATCTTTGTTAGGTAGAAAACCAGCGGCATTATCAGGTGGTCAAAGACAACGTGTAGCCCTTGGAAGAGCAATTGTACGTGATGCTAAAGTGTTTTTGATGGACGAACCCCTTTCTAATCTCGACGCAAAATTAAGAACACAAATGCGTGCAGAAATTACAAAGCTACATAAAGAGTTGAAAACAACAACCGTCTACGTTACCCATGATCAAACGGAAGCCATGACCATGGCAACTCGAATTGTCATATTAAAAGATGGTGTCATTCAACAAGTCGGAACACCTAGAGAAATCTATGCAAAACCGAACAATATTTTTGTTGGCAGTTTCATAGGTGCCCCTGCGATGAATTTTATTGAGGGGACATTAATAGACAATGGATTGGATGTAGCAGGAACAATCATTCCGCTTCCAATCGATCAAATTAAAACTTTAGATGCAAGAGGATATGTAAATAAAAGCATTGTCATCGGTGTTAGACCTGAACATATTAAAATTTGCGATGAAGAAAGTGTAAACGACACGAGATATAATTTTACAACGAATGTCGAGTTAGCTGAGCTAACGGGATCCGAGACCATTTTACACGTGACTTTGAATGAACAAGAGTTGGTTGCGAAAGTAGATATGATTGAACCATTTGATGCTGACCAAGCAGTTGAAATGGTATTTGATTTTGACCATATACACTTTTTCGATAAAGATTCGACGGAACGAATTGAATTAAATTCGATAGGGATGAACGCAGATGAAACAGTTGTCGCTATTTAAAAAAACATTAGGAACCTATCAGATTATAGTTACCCCAGATGCACATCAATCCCATATTTTAGTAAGGGTAGAAGTGCCAAAGTCGACGCAAGAACTCGTTATTCAATACTCGTATTCACCAAGCGAGGAAAAGGAAGAATCGACTATCGATCAATTGTTTTCACAGTTTCAACAAGAAAATAATATGGCATCTTCAGATAGAGCGCATATTCAATCCGTGAGAAACCTGATCACCATTTCAGCCAGTTCAAGTCAAGGGTATGAAGGAAGTTGCCACCGGTTTGAGCCTGCAAGTACGATTATCATTAACAACACAGCTTCTTCACCAGGTATGAGAACAGGAAGAATTGAACCCGGATTTTGGGATATATCTTTTAACTTACATGCGCTAGTCACGCCAAAGACCACAATTACTTGTACAATCCATGCCTTACATGAAGATGAACTAAGCGTTCAATTACCTTTGGAAATAGAAAAAATTAAAAAAAAGCCCTTACAGAGAGAACGAAACAAAACAGCGCATTCTACCTATCAAAAAGTTGAGTTGCATTCACACACACAACATAGTGACGCAATCCATACGACAACAGAATTAGTTAACGAAGCCATTAAGCAAAAAATCGAATGGCTAGCGATAACAGATCATAATACGTTAAGCGCATTTGATGAACTATCAATTAAAAGTCATTCAATCCAATTGATTAAAGGAATCGAAATGACGACATTACATGGTCACTTCTTAACATTAGGTTATCAACATCAAAAGCCGATAGATTGGACCTCAATTGATCGATTTACTATTAATGAAAAACTAAAGGTTATGAAAGAACAAGGTTTAGTCATTGGGATCGCTCATCCTTTCGATGTAGGCAGTCCGTATTGTACAGGCTGTAGATGGCAATATGTATTGGAAAGTGTTGAATATATAGACTTTATCGAAGTATGGAATTCAGAAGATCCCCACGATTCGTTGTCAAATGCAGATGCCGTTGCAAAATGGACGCAGTTGTTAAATGACGGTATTGAAATGGCTGCCACGTGCGGAAGGGATTGGCATCACTCTCATACAACCAAAAAACCTGCCTATTTGTATGTGGAGGCAGAGAAAAATGCAACTGAAGATGAAATATTACGTGCAGTTAAACTCGGCAGAAGTTATATGACGCTTTCACCGAAAATCGAATTTGTTATTAACAATGAATGGACAATCGGAGACAGGATTATTATAGATGATTTGCCAGCATTGGAAATGCGCATTCGACTGATCAACGCAGAAAATGTGAATGTCGTTAAAATAGAATCAAATTTGGGAGAGTTATATGAAAGTGATCAGTTAGATATGAATTTTTCGCTTAATCTAAAAGGAATAAATGAGCTGAAGTGGTTAAGAGTATCTGCATTTGACCATGATCTCAATCGGATTTTATTAACGAATCCCGTTTACTTTACTGATAATCCAAAAAACGAATAGGAAGGAGGACTTACTACATGGTGGTCACAACCGGGAAATATATGGGGAATTCATCTCCGTTGAGGAAGAAGAAAAAGAAAGTCAAGCCAATGAAGCTCAACTATGAAAATGTATGGCAGCATCGGGCGCAATATTTAATGCTTTTACCTTGTATCCTATTCTTCATCATATTTTCTTACTTACCAATGGCTGGTATGGTCCTGGCATTTAAGGAGTTTCGATTTGATACAGGCATTTTTGGTGGTGCTTGGGTTGGACTAGAATATTTTAGACGGTTTTTCCAAGATCCTCAAAGTTGGACGTTTATAAAAAATACACTCATCATCAGCTCGATGAAATTAATCCTAGCATTACCATTTCCAATCATTTTAGCACTGATGTTTAAAGAAATAAAAAGCGATAAAATCAGGGGGATTTTTCAAAGCATTACTTACTTGCCTCACTTTCTATCGTGGGTAGTCGTTGTGGGAATACTTCAGAGTATTTTAGCACCAAATACAGGGTTGTTTAATCAGGCACTGTCCTTTTTCGGCGGCGATGGAAGCAAGTTTTACCTAATGGAAGAGGATAGTTTCCACTCAATAATGTTTTGGAGTTACGTTTGGAAGGACATCGGTTGGAATTCGATTATCTACTTTGCAGCGATTGCTGGTATTAACCCCGCTCTATACGAGGCGGCAGCAATTGATGGAGCGAATCGGTGGAGGCAAATCTGGCATATTACACTAACAGGGATAAGGCCAACAATCTTAATCTTGTTTATTCTCTCGTTAGGAAATATTCTATCTGCTGGGTTTGATCAAATCTACTTGTTGAAAACGCCTGGAAATACAGAGGTTTCAGAAATCATTGACACGTATGTAATACGTACTGGACTTCAAAGCGGTCAATTTGGCTATGCGACAGCAATAGGAATGATGCAAGGTGTTATTGGGTTGATCGTCGTACTCGCCGTCAATCGTTTTGCAAGTAAGAAGTTTAATACATCATTATGGTAAATGAAAATCACAAGGAGGAATTCACAATGAAGAAGTTATCACATCGATTATTCATACTGTTATTGGCGGGTGTTCTATTGCTCACTGCTTGTTCAAATGATACAGACGACAGCGCGGGACGCGAAAAGCCTGAGGGTGCACCAGATACATGGATTGCTGACCGAACAATAAAAGGATTAGTGTTTCAGGGCGCAGGAGATACATCTGCAGAAATAAACCCGGAAATCGCTGCAGAATTAAAGAAGAAAACAGGAATTACTTTAGAATTACAAGGGATTACTGGAAGCTCGACGGATGCATTAACTTCAGGGTTGGCCGCGGGTGATTTACCAGATTTTATCGCCTATTATCTAGATCATAGTGGACGACCTGAAATGCAAGTATTGTTAAAGGCTGGTCGTGAGGGCATGTTCCATAATTTAACGCCTATGCTGCAAAAGTCGACAATTTACAGTAAGTATTTTGAAGAAGGTTACTTACCGAAAGACACAAGAGACAATATTATGTTTAGGGATGAGTTTGATAAAGATAGCTATTTTGTCCATATGTCAATACCACGTGAGGAAGGTACAGTAACTCGTAAGTATGTTGGAGGACCGTATATTTTAAAAGATATTGTTGATGAATTAGGCATTAATCCAGCAGAAATAGACACAACTGAAAAGCTCCGTGAATTAGCGGAACAGATAAAAGAAGGAAATTTCGAAGACAATAATGGAAAACCAATAACACCGATTGGTCCAACCGCATGGGGTGGACAAGACAGAGACTTTATTTTCAATGACCTAGTGTGGACTGGTGCAACAGGTGAGAAGTTCTTAAAAGATAAAGTTGGGAAAATAAAGCATGAATCACAAACAACTTACGGACAAGAACGAGTCGAATTTATTAGAGGATTATTAAACGAGGGGCTACTTCATCCAGAGTTCTTCACGATGGAAGAAAACAGAGCAAAAGAAGGAATTGTAAACAAATCGTTCGGAATTGTTTCTGATATGCATAATTACGTTGTACAAAATAATGACATGAAATATGTTCCACTTGGACCTATAGATACAGTTGAAGGTGATTATAAAATGCAATTATCCTACAAATCGGGGTATGCCGGATGGTCAGTTCCTGCAACAACGAAACACCCGGAGGATATAGTGAAGTTAGCCGACTTTTTAGCAAGTCGTGAAGGGAAATTATTAAGTCAATATGGAATTGAAGGTAGAGATTATACGTTAAATGAGGATGGAAATCCGATTGTTAATGAAGAAGTTTTAGCGTTAAAAGAAAATGATCCAGCTGAAGCAGCGAAGCTTGGTTTTAGAGGCGCTGGCTCCTATTGGGCAGAGCATCTTGGCTATACGGATATCGATAATATGGCGGATTTCGGTGAATATGAATATGGCGAAAGTGTAGCCAATGACAATCAACAAGTTTCTCAAAAAATAATTGAGCTATGGAATTATGATGAAAAGTTCGCAAATGCCAGTGTAATTGATGGGTCAACTTCTAAATCATTTATCTTTGAATTTAACAATGGTGACAATTTAAATATCGCTTTAGATACGTACAATGAAAACTTGTTGCGCGCTTATTATAGTAAAACGGATGAAGAAGCGAAAGAAATCCTACAACAATCAAAAGAGTTACTTGAAAAAGCTGGTTTAGAAGAGTATATAGAACTCATTGAGGAAAAGGAAAAATCAGGAACGACAATTAAGTTTTAAAATTAAATAGCTTGTTTTCTTTAGTAAAGAGAGCAAGCTCCTTTTAAAGGAGGGGTTGGCATGTCAGATGGGCATAGTAAGTCATGGCGTTTCTTTAAAATATTAAATATTGTAATTGTGGTTCTACTTTGTTTAACAATCATTCTCCCTTTTTTGAATATATTAGCCCTCTCATTTAATGATGGAACGGATGCCCAGCGTGGCGGTATTAGTTTTTTTCCTCGAGATTTTAGCTTTGAAAACTATGTAGAGGTATTTAAGGAATCAGCCATACTGAGTGCATTTGGTATAAGTTTGTTTAGAACGGTCGTAGGAACGGTTATTAGTGTGTTTTTAACTGCAATGGCAGCTTATGCGCTTAAAACAAAGACCTTACCGGGAAGAAAGTTCATTACATTTTTCGTCTTTTTCACGATGCTATTCAGTGGTGGGATTGTACCGTATTACTTGGTTTTAACGGAGCTACAATTAACAAACACGATCTGGGTATATATTATTCCAAGCCTTTATAGTGTGTGGAATATTTTAATCATGAGAACGTTTTTCTATCAAATTCCAGACAGTATTGAGGAAGCAGCTAGAATCGATGGTTGCACTGAGTTTCAAATATTCTTGAAAATTATTCTTCCGATGAGTAAACCTGTGATCGCAACGATTGGTCTATTTACTGCTGTTGGTCATTGGAATGATTGGTTCTCGGGGTCCTTCTATGTTAGAAACCCTGACCTAAAACCACTTGCAACCCTGCTTCAAGAAATGTTAACGAGTCAACAAGCATTAGCCGATAGCTTGTTGAGAAACTCTGGTGCCTATGCAGCTTTAGAGAATATAACGGTAACAGGTGATTCATTGAAGATGGCAACGATTATCATTGTTGTTGCACCCATCGTCATGGTTTATCCGTTTATCCAAAAGTATTTCGTGAAAGGTGTAAATATTGGTTCAGTTAAAGAATAGGAGGGTGAATGATGAAACTTACTGTGGGAGAAGAAGGGAAGTTCACGATTTTGCAATTTACGGATCTACATGTGGGTTCAATGCCATTTCATGAACATGATGAACTTACGTTTAATCATTTAAAAGAAATGACGGAGAAAGCCAATCCGGATCTAATTGTCATCACTGGAGATTTAATATGGTCTGAAGGCGTACCAGGTCCTGAAAAAAGTTTTGATGCATTGGTAGACGTTTTAAATGCATTAAATAAACCAATAGCGATTACATACGGTAATCATGATGCTGAAGAAGGCATTACACGTACGCAGTTACGAAAGATGGAAGAAAGAATTGAACAATTGGTTGAGAAAAAGCATTTGCATGTTGTTGAGGATAGAGCTTCATATTGTGTTGAAATTAAAACCAATGAGGGTGAAGTTTCACATGTGCTCTACTTAGTAGATAGTGGCGCAATTGATCCGTTAAAGATTGGTACATATGAGTTTGTTCATCCTGATCAAGTGACTTGGTTTAACAAAGTTTCCGAGTTGTATAAGAATAGTGAGAACGAAGTGAAGCAAGATCTATTATTTTTACATATTCCACTTCCGGAATATAAAGATGCATTCATGAATGGCCAAGTAAGTGGTCAGAGATTTGAGAGTATCTCTTCACCTATGGTCAATACGGGATTATTTACCTCATTATTACTAAATGGACATATAGCAGGTGTATTTTGTGGCCATGATCATGACAACGACTTTGTGGCCGATTACCATGGCATTCAATTAGGCTACGGTAGAATTAGTGGCTTTCAGTGTTATGGAGAGCTAGTGCGTGGTGCGCGTGTAATCGAAATGAATCACGATCAATTATTTCAGACCCACCTCATTGAAACGAACAACTATAGAAATTATAAGTAAATGAAAAACTTCAAAGAAATTCCTAAATTTAAATATCTTTTCATTCCTTTGTTGGTAGAGCAATTTTTTCAACTTTTACTAGGTAACATGGATGTGTTAATGCTTAGCCAGTACTCAGATAATAGTGTTGCTTCCGTTGGGCTAGCTAACCAATTAATCGTTGTCACAACAATGATATATGGATTTATAAATATCGGAACAACGATTCAGCTAACCCAACTTTCAAGTACGGATCAAAAGGTAAAAAGCGCAAAAATATTCACACATGCAATTTATTTAAATGTCATTTTCACCATCATTATGATGACTGTACTACTCGTTTTCAACGAAACTTTACTTAAAATCATTCAAACACCAGAAAACTTGATGGCCGAAGCATCGATTTACTTAAAAACAATCGCATACGGACTCATTTTTCATTCCATTATGGGCTTGATGGGAAGTGTTTTTAGAAGTTATTCGATGGTTAAGTTTGTGATGTCTGTGACAATATTCATTAATGTATTAAATATTATTTTTAACTATATAGTACTGTTTACACCCATAACCATTTTCGGCGAAGGCGTTTTTGGTGTTGCAGTTTCGACCAACATAAGCCGAATGATTGGTATGATTATCCTATGTATCTATTTTGTGAAGTATAAGCAACTTCTTTTTGGCTTTATAAATTGGAAAAGAATTGAATTGAAAGTGATGAAAAAAGTACTTGTGCTTGGCATCCCTTCGGCTGGAGAACATGTTTCTTACAACTTATCGCAAGTGATCATCACTGGTTTTGTCGCAAGTTTGGGTGCTGCTACGATAACAGCGAAGATTTATACGCAAACAATTACTTCGATGGTATTTGCATGTTCAATGGCAATCTCACAAGCAGCACAAATCATAACGGGTAAGCTGATTGGCAGCAATATGAAGGATATTGCTTATCACTTTTCTGTGAAGATATTAATGAAGAGTATCATCGCGACCACTACTTTAACAGCTGTGATTGCATTGTTATCTTCATCTATTATTACCTTATTCACAACGAATGAAGAAATCATTCAACTGACGATTCCGCTATTCTTTCTAAGTGTTTTATTAGAACCTGCTAGAACAGCAAATGTGATCCTTGTTTCAACTTTGAATGTAGCTGGGGATGTGAAGTACCCTGTATTAATCAGTATTATTGTCGTATGGGGGTTTGTCATTCCGATGAGCTTTATTGTCGGTGTTTGGTTGGGGTACGGGTTAATAGGAATTTGGATTGTATTTATAGTAGATGAATGGATCCGAGCTTTATTGTTATTTTTACGCTGGAAAAAAGGCCATTGGAAAACCTTGAATATACTGGTGGATTGACAAAATTGTATAGATTAGAGGCGCTGTAAGGGAGGATGTAATGATGAATAAAGACGAACGATACCGGTTTATTTTAAGTCAATTGGAAAAGTACGACAAAATAATGGTTGCCGATATTGCGAAGAGTCAAAATGTCACCCCCGAAACGATAAGAAGAGATTTGGCAGATCTTGAGATGAATTCACAATTGACGCGTATTCATGGTGGGGCGGTTCCTTTTATACCTACTCAAAAAGAGATGGTCTATGAAAGTAAAATGACATTAAATTATGAGAACAAGTTAAAAATCGCCAAAAAGGCTGCGGAGCTCATTCAGCATGGAGATACGATAGCAGTAGATGTAGGTACGACAACGGTTCATATTGCCGATATGATTGAAGATATACAATCATTAACGATTGTAACGAACTCTTTAAGTGCAGCTATGCGATTTAATTTAGCGATTGAAGAAAAACGTATTTCAGGACAAGTGATTATGCTACCTGGAATTACGCATCCTGAACAATCATCTGTAAAAGGCACATACACCGTTGAATTTCTAAAAAGATTTAATTTTAACAAGGCATTTATATCTTGTGGTGGGGTAACCAAAGACGCTGTCTATGACTTTGATATGGATGAATCACTTATTTCAGAAGTGATGATTCAACAAAGCCAAGAAGCCGTTTTACTTACGGATTCATCCAAGTTAAATAAAAAATCGGTGTTTGAAGTAAGTCCGATTTCCAAACTAACCAAAATCATTTGTGATCAAGACAAACCGTTAGACTGGCTTGAAAGTGGATATGAGTGGATATCCGTTAATGACCCAGTTTTGCAAAAGGAGGATGAAGCGGATGAAAGTAGATTATCATATACACCTTGAAGAAGGACCTTACTCGTTATCGTTTGTTGAAAAAAGTTTGAAAGCAATGGACCATTTTGAACCGAGTCAAAAAGATAAGCATACGAAAGAATGGTTGGTCGAATCGAGTGATAGGATGAGCAAACGTTTGGATGAAAGTGAATACTCTACCTGGTGGTTGGACTTTTATTTGCAAGAAGCTTTAAATAAAGGGATTAAAGAAGTGGGTATTGTTGATCATTTATACAGGTTTAAGGAAACAAGAGATTACTTCACGAGATACATAGATGTGCGTTCGGATGAAATAGGTAAGCAACAAGCAGATTGGTTAGATAAAGTGATGGTAAGGAGCTTACAGGATTTCGTCTCGTTCATAACAATCGCCAAAAAAGAGTGGAAGTCAAAAGGCGTGGCGTTGAAGTTAGGAATCGAAGCAGACTATTTTGTTGGTGGAGAAGATGAATTAAAATCTATCTTAAGTGACTTTGACTTCGATTATGTCATTGGGTCTGTACATTTTTACGATGGATGGGGATTTGATAACCCTGCGCTCCAAGATAGATTTAAGCTATATGATGTAAATGAGCTTTACAAAAATCATTTTGAAACAGTCAAAAAAGCTGCGGTGAGCGGGATCTTTGATTTCATCGCGCATTTAGATAATATAAAAGTTTTTAATCACAGACCTCCTGAAACGAGTTTGGTCGATGTGTATAAAGACGTAGCAAAAGTGTTAGTTGAAAATGATGTAGCAACAGAAGTCAATGCAGGATTATATTACCGCTATCCTGTTAAAGAATTATGTCCAAGTCCTAAGTTTTTGGATATCTTAGTAGCGGAAGGGGTAAAGTTCACTACGTCATCTGACTCGCACTACCCGAATGATGTAGGTATTTACGCAGATCAAATAAAAAGGATGTTAATGGACAAAGGGGTTAACGAGGTAGTGACTTTTACGGATAGAAAAAGAGTCATGAAACCTTTTAACTTGGATCATATCGCTGTTCCATATTAACTAGGTATTTCATTAAAAATGCATAATCATTAACAAAAAAACCAGACAAATTGGAAAGTGTCTGGTTTTTTTAGTGTCAGGTACGCTGTGAGCGAAACTAATCAGAGAATACAATGCAATTGCATAGTATAAAAGAGGAAGACAAACACAAACACGTATTTGGTATATATTTGATTTTTTAATTAGAACTTCAAAATATCATAATTTAACAATGTCTATAGTGACTTTCACTAAATACGATTCTAATTTTGAACTTTACATATATTCAAACAAACTGTAATATCAATCATTGGGGACTACGAAGGGAGGGAATGAATATATTTTTGGAAAGCAGTTACATAGTTTGCGAATGACGCAACGAGATGAAACGAATTTTTACGTTTTAACAACTTAGAGTGAGGGGTGCGTGTCGTTTGAATAACAAGAAAAAAGATGTGAAACAGGAAAGCGCTATGGAGCGATTGGGGATTTCACTAGCGAATTGGAGTGAAAAGTGGTTCCCGGATGCGTATATTTTTGCGGTGATTGCAGTCGTTTTAATTGCAATTGTTGCCTTACTTATGGGACGGACTCCCGTTGAAATTGGAGTCGATTTTGGTACTCACTATTGGGACTTAATACCTTTTACAATGCAAATGGCCTTTATTATTATTACTGGATACGTCGTAGCTTCTTCTAAACCTGTTCATACACTAATTGCAAAACTTGCTGAAATTCCTAATTCACCGAAGAAAGCAGTCGCTTTTGTAGCGTTCTTTTCTATGTTTACATCTCTCATAAGCTGGGGATTTAGCTTGGTGTTTAGTGGAATTCTTATTAAAGAAATTAGCAGACGCGTCGATGGTGTCGATTATCGTGCGATGGGCGCGGCAGGATTCCTTGGGCTTGGAAGTGTTTGGGCATTAGGACTTTCTTCTTCAGCCGCATTGTTAATGGCAACGAAAGCTTCAATTCCGCCAGCTTTGTATGAAATCAGTGGTACGATTTCGATGTCGCAAACAATTTTCACTTGGCAAAACTTAGTCATGATCGTTGTTCTAATCACTTTATCAGTGTGGATTGCTTATGTGTCTGCCCCTGGTAAAGACAAAGCGAAGACTGCCGAAATGGCTGGTATTGATTATAAGAGAATTGGTGCCCTTGATAAGGAAAAAAAGAAGGCTGAAAGGCCGGGAGAATGGCTAGAATACAGCCCAATCTTAACGCTTTTATTGGTCGGTATCGGCTCGATTTATATTATAAATGTGATTGCGCAAACAGGACCGATCGCTGCTCTTAATCTCAACAATTACAACTTTATGTTATTAATGTTAGGATTGCTTTTGCACTGGACACCAAGAAATTTCTTGAATTCAGTTGCCAATTCAGTACCCGCCATTGGTGGTGTGCTCATTCAGTTTCCTCTCTATGCAGGAATTTTCGGAATCTTAATGAACTCCGGACTGAATGATGTGGCAGTGAAGTTCTTTCTATCGATTTCGACTGAAAATACGTTTCCGCTTATTGCCGGGATATATTCAGCCGTTTTAGGATTGTTTCTCCCTTCAGGCGGTGGAAAGTGGATTGTGGAAGCGCCGTACTTGCTCGCAGCCGCAAAAGAATTAAATGTGAGCATGGCCTGGATTGTACAAGTATACAATGCTTCGGAGGCCCTTCCTAACATGATAAATCCATTCTTTATGTTGCCTTTGTTGGGTGTTTTGGGTGTCAAAGCAAAAGACCTTGCCGGATATTCCATTTTACAATTGATATTCCACGCACCTGTGGTCCTATTCTTAGTATGGATTTTGGCAAAAACAATGCCTTATATAGCTCCTATTTTTGAATAAGTTTACTAGATTTTTAACCCTGTGGAACTCTAGTAGGAGGCATTTAGATATTCCAGAGTGACGGTTGTTTGGTTGTGAGACAAATCGGAATTGTATTAGAACCAGGCACCTTAAATTCATAAACAAAAACCAGACAAATTGGCGAATGTCTGGTTTTTTTGTTTATGATTTTTCAAGTACATGTATCCTTCATTAATCTGCGTCTTAGAAACTTGTTATTGATAAATGAAAATATCCGTGATCTGGTAGGACCCGTATTCATCAACAATGATTGTATAGTCTTTCTCACGCTCGTAGTAGATGAGTTCTCCTGTTGCTGTGGTAAAGTCGAATTGTTCAAGTGTCGATACATAAGCTATTTCGTGGAGGATCTCAATCCCGGTGACTGTATTGTTTGTGAAGTTAAATGTCATCCCTTGACCCGCAATCTCTGCTACATAGTCTTCCAGTTCGCGATACGCCGCACTACCGGGCAACACCATGTCTTGAATCCAGTAAAAGTCTTCATCTTGCAAGGCCATTGCATAATTGTCACGAAACGCGAGGATGAAACTTTCCAATTCACTTTCATCGAAATAGACTGTGGGGGTGACAGGGACTTCTTCATCCACGACTTCCTCTTCGACATACTCTTCGACATACTCCTCATAATTGTTTTCCGCTTCCGTCGTGGCACTAACATCGGCGTACTCATCATAGAAACCAAATACCCCGGCAACTTGTTGATGCGTCATAGGGGATTTAGCCCAGGAATCCAGAAGGTCGACCATGCTGTACATGGGTATCGAGAAAGCGAAATTGTTTTTATTTGTATAAAGAAGTGAATTAATGCCAATTACTTTTCCGGATTTTGCATCCAACAGCGGACCGCCACTGCTTCCTTGATCAATTTGTGCATCCACTTGATAGACATTGTCGTAGCTGAATTCAAAATCAATTGTTCGATTAATGCCTGTCAAATAGCCGACAGAAGCGGAGTTTTCCAATCCTTGGGGGCTGCCGAGTGCAATCACTTCGGTTCCAATCGCGGATTCTTCCATTTCGACAGAGAGCGGTTCTGCGTTTACATAGTCCGCAACCTGTATCAATGCAACGTCATAAAGATTTGATATGCCGATGACTTGCCCGGGTGTATCCTTGCCGCTCGAATCTCGGACAATCACCTCCGTGTAACCGACGACAACATGCGCATTCGTTACGACCAATCCGCCTTTTTTATATAGAAAACCGGATCCGAGTCCCTCTTGCGTGAAAATCGTAAAGACCTTTGGCAACGACTCTTTAATAACTGCCGTTTTTTCTTTTTCAAGACTTTGTACACGTTCCACTTTCTTAACAACAGGCTGCACAACCTGTTCCACTTCTTTTGGTTTTTCCACAGCCACGCTCTGAACCATTTCGCTGGGCTTCTTGTCGTTTAACACTTGAACAAGCACATATCCGACTCCTGCCAATAAGAAAACAGTAAAGACGATGCCTATCCACAACCACTTTTTTCCGGATTTCTTCATAGAAGTACCGCAACTGCCACAAAACAGTGAAGTCGCTTCGTTTTTACCCCCACACTTCTGACAAAACATGGCCATACCTCCAGTAGTTTACTACTATTAGTATCGCCCTATTCGACTTGAATTGAAAGAGTGTTTTGAATTAAATGTATCCATGAACGGAAATTAGATATAGGGGTCCAGCTATTCGCTTAGTTAAATTCAAGTACTTGCACCAACAAACTTAAATGCTGCTTTCGAGAATTTATTTCTATGGAAATAGGTGGTTTAAAAACAGGTATATCAGCATAAGGTTCGTTGACTTAATCTGAGAAGGACGGTAGCTTTATGTAAGAGTCTTAGAGTTTACTAAACTACTTTTAAATTTTACATATACCAATGAATGGCTCAAATGGTAGTAGGGAAATTAAATATTCTAATTTTTAGAGCCTTTCATTATGAAATAATAAAGCCAATTTGAATAGTACAAATTCACGTCTAGTAAGGAGGGGTAGTCTTGTTTTCAAGAATGAATAAAAAGAAGAAATTAATGGCTTATTTGGACGAGGAAAAAAAATCATATCCTCAAATTTTTGAAAATTCACCTGATATTCTTCTCTTCGTTATTGATCTTAAGGGAGTAATTGTGAATGTCCGTGGGGATAATAACCAATTAACGGGAATTAACGTTGAAGAAATCATTGGAAAAAAGTATAGCAACTTCATTTATAAAGAAGATGTAGAAAGGGTGGAAGGCTATTTCGCCAACGTGTTAAACGGAGAAGCTCAATATGTAAACTATAGGGTCCTTAATAAAAAGGGGGAAATTATTCATATTGATGTTACGCTGACACCCATTCAACTAGAGAATGACGAAGTAATCGGTTTATATGGATTAACACATAATATTTCCGATAAACTAGAATTGAAGCAGGATATTCAAGAAATGCGCGAAAAACTTCATTCATTAATCCACTATTCTCATGAAATTATCGGCATCCTCGACAAAGATGGAACAATCGTTTTTGAGAGTCCATCAATTGAAGCAGTTCTTGGTTATAAAGTGGAGGAGATTACCGGGAAAAACTTTTTTGATTTGATTCATCCTGATGAACTTCAATCGAAAAAGGGTAAATTCAAAGAAGTTCTCAATCGGGCTAATACACCTTTTACGGTAGAGCTTCAATTAAAGCATAAAAATGGAGAATGGCGTGACGTTGAGGTCATTTATACGAATCTCCTCAATACACCAAGTGTGAATGGGATCATTTGCAATATCCATGACATTACTGAAATAAAAGAGCAGCAGCGCGAAATTCACTATATGGCTTATCATGATTATTTAACTGAATTACCAAATCGACGAGCTTTTGAAAATGCGTTGGATCTAGAAATTCGACTAGCGAATGTTGATCAGCGAAAGTTCGCCGTATTAAACTTAAATTTAGATGGATTTAAATTTTTAAATGATTCTTTAGGCCATGATATTGGTGATCTTTTGTTAATTGAAATTGCAAGACAATTAAAAATTACGCTTACTAAAAATGTGAAAATGATAGCGAGAATCAGCGGAGACGAATTCGCGATTTTAACGACAAACCTTCAAGAGGTTCATTCAATTGAACAAATTGCCAAGGAGGTACTGCAGGTTTTTGAGCAATCATTTGACATTAAGGACTACACTCTTTCCATTACAACGAGTATTGGTATTAGTATTTACCCTGAATCTGGGGAGGACACCGTTTCGCTGATGAAAAATGCGAGTTTAGCATTGTACCTTGCGGAAGAAGCGGGAAACAATAAATATAAAATTTTTTCACCAACAGCCAACGTCGCCACATATAAGACTTTTACCTTAAGAAATGAGCTCAAGCGAGCGTTAGAAGACAATCAATTTCTCGTCTATTACCAACCGATTGTGCATGCAGGAACGAATCAAGTAGGAAGCGTAGAAGCACTAATTCGCTGGAATCATCCCGATTGGGGAATCGTTCCGCCTGATGAATTTATTCCAATGGCTGAAGAGTCGGGGTTAATCACTCCAATCGGTGAATGGGTATTGAGGACAGCTTGCAAAAACGTATGCGCATGGCACAAAGCCGGACATTTTATTCAAGTCTCAGTTAATTTGTCACTTGTTCAGTTTTTACAAACGGATTTGGTGGATATGATTTCTAGTGTCTTACAAGAAAATAATCTAGATCCAAAGTGGCTTAACATTGAAATTACTGAAAGTACGTTGATGGATCAAGAAGAAAAAGTGTTGAGGAAAATAAAGAGATTGCAAGAGATGGGTATACAAATCTCCCTTGATGATTTCGGTACAGGCTACGCGTCTTTTAAAAGTTTACGAGATATGAAACCGGACGTATTGAAAATAGATCGAGAGTTGATTAAGGACATACCTTCAGATAAAGATAGCGCCGAAATTGTAACTTCAATTATTCAGTTAGCCAATAGGTTGTCCATAAAAGTGGTAGCGGAAGGTGTCGAAACGATAGAACAGAAGGAATTTGTAGCTGATTTACAATGCGATTGGATTCAAGGTTATTTATTTAGTAGGCCAGTTTCAGAAGAAAATATCATCAAGTTATTAACAGGGCAATTGAATCCTGAAATTGAATCTATACCATTTAAAGAAAGAAGAAAGTATTTTAGAATTGATTTTAAGTATCCACTCGAAGCACTTATGACGATCTCCGAATTGAATGGAAAAAAGGTTCAATTGGGAAATACAAAAATAGTAGTTGAAAACATAGGGCCGGGCGGATTACGTTTTTTATCGAACATTAAACTTCCCGTAAGGTCGGATATTATATTGAAGTTTCAACTAACCATAATGTACGAAGAAATGACTTTTTATGGAACAATTGTGTATGATGCAGAACAGGAAAACCTCAACCAATATGGTATTAAATTCATGGTTGATGAGAAGGAAAGAGAATACTTTATCAAGCATTTCAATCAATTTCAACTGCAGTTGAAAAATGACCCGCTCCTACCCGGTCATTCATTTATAACAGGCAGTGTGGGGAAATACTTTAAGGAATTGTAGGATCTCTTAGGCGTTTGTTGGCCAAACTAATTGGGGAATGCACTGGAATGGCATGGGTATTTGTTTGAGGGAGTGTTCAACAAGGATAATGATCAGGTTTTATCGAACTATATAAAGTAGGATTCATAGCTCTGTAAATAACAATTTCAATAACATAAAGGAGTGAAATCGATGATTACTAAAGTCGGTCAAATTATGTTGTATGTAAATTATCAAGAAGAAGCAGTGGAATTTTGGACAGAGAATGTCGGGTTTAGTGTAATTTCTGAAGTAGATAATGGTCAAGGAATGAGATGGTTTGAGATTGCTCCGGCAAAGGAAGCTGAAACAAGTTTCGTACTCCACAATAAGGAATTAATTTCGAAAATGGAGCCTCAAATGAATCTTGGAACACCTTCTTTGATGTTTTTTACAGAAAACCTCGATAAATTATATGATGACTTTTCAAATAAAAATATCACAATTGGAGAAATTGTAGAGATGCCTTCTGGTAGAGTTTTTAATTTTGCAGATAATGAAGAAAATTACTTTGCAGTCATGGAAAAAAGTAACTAACAATAAAGAATTTTAATAAAAAAACATCTCGAAAGATGTTTAGCACAAATGTATGAATAGGGAGTAGATTTCTATCTCCAAGGTGAATTCATCTGTCTTTTAATTTTTTCTATTTCAGAGGTTAAATAATCAATCTGTTTTTGCATATTTTTACTATCTCCAGCATTATTTTGTTCTTGCCGTGCTTCTTCTAATGCTAGGACTGCTGCCAAAGTGGATAGGGCATCCCCAAATGTAGTTATTACGCCTGCAATGACAGCAAGTTTAGCGCTTTCACTGTCTGTTTGATTTTGACTATCTTGATTTTGATTGGAAAAGAATAAATTACTATTATTCAAACTGTTAACCTCCAATCACTTTCACGTACTGTGTTTAATATATTCAAATATGTACTATTTCGTGAAAAAATTTAAAGGTAATTAAAACATAGTACGACCATTATGTGCAATTGGAATTTGATAGTTGGTATGATTAATTTGGGGAATATCATAGTACAAAATAAAAATCTGAATGCTACAGTAAATGTATCCAGGAGGGACAAAATGGTGAATAAATTTGAGTACGAAGTGATGATTCCATCAAAGATTGAACCAGGAAAAAATCTACCTGTGTTATTTGCTCTACATGGCATTGGCTACAATGAACAGCATATGCTAAGTGTTTTTGAAGATGTAAAAGAGGATTTTATTTTAATTGGCATCCGAGGTCATTTGGAGCATGAAAAAGGATTTGCGTATTACCGTTTGAAAGGATACGGAAATCCGGATCGGGACCTTTTCGACGAAAGCATGAAAGGCTTGGAAAGCTTTATTGAATATGCATGCGCAACCTATCCGATTGACCGTGGACAAATATACTTAGGTGGCTTTAGTCAAGGCGCTATATTATCCAATTCGCTTGCGTTAGTACTAGGAGATAAAATTAAAGGCATCGTCTCCATGAATGGTTATATTCCAGATTTCGTAGTGGAGGAGTACCCGATAAAACACGTCGATCATCTGTTAGTTTATTTATCGGACGGTGAAACAGACACTATCTTTCCACCGGAAGTCGGGAAAAAGAATGATGCTTATTTTAAAGGTGCAGGTGCTACTGTAGATTATAAAACCTATCCGACGGGCCATAAAATTGGAGTGGCTAATAAAAACGATCTAAGTCGCTGGCTCACTGAAACAATACGTTGAACTAGGTTGCTTACATAGTAATGCATTATGGACGTGAAAGCTGAGCGCTCCAAACAAGAAACTAGTACGTTGTAAAAAGGAGGAAATATCTATGAATGCAAATCAAATAAAAGAAATTGCTACCTATTTAGTTGCAGGAGAAGTAGAAAAGCGTGAAATAGAAAAAGTGACAGCCCGTTTGAAGCCCGATTTAACAGTTGAAGAAGGGTATCTCGTTCAACAAGAGCTGGTTTCTATGAAGTTGGCTGAAGGTCGCAAGATTGTTGGGCCCAAAATGGGATTGACGTCTCAAGCTAAAATGCAGCAAATGAATGTCGATGAACCCATTTATGGTTACGTTTTTGATTATATGTTGATTGATAACGGAGGTGAAGTTTCTCTTAGTGATTTAATCCACCCGAAAGTGGAAGCGGAAATCGCCTTTGTGATTGGGGAAGACATTGTAGGACCTGGTGTGACAGGTGAACAAGTGTTGGCAAAAACTGAATCGGTTGTTCCTGCGCTGGAAATCATTGATAGCCGTTATGAAAACTTCAATTTCACACTACCTGATGTTGTGGCGGACAATGCTTCCACGTCGAGAGTCGTATTTGGTACAACATTTAAAAACCCTGATCAATTCGAACTCGATTTAGTAGGCGCTACAATAACGATTAATAAGGAGTTGAAGGAGTCAGGAACGGGAGCGGCTGTACTTGGTCATCCTGCAAATGCAATTGCAATGCTCGCCAATATGCTTGCGAAAAAAGGCGACAAGGTCCGTAAAGGAGACGTCATTTTATCAGGTGCACTCACTGGCGCCGTGTTACTTGAAAAAGGCGATGTAGTCAGCGGTAAATTCGATGGACTTGGTGAAGTGTCATTTACGGTAACCGAATAAATTCTAGTGCAAGAGAGGAGATTACGTATGCCGTTAATCCAGGTAAGTATTATTGAAGGCAGACCGAAAGAGAAAGTTGCCGAATTGATTGGAAATATTACGCAAACGGTTTCTGAAACATTAGATGCGCCAGTAGAAAATATTAGAGTGCTTGTCACAGAGATACCTAAAACGCATTGGGGTAAAGCTGGAAAGCCGATTTTGTAAAATGAATTGCGAATGAAGTAGTTATTATAAAGCCTGCCCATACAAGTGTTATCGATAAACTTTTGTATCGCCGCGATAATAACCAACTTACTGTACAGTACGCAAAAACATTAGCGCAAGCTTTGAAGAAGTCGTTACAGGAAGCTTTGGAAAGTTTGGATGTAATAAAGGGAATAGAATTGTTGAATTAAGTACGTGTTGCATAAATTCAAAAAAGTAACGCCAGAGTAAAAACTGGCGTTACTTTTTTGAATTTATGCAAGTTGTTGTAAAGGCCTTGGTATCAAGCGCGACCTTTTAAAGAGGCGCGGGTTTTCTAATGTTTTGAGACGGCTGTCCAAAATGAAATTACCGAATGGGATGAAGGCGGAAAGAACAGTGCCAATTGTAAATTTGAAAGGCCATTTTATCGCAATCATCGTATACACAATGGCAACCATATACGCGAGGGGGCATCGCAATGAACAACAAGAGTAGCAGTGAGCTACCTACCTTCCAGGAAACCCATTAAACGAAAACATCCCAGTGTATTTTTAAACATGATATCGCTCCTAAAATCTTCATTTTACCAAACCCCATTTTATAAGAAGAAATGGATTATCTATAGAAATCGAATTGACTAGTAGATTGATGAAAAACTAATGAGCGAATCAGGTGCGTGAGATGTTACCATTGTTTTGTGTCGATATAGGTCGAAATATGTACTCTGAAATTTAATATAATTAAGTTTAATGAAGTAGTAGGTAAAAAAGCATGCTTAGTGTATAATAAAGGAAGTAGAGACAAATAGATTACAGATTTTCATATTTATATGAGGGGGGATTCTCATCGGAAAATGGTTTGGGAAATGGAAGTGTAAGCTGTCAGGGTATCATCGGATGAGTTACAACTCTGATAGTTGCAGTCGTTGTGGATATGTTCGGAGAAACGGCTAGACAATGTAGTAGAGAAACTATATTTTAAAAAAGGCCACCCATCGATGATTCATCGACGGGTGACCTTTTTTGTGTTGTTAAAATTCAGATAGTTGTGTATGTGCACGATTCTTTCTATATGTTTTTCCAAACATGTGAGTCGATTGTCTTTATTTCATACACTGGCACCTTTTACTATGTCTTTGTGTCAAGCACAGGTGCTGCTCACTACTTATTCAGAGTTGTATTAGAATCAGGCACTCAAATTTAAAGAGGCGTCCCGCTCGGATTTTCTAGCGTTTTGAGACGGCTGTCCAAAATGAAATTACCGAATGGAATAAAGGCGGAAAGAACAGCGCCAATTGTAAATTTGAAAGGCCATTTTACCGCAATCATTGCATACACAATGGCAACCATATAAGCTAGGAATATATAACCATGAAGCGTTCCAACAATAGTCACGGCACTTGGCATACCGAACCCATATTTAAGGGGCATCGCAATGAACAATAAGAGTAGCAGCGAGCTACCTTCGAGGAAACCCATGAAACGAAAACGGCCCAATGCATTTTTAAACATCATATCGCTCCTAAAATCTTTATTTTACCAACCCTCAGTATATAAGAAGTGAATGACTTAGTATAGAAAGCGAATTGACTGGTTGATGATATCGTTGGAAAATCGGCCGTTTGTTGGACGCTTTCCGGAGTTGGTTGGAGACTCCACACTCTCTGTACCTTAATCCCTACTACTACAAGTGTAATATGATATGATGATTGTATAATTCAGAAAAATTACAGTAATAGAGTAATTAAGATTGATTGCCGGAAGAGGAAGTCAACCATACACAGGTGCCTTTCAATATGATAGGAATATACTAATTTACATATTATAAATAAATGTTCGGTAAGGAGGGGTAAAATTGCTTTCAAGAATAAATAAAAAGAAACAGTTAATGGCTTATTTGGATAAGGAAAAAAGTTCTTATCCTCAAATCTTTGAAAATTCTCCTGATATTCTTCTCGTTGTTATTGATCTAAAAGGAGTAATTGTGAATGTCCGTGGGGATAATAACCAATTATCCGGAATTAACGTTGAAGAAATTACTGGAAAAAAGTATAGCAGCTTTATTTATAAAGAAGATGTAGAAAGGGTAGAAGGTTATTTCACCAACGTGTTAAACGGAGAAGCCCAATATGTAAATTATAGAGTCTTAAATAAAAAAGGTAAAATCATTCACGTTGATGTTACGCTGACACCCATTCAACTAGAAAATGATGAAGTAATCGGTTTTTATGGATTAACACATAATATTTCCGATAAACAAGAAATGCAAGAAAAACTACAATCATTAATTCATTATTCTCATGAAATTATTGGCATCCTTGATTCAGATGGAACAATCGTCTTTGAAAGTCCATCAATTGAGGCTGTCCTTGGTTATAAAGTAGAAGAGATTACCGGGAAAAACTTTTTTGATTTGATGCATCCTGATGACCTTCAATTGAAAAAGGGTAAATTCAAAGAAGTTCTTAACCGACCTAACACTCCGTTCACGGTAGAGCTTCAATTAAAGCATAAAAATGGAGAATGGCGTGACGTTGAGGTCATCTATACGAATCTTCTTACTACACCAAGTGTGAATGGAATTATTTTCAATGTCCATGACATTTCTGAACTAAAAGAGCAACAGCGCGAAATTCACTATATGGCTTACCATGATTATTTAACTGAATTACCAAATCGAAGAGCTTTTGAAAATGGGTTGGATCTTGAAATTCGACTAGCGAATGTCGATAAGAGAAAGTTCGCCGTATTGTTCCTTAATTTAGATGGATTTAAATTTTTAAATGATTCATTAGGTCATGATATAGGTGATCTTTTATTAATTGAAATCGCAAGAAAATTAAAAAATACGCTTACTAAAAACGTGAAAATGATAGCGAGAATAAGCGGAGACGAATTCGCGATTTTAACGACAAACCTTCTAGATGTTCATTCAATTGAACAAATTGCTAACGAGGTTCTGCAAGTTTTTGAGCAATCATTTGACATTAAGGACTATACTCTTTTCATTACGACGAGTATTGGGATTAGTATGTATCCTGAATCCGGAGATGACACCGTTTCACTACTGAAAAATGCGGGTCTAGCATTATACCTAGCGAAAAAAGCGGGAAATAATAAGTATCAACTTTTTTCACCAACAGCCGATGTCGCGACATACAAGACTTTTTCTTTAAGAAATGAGCTCAAGTATGCATTAGATGACAATCAATTTCTAGTCTATTACCAACCGATTGTTCATGCGCAGACGAATCAAATAGGTAGTGTAGAAGCGCTAATTCGCTGGAATCATCCCGATTGGGGAATCGTTACTCCGGACGAATTTATTCCGCTGGCCGAAGAGTCTGGATTGATCACTCAAATCGGCGAATGGGTATTGCGGACGGCATGTAAAAATGTATGCTTGTGGCATAATGCTGGACATTTCATTCAGGTTTCGGTTAATTTGTCACTTGTGCAGTTTTTACAAACGGGTTTGGTGGATATGATTACTAGTGTTTTACAAGAAAATAAGTTAGATCCAAAATGGCTTAACATTGAAATTACCGAAAGTACGTTGATGGATCAAGAAGAAAAAGTGTTGGGGAAAATAAAGAGATTGCAAGCATTGGGTATACAAATTTCGCTTGATGATTTTGGTACAGGCTACTCGTCATTTAAAAGTTTACGAGATATAAAACCGGACATATTGAAAATAGATCGAGACTTGATAAAGGACGTTCCTTCCGATAAGGATAGCGCTGAAATTGTAACTTCAATTATTCAGTTAGCCAAAAGGCTCTCCATAAAAGTCGTAGCGGAAGGTGTCGAAACGATAGAACAGCAGGGATTTATATCTACGCTACAATGCGATTGGATTCAAGGGTATTTATATAGTAGGCCTGTTTCAGAAGATAATATTATGAAGTTATTAACCGGGAAATTGAATCCTGAAATTGAATCAGTGCCAATTAAAGAAAGAAGAAAGCATTTTAGAATTGATCTGAAGTACCCACTCGAAGCATTAATGACGGTGTCCGAATTGAATGGGAAAAAAGTTCAATTGGGAAATACAAAAATAGTCGTTGAAAACATAGGACCGGGCGGATTACGTTTTATTTCGAACATCAAACTTCCTGTGAGATCGGATATTATATTGAAGTTTCAACTAAAAATAATGAACGTAGATATGACTTTTTATGGGACAATTGCGTATGATGCAGAACATGAAAACCTCTATTGTTACGGTATAAGCTTTATGGTTGATGAGAAGCAAAGAGAATACTTAATAAAGCATTTCAATCAATTCCAATTACAGTTGAAAAAGGACCCACTCTTACCAGGTCATCCTTTCATAACAGACAGTGTGGGAAAATACTTTAGGGAATTGTAATGTCTTTAATATTAGATAGCTGTGCATGAGGCTACTCGGTTAATTGTATAAAGTGATGGAGGAAGGCGACCTGTCAATAATTGGTTGCAATTCTTTTGCTTATTTATCTATAACTTAGAATGACCATAAAAAACTATACGCTGTCAAACGAAAATTCGTTTGACAGCCGTTTTGTTTTTAGCGTTTAAAAAAGTTTGTTTCACCATTTTAATCCTCAGCAACTGTCCAACCAACCTCGTAAAGTCTCCAACAAACTGTAGTCATGCATAGAAGTACTCGTTCTGTAAACAATGAAGTAATGAATGAAAATGAGGGAGTGCAAATTATGACAACTGCATATAAAGGGACCAATAAATTGATTACAGGGATTGTATTTGGGGTCCTAACATTTTGGCTTTTTGCTCAAGCGATGGTCAATGTAGTTCCTGCAGTTCAGGAGGATTTAGGCGTTTCTTCCGGGACGGTCAACATTGCGATTAGTTTAACAGCACTTTTCTCGGGTATTTTTATCGTCGCTGCAGGTGGACTTGCCGATAAAATTGGTCGGAAGAAAATAACGAATATCGGTCTGCTATTAAGTATCATTGGTTCACTTTGTTTAGTGTTAGCAAATGGTTCGATATTACTCATTCTGGGGCGGGTCATTCAAGGTTTATCGGCTGCTTGTATTATGCCTTCAACGATTGCCCTCATAAAAGATTACTTTGAAGGGGCGGAACGTCAACGAGCACTTAGTTACTGGTCAATTGGTTCGTGGGGTGGTTCTGGTGCTTGTTCGTTATTTGGCGGAGCGATTGCAACGTATATGGGATGGAAGTGGATTTTCATCTTCTCCATTATCTTTGCAATTATTGCATTGTGGTTAATAAAAGACACGCCTGAAAGTAAAGCGAAGCAAACGGGTAATACTAAATTTGATGTCAGTGGTCTAATTGTTTTCGTTGTCACACTGTTAGCATTGAATATTTTCATTACACAAGGTGCTGAAATTGGTTGGACAAACTGGGTTACGGTCGTACTGTTAGTTGTTACAGTCATTGGTGCAATTGGCTTTATAAAAGTTGAAAAGGGTAAATCGAATGCGCTTATCGATTTTGGGTTATTTAAAAACGCGCCATACACGGGTGCAACTGTTTCAAACTTCTTGCTCAATGCTGTTGCCGGAACGCTGGTTGTTGCGAATACGTATGTCCAAGAAGGAAGGGGTTTTACATCGTTTCAATCGGGTATGCTGTCCATAGGATATCTAATTGCCGTACTTGCAATGATTCGTGTTGGAGAAAAGATTCTTCAAAAAATTGGTGCGAAAAAACCAATGCTTTGGGGTACAATTTTGACGCTTATCGGAGTTGGGGTGATGGGCTTAACCTTCTTACCAGACGTTGCTTACACAGTCGTTGTATTTATAGGATTCGCTTTGTTTGGTTTAGGGTTAGGGATCTATGCAACACCATCTACAGACACCGCGGTTTCGAATGCACCTGACGATAAAATTGGAGCAGCATCGGGTATTTATAAAATGGCAAGTTCTCTCGGTTCTGCATTCGGGGTTGCGATATCTGCGACTGTCTATGCGATGATTGCAGCCAATAGTGGGGTAGATGCAGCGGCAACTGGAGGTATTATTGCCAATGTGATTTTCGCGGTTATCGCGTTGTTATCAATTATCTTCATGGTTCCAAATAATGCAGGTAAGAGCGTAGGTAAATAAGGGGTGTTTAAGGTATGAGAGAAAAATTAATGGACATGTTGGATGAACGTAAAGATGAAATGATTCAAATTCGTCGTTTTTTACATGAACATCCTGAATTATCATTTGAAGAACAAAAAACGGCTCAGTATATTGCTGACTTTTATAAAGGAAAAGACGTCGAAATAAAAACAAATGTCGGGAATGGTTACGGCATTATTGTGAAAATAGTAGGTGGAAAACCTGGAAAAACAATTGGATTGCGCGCAGACTTTGACGCTCTTCCCATTGTGGAAGAAACGCCCGTGCCGTTCAAGTCGAAAAATGAAGGTATCATGCATGCCTGTGGACATGACGGTCATACAGCTTATTTGTTAGTACTTGCGGATTGTTTAATACAACTGAAATCTGAACTATCCGGAACCATTACAATCATTCATCAGCATGCTGAAGAGGTTCCACCAGGCGGAGCGAAAAGTATTATCGAATCGGGACTGCTGGATGATTTGGATGAAGTGTTTGGAATTCACTTATTACCAATTGCCCCTGTTGGAGTGGTTGGTTACAATAAAGGCTATGCATTCAATGGACGGGCATACATGAAATTGAAAATTCAAGGCAGAGGTGGACATGGATCATCACCTCACTTAGCAAATGATGCAATTGTCGCGGGTGCTCATTTTGTAACCGCAGTTCAAACCATCATCAGTCGCAGATTAAGTCCATTCGACGTTGGAGTCATTACGATTGGCTCATTTGATGGAGCTGGGACGTTTAATGTGATTAAAGACAGTGTGGAGCTGGAAGGCGATATCCGTTATATGACTGTTAAAACGAAAGAAACGATTGAACGAGAAGTTAAACGATTAGTCAAAGGGCTTGAAACAGAGTTCGATGTCAGTTGCGAACTTACCTATACACCAGATTATCCACCCTTATACAACAATCCTGAGCTTACAGAAAAAGTGGCCGAAGCGCTTAAAAATGCAAATATAAAAGAAATTACAGAGGTAAAGGAACTGCCCCCAATGGCACCTTCCGAAGATTTCGCTTACTATGCTGAAAAATTCCCGGCCTGTTTCTTTTATATTGCGTGTTCACCCAAAGGCGTTGAAAAACCCTTTTTCAACCACCATCCAAAGTTTGATATCGACGAAGATGCACTCTTAGTTGCAGCAAAAGCCGTTGGACAAGTTGTTTGTAGTATGCAGGAATAAGGTGGTAGAAGCCGTTCAATAAGTGTTTATTGAACGGCTTTTTTGTGTTTTGTCGAATGAATGTCTGCCGAGGGTCCAACAAACCTCAGCAACTGTCCAACCACCCCTGGAAAGTGTCCAACAAACGATGGAGCCTCCAACGAAAACCCCGAAGCATCCATCAAAATCCAGGAAATATCCAACCAAAATGTACCTATTCAGGAAACGCAATCGTAGTGTGACGCAGTAATTTTCACTTCCATCATTAAAATAACCCAAACTTCATATTTGAATGTTATATAAGACTAGCACTATAAATGGGTGAATGGTATAATATTTCCAATAATTGACGAGGGAGGGGGTGAATTAATTGAGGAGGATATTCCTTATTTTGATGACTTGCTTCGGTTTATTCTTAATCGTACCTACTATCGTTCATGGTGAAAATACGGGAGCTTCTATGGATCCTCCAAGTGGCGAGAAAGTTGGGAAATCTCGAAGCATTTTGTTTGGTAATGTAAAGAAAGTAGACAATGTGTTGAAAGAGAAAACAGAGTCTATTAAAACAGTTCTACAAGATACAGTTAATGGACAGTATCAAACGGAAACAAATGTATCTAAACCATCGGAAAGTAAGCCTGTCACTTCCAGAGTTGAGGCTACAGGGAATTTACTAATTACGACAGTTACCGATACAGTGGAGAAAACAACTTCTGAAGTGACGAATGCGGTCAATGACACAACAAATTCGGTCGCAAATGGATTGCCAACCGTTCCTGTCGTCACCCCGTTCGTCAAGGATGTAAGTGAAACAGTTAAGAAAACAACTCCTTATGGTCAAATCGTCGTAGAAAACACAGGGGAATTTTCTAATGAAACTCTGAAATCTACAATCGACGTTCCTTTAGAAATGGTCATTGAATCTGTTAGAACAGTTGCTAAAGTAGCAAAAATGCCACAGGAAATTTATAAGGAGGATGAAAAGACCAATAGTGGGAATGGAAATGTCTTCACTAACCCAAAAGAGCATAATCGAGATGTCGGTTCTGTGCCGAAAAGGGATCCTATTACACCTTTAGCACCTGAAATTGGGACAAATGTATTGTATAAACAAGTCGATACTAGCGAACTGAAGAAACATAGTGATATCGGCTTGGATGATGGAATTGAAGTCAGTATGAATGGCGAGGGGAACCTCGACCTAGATTCTATTTTAGGAGCAACTACCGTAGACCGACATTCGATTGTAATGGAATTAAAAGTGCTTGAACAGACGAATGGTTTGATTGACCCATTTGGAAAATCTAAAAATATCGTGTTAGAAAATAAAAAAGCTGGTAATCCTAATCTTCCAACTGAACCTAGTAAAAAGTGGGATCGTCTACCGGTGGCTATCATTATGAAAACTACACCGGCTACAACATCCCCAACTTTAGAAACGGGGGGACAAAGTGAGTTAAGTTGGGGAATCGTTGATGTGTACATTCTACAATCTTCAAGCGGGGGAAAGTGGATATCTATGAATGAGTACGCAATGGTTAAATGGGCTCATGCTCCTCCCGGGGAGCCTCCACAACAATCTCCTTTATTAATGTGTAATGGACATAATAAAAGGGGATGAAAATAAATGCATAACAACGTAGAAATCAGGGATTTATTGGAGCGAACTAAAACTAAAGATTTGATACAAAGTACAGACCAACATTATGTTGTTGGCCAACTTGCGGCAAGTATTGCGCATGAAATACGAAATTCCTTAACAGCCATTAAAGGGTTCACACAATTAAGCAAGCAAGGGATGCCAAATGAAAACTTTGATGTAGTTATGTTTGAAATTGAAAAGATAGAAGAAGTATTAAATGATTTGTTACTTGTAGCTAAACCGCAAATTTTCACTTTTGAAGAATTGGATATGCAGGAGGTTCTTAAGAGTTCTGTGGAAATTTAGGGATCTTTACATGAAGTTATTCACATAATACAATGTAATTGCATAATGTGAACGGCAACCTTGACAAAATTTGGTTGCCTTTTTCTTGCGTTCGATGAAAGGGTATCCGTCGTTTGCGATAATGTTGGAAAAGGCTAATGCTTCTCCAACATTTTAAGTGAATGCTAAGAGGTTGCATTAGTGAGCCCGATGAAAAAGATACCTGGTACTTACACAGCTCTATACTGTGTAAGTACCAGGTACCTTAAAATTCTGATTAAAATATCAAACGACTTGTATTTTCCTCTGGTTTTTGTTTTTTCGTATCAGATAAATCGCAATGAGTAAAATGAACCAAACAGGCGTTACGAACAAAGCAACACGAGTATCTTCCGCTAGTCCTAGTACGACAAGAACGAATGCTAGGAAAACAAGGATTAGGTAATTGGAAAACGGATGAAGCGGCATTTTAAATGTATTCACTTTCGCAAGGTCGGGTCTCGTTTTGCGATATTTCAAATGGCAGATGACCGTAATTCCCCAAATAAAGATAAAGCATACTGTAGAAATACTTGTAATCAGTGTAAATACACCTTCTGGCATTATATAGTTCAGAACAACGGCGATGAGAATGATGATCGTTGAAAAGAACAATGCATTGGAAGGGACTTTATTGGCAGTCAGTTTTGTAAATGGTACAGGTGCATTATTATCTTTGGCAAGTGAGTAAATCATCCGGCTTGTACTGAATACGGCGCTGTTACATGCCGAAGCTGCGGATGTTAAGACAACAAAATTGACGATACCAGCAGCTGCAGCAATACCTACTGCAACGAAGACCTGGACAAACGGGCTTTCCAGTGGGTTAATAGCGTTCCACGGATAAATACTCATAATAACAATAAGAGCGCCAATATAAAATATCAAAATCCGAATAGGGATATTATTAATGGCTCTCGGGATCACTTTTTCCGGATTTTCTGTTTCACCTGCTGTCAGGCCCACTAGTTCAATGCCGACAAACGCAAATACAACCATCTGGAATGAGAGAATAAAGCCATTAATACCATTAGGGAACATACCACCATGGCTCCATAGATTAGTAAAACTAGCTGGGCCAGCATCGGTAGAAAAGCCCTTGAAGATCATGAAAACACCAATAACAATAAGTGCTAGAATCGCTATGATTTTAATTAATGCAAACCAGAATTCCATTTCTCCAAAAAGTTTTACAGTTGCAAGGTTCATAAATAGCAAAATGACAAGCGCAATTAAACCTGGCATCCACTGCGGTACGTTCGGAAACCAAAACTGCGTATAAAGCCCAACTGCGGTTAAATCGGCCATTGCAATTGAAATCCAGCAGAACCAATAGGTCCATCCGGTAACAAACGCCGCCATATTACCCATATAGTCTTGTACAAAGTCAACAAATGAATTATAGTTCAAATTGGTTAGAAGTAGTTCTCCAAGTGCGCGCATGATTAAAAAGCAAATTATACCTGTAATCAAATATGCAAATAAAATTGACGGCCCTGCTAAATGAATGGATTTTCCTGCCCCAAGGAATAATCCGGTACCGATTGCCCCCCCGATGGCAATTAGTTGTACGTGCCTGTTTTTTAGACCCCTCGACAATTCTTGTTCTTGCATGACATTTCCCACTCTCTGCTTTTTCTAGGATGTTTGAATTGTGAAAGTTTTAAGTATCAAACAATTGCAAAATAATATCCTAATGAAAGTTTAACATAATAATACTCAATTCGACAATAGGAAAACGCTTACAATTTTCAAAAAAAAGAATAATCAATATGTTGCGGACAATAACTTTTTATCTAAACTATCCAACGAACCCCAGCAAGTGTCCAACCAACTCAGGAAAGTATCCAACAAACCGGGAAGACTCCAATCAAACCATCAAAGTGTCCAATTAAATCTAGAACGTGTCCAACGAACCTCGACGAGTGTCCAACAAACAGTAAAGTCTTCAACCAAACTATCAACGTATCCAACGAACCCCAGCAAGTCTCCAACCAAAAAAAGCCCCATCTCTCAAACCATGAGAAACGGGGCTTCCATAAATTCCTTTATCAAACTGTTGCATTCAGACCCATTCTTACTTCAGAACGGCTCATTCTCTTCTCGAGTTTAAACAAGATAAATTCACAGATGAGGCAAAGGATCCAATAGATAATGGATGCGACTAAATACATTTCGATGAAACGGTATCCATCGTTCGCAATAATTTTGGAAATGGCTAATACTTCTACTACCTTTACAGCGAATGCTAAAGAGGTTGCTTTAATGAGCCCGATAAATACGTTTCCTAGATTAGGCAATGCGATTAATAACGCTTGTGGCAAAATAATCCGTGTTAAACCTTGTCTCGTTGTCATCCCAACCGAATAGGCAGCTTCCATCTGTCCTGCATTTGTGGCATTAATGGATGAACGGAAGATTTCTGCCTGATAAGCGGCTGTGTTTATCGTATAAGCAACAAGCGCGTATAGCAGTGGCGGAATTTCATCAGCATCTATTTGTAAACCCAGGCGTGGGTTCAGGTAATCGATGAGTACGGGCACACCGTAGAAAAAGACATATAGCTGAACAATCAAGGGCGTTCCTCGAATGAACGAGATATACAAAATGGATAACTGATTTAATACAGGTATTTTATATATTCTGCAAAGAGCAATGAGTAAACCAAAAATGAGCCCGAAAAGCATCGCGACAATGGCTATCGTTATTGTCCAAGGTACTCCTTTTAACACTGCGGGTACTTGCTCTAACGCAAATTTAAAATCTACAATAGCCATAATTTATCACTATCCTCAACAAGTTATTACTTCGATAGACCAACATGCCCTTTCTTGAAGACCTTTTCAGCATAGCCGACAAGACTTTCAATAATAATGCAAGTTGCCCAGTAAACAAGCGAAATCACAACGTAAATCTGAAACATGCCGATGCCGTGATTATTGCCTAAGATGATTCGAACTTGCCCCATAATATCAATGATGCCGATTGTAAAGGCGAGAGATGTGTCTTTCAATAATTCGATAATGTTGTTACCTAAGTTAGGCAATGAAATCAGAAAGGCTTGCGGCAGTATAATTCTTCGTAACGCTTGTGAATAGCTCATTCCAACACTATAGGCTGCTTCGAATTGGTCCTTTCCAACGGCTAAATAGGCTGAACGGATAACCTCTGACATAAATGCACCTGTATGAAATGAGAAGGCCATTATGGCAAAGAACAGCCGATCCCAATGATTAATATCTACGTTAATGACCAGTAGTAATTGGGGGAGTCCAAAATAGACTAGAAACAGTTGTACCAACAAAGGTGTACTTCTTGTGAATGATAAATATATTGTTGCAATTCCATAGAGAAACCGGTATTTCTGAATTCGTATAATCGCAATACCTAAACCTATGAGTAACGCGAAGAATAAGGATATTACTGTCATCAGTAGTGTTAGCGGGAGTTTATCCAGTACTCTAACGAATATGTCAATCCAATCTTGCAAACTCGAGCTCATCTTTCACACCACCTAAGAAATATGTGGAAATCGCATTGGTGTTTTACATCCAATGCGATTTCCAGTATTAGTTGTAGCTGAACCCTTTTTCATTGATGTAGTCGAGGTCTTGGAAGAAGTCCGTCGAAAACCACTTTTCGGATAGTTTCGAGAGTGTTCCGTCTTCAGTCAATTCGATTGTAATTGCTTCGATTTGATCGGCTAATTCAGTGTTGTTTTTATTATAAACAACAAAAACAGGTTCTTTTGAAACGATTCCAGCTACTTTTAAATCCAAGTTAAGTGATTCTTGAACAGCATCAAATGTCGATTTGTTGAGGAAAATCGCATCTGCTTTTCCTTCATCAACGCGCTTTAAGTTATCTGCATTTGAAGGGTGTTCCATGCTTTCAATTGTTAAAGGATTATCAGGGTTACTTGTGTTGTACCCGTTTAATATTGAACGGAGCCCACCGCCAGCTGACATAGGCGTGAACTTTTTGCCAACCATGTCATCTAATGTTTTTATATCATCTGTGTCTGTTTTCGTAATTAGTGAAGTAAGAGAATAGCCGTATTCAGTTTTTGGATAATGAAACTTCTCTTCTCTATCTGGATTTTTGAAAAACCAGTTAATTGCCATGTCAACTTTACCTGTATCAAGACCTACTAAATTGGATTCTTCTTCACCAAAGACGTATTCGAATTTGTAGTCTGGCAATCTTTTTTCAACTTCTGCTAAATAGTCCATGTCGTAGCCAATCGGGTTGTTTTCATCGTCTGTAAATAGGAAGGGAGGATTGACTTCATCGCTTAATGCGACTTTAATGACCTTTTTTCCGTCTTCCGTTGTTGTACTTCTTTCATTTGAACAACCTGCGAGAATAGCCAGGAACATCGTTACTCCTAATAGTACTAGCCATTTACGTTTCATGTGTATGCCTTCTTTCTTAAATTTCATATTCTGGTTCTGGTGTAAGTCTTTTCAAAAACTGTTTCGTACGATCGTGTTTTGGATGGACCAATACATCTTTCGGTGTACCTTGTTCAACAACAAGCCCATCCGCCATGAAAATAACTTCAGTAGCCACATCTCGGGCAAAGTCAATTTCATGTGTTACAATTATCATCGTAATTCCTTCATCCGCAATTTTCTTTATAATAGAAAGAACTTCTCCAACCATTTCGGGATCGAGTGCAGATGTTGGTTCGTCGAATAATAATACAGAAGGCTTCAATGCCAGTGCGCGAGCAATTCCTACGCGCTGTTGCTGTCCGCCTGAAAGTTGCGTTGGGTAGTCATTTGCTTTATCTTCAAGACCCACTTTTTGAAGAAGTTCCATGCTAATCTGACGTGCCTCATCTACGTTGATTTTCTTCGCAACGAGAAGGCCTTCCATAATGTTTTCAATCACAGTTTTATTTTTAAATAAATTATAATGTTGAAAAACCATAGCCGTTTTTCTTCTTAACGTTAGGATGTTTTTTTTCGTGGCACTTTTTTCATCTATGGAAAAATCATCGATTGAAATGCTACCTTCATCAGGCTTTTCTAAATAATTTATGCAACGAAGGAGGGTTGTTTTACCAGATCCACTTGGTCCAACAATCACCAAGACATCTCCTTTGTTCACAGTTACATCAATGCCATGAAGCACCGAATTCTTATTGAAACTCTTTTTAATATTCTTTAAGGTTATCAATTTCCCACCCCTCCCACGATTTACTGAATGCATCATAACAGTACATACAATAGCATAAGTATTCCTAGTTGTAAAGTAGACATTATGCGGATATACTAGTTATGTTGAAAAAAGAATCCCAATGAATCCGCTGTTCCTTGTAAGGCGCAGACATACTACTTACGTTATAGATTTAACAAACTAATAAGGAAGTGTCCTATATGTCGAAAAAGGTATTTATTGAAAATGCATTTCAAAAAGAATGGCTTGAAAAACTCATGAACCATGAGGAAGCTTTTAAAAGTCATTCGAAAGAAAACGATGAACAGACTCGATTTCCGAAAGAAAATATAAAAGCACTTGTTGACCTCGGTTATACGAAACTAACGTTACCGAAAGAATATGGTGGCGAGGGTATCAGTGTGCGTGACATGGTTTTATTCCAAGAAACGATTGCTAGTTTTGACGGCGCTACAGGGTTAGCAATTGGCTGGCACCAAGGTGTCGTCGGAGAATTATATGAGAACAAATTATGGAGTGAAGATCTATTAACTTCATTTGCACAAGAGATTTTGGACGGGGCTTTAGTGAATCGCGCAGTGAGTGAAGCACAAACGGGTAGTCCAACTCGTGGTGGACGTCCTGGGACAAATGCCGTGAAACGAGATGGTAAATGGGTGATTACGGGTCAAAAAAACTTTACGACGATGTCACCCGTGTTAACACATTTTCTAGTGTCTGCATGGATTGAAGAGAAAGAGGGCATCGGTTTCTTCTTAGTTGAACGAGATTCACAAGGCTTGTCCATCAAAGAAACATGGGACGTTGTGGCGATGAGGGGAACAGAGAGCCATGACTTAGTGCTAGACAACGTTGAAGTTTCGGAAGAGCAATTTGTAGAATTCAACCAAGGTCCTAGGGGCAATACGTTGAACCCGTGGATTCTGCACATTCCCGCTTGTTACCTCGGCATTGCACAAGCAGCTCGTGACTATGCGGTGAAATTTGCAGTCGAATATTCCCCGAATAGTTTACAAGGGTCAATTAGTCAATTGCCAAATGTCCAGAGTTTAATTGGCCAAATGGACTTAGAACTGATGAAAGCAAGACACTTCCTTTACAGCGTGGCAGATGCTGTAGATAATGACGCGCGTCGTGAACAACTAACGAATGAGCTGGCTGCTGCTAAGCATATCGTGACAAATTCAGCAATTACAATTGTCGATAAAGCGATGCGATTGGTCGGAGCCAAGAGTCTTCAAATGTCTAATCCATTGCAAAGGTATTATCGTGATGTACGAGCCGGTCTACATAATCCACCGATGGACGATATGACGATTTCTAAATTAGCTCAAGAGGCAATCAAAGAAGCCGAGTCGAAGTAAGATTTCAGGTACCTATAAAAGACAGCAGCTTATTCATACAAGCTGCTGTCTTTTTTTAATGGAATTTTAGTGTTTGAAACTTTTTAAAAGGTGTGCGAGACCTTTTAAAATAATTGCAAGCGCAAACAAGACAACGACAACGATCACGACAATAACCCCGATCCCAATGAGCGATAAAGTAAATGGTCCAGTGAGTAATGTCGGAACAAGGAGTATCAGTCCGAGAATTGCATAAGCTGCTAAAATACAATAAAGAAATAGTGATACATCACTTTTAAAACTTGGCATAGTTAAACACCCCCTTGAAGCTACTATATGTGCGATGCTTCGCAGGAGTGTTAGGGCGAGTATTACACCACACCGATAAAATATAAATCGTTCGTTTCTTAAATGGAATCAACCTAGGTTATACTAATAGTAAGGAAAGGGAGTTATTTAAATGACACTTAAGCAAAAATTGAAGGATTCGATGAAAGAAGCCATGAAAGCCAAGAACAAAGAAGAACTAACAAGCATTCGTTTGGTATTAAGCACGATTCAAAAAAAGGAAATCGATAAAAACGACGGCAATGAGCTTGCCGACGAAGAAGTGATGCAAATCATCCAAACAGAAATCAAGCAAACGCAAGAGTCCCTAATGTACGCGAAGCAATCCGACAAAAGCGAAATGATCACCAATCTTGAAAACCGCATACAAATGCTCACATCGTATCTACCCGAGCAACTCAGCGAAGAGGAAGTCAAATCAATCGTAAAAAACATCATCGAAGCAAATGGTTTCTCCGGCAAGCAAGACATGGGCAAAGTAATGGGCCTCGCCATGTCAGAGCTAAAAGGCAAAACAGAAGGCGCTTTGATTAGTAAAGTTGTTAAAGAGTTGCTATAGAAAAGCGGAAGGCGCCTGGAAAAAGGATGACAGTCAAAGTTCGCCGCGTCCTGCGGCAATAAGGAAGGATGCAGTTCAATCCTTCCCTACTGCATGACCTACATCCTGTAGGCCTCCGACAGGCGTAAGACGGGTCGGCGGAGCGGCGTTCTTTGCCGCATAGCCGAACCGCCCTATGACCCGAGGAGTTGGCGCCTGCAGCTGGATCACTAGAAAAGCGGAAAGTTACGGATAAATATTCCGTAACTTTCCGCTTTTTTTATTCAGGAGGGAAATGGTGTATCTTACACACAACGTTGGTGGAGTTTCCGACCAGTCCCGTGAAGTGTCCAACGAACCTATCCAAGTGTCCAACCAACTTGGCGGAGTATCAAACGAACCTATCTAAGTGCCCATTCAACTCCAAAAAGTGTCCAACAAAACCTCCAGGAGTTTCCGGTGATCACATTGCGGTGTTTGTATAATCGAGTAACTTACACGCGTCAGTATATGAACACCTTCACATCAACACGAGACGTTAAGGGTGTTATTGTTTTCAGAATTAATGAAAAATAATGAAAACAGTGGTATAGTAGATAACTAGAGAGGAAACTTCTGGAAAAAGTAACGTTCATAGAGTTGCATAGAATTTATCAAATTACTGGGGGGATTTTTATGAAAATCACAGTTGTAGGAGCAGGACATGGTGGAACAACAATCGCTGCTGATTTGAAACGTAAGGGTCATCTAGTCACTTTGTTAAAGACTTCAAAGAGTTTGCATAACGAAAATTTTGATTACCTAACGAATCATAAAGGTCAAATCACTATTGTGGATGGTAAGGAAGAAAATACAGTCCATCTAGATGTAGTGACGACGGATGTTGAAGTGGCAATCAAAAATGCTGAAATGATTATTATTTATGTCCAAACAAATTACCATGAACAAGTTATTAAGCGTATAATACCTTTCATGAATGAAGACCAAATCGTGTTGCTTGAGCCGGGTTATTTATCAACAGCCTATTTCTTGAAACATGAAAAGAAAAAGCGATTTACAATTGTTGAAGCACAAAGCTCACCAATTGACTGTAGAATTATTGAACCTGGTAAAGTGAAGATTTTGTTTAAAAATGTTAGAAATCCGATTGCAATTTATACGGAAAAAGACAAAAAAGTTATTCAAGAAAAGTTAGATACGCTACACTATCATTTTGTTTACCTCGATTCAGTCATCGAAGCTGCTCTCCACAACCCCAATTTAATTGTCCATACGATCGGAGGAATTATGAGTATTCCTCGAATTGAATATACGGAAGGCGACTATTGGATGTACAAAGAAGTGTTCACACCCCACGTCTGGAATATGGTAGAAAGCCTTGATAAAGAAAAAATGGATGTGCTGGAGAAAGTAGGGGCGAAACGATTGCCTTACGTGGAAGCCTGCAAATTCCGTAATTTTGAAAATCGAACAATCGATGCGAAAGAAGCATTTTTAACATATGCTAAAAACAGTTCACCAGAAGGTCCATTTGTAGCGGATTCAAGATTTATTACGGAAGACGTTCCTGAAGGTCTCGTATTGTTGGAATCTTTGGGGCAGATGTTAGACGTCAAAACGCCTACGTGCACAGGTTTGATCAACATCGCGTCTGCTGCTCTTGCGACGGATTTTAGGGAGAATGCGAGGACTGTCGAATTACTAGGTAAAGAAAACTTAGAGAAGATAATCGGCACGCTTGCTGTTTCAGTAGGTTGAAAAAGAACCTATGTATTTAAATTGAATTGCATTTTAATACAAAAGCCTTCCAAAGAATCAATGGATTCTGTGGAAGGCTTTTGTCTATCTATATACAAAACCGTTTTACAATTTCTCGAATGCCTGAACTGCTGCTTCAGCAACTTTGACATCATTCGCCACAGCACTGCCGCTTGCACCTACTGCGCCTAAAACTTTGCCGTCTTTCATCAATGGGAAACCGCCGCCAAAAATGACCAAACGGCCGTTATTTGTAGTGTTCAAACCGTAGAGTTCAGCTGCAGGGACTGTTGCCTGTTCCAAATTGCTCGTTGGCATTTTTAATGCGACGGATGTCCATGCTTTGTTTTGTGAGATGTCGATGCTGGCAATCCAAGCGTCGTCCATGCGATGAACGGCTCTCAAGTTACCGCCCTCATCCACTACAGAAATGACCATAGCCACTCCTAAATTGGTTGCTTCTTGCTCTGCCGCTTCAATTAGTTTTTTCGCTGTTTCCAATGTTAATTTTCCCATGTAAACTGCACCTCTTTCAATCGAGTTGTAGTTAATGGACCCATTTGCTGTCACCTAGATGACCCCACTCAGTCTAACATAGCTAGGCGGAATTTTCAGATATCTGAGCGCTGTACCTTTTAGAAATATTCCTCAAATATTAAATTCTTAAATTGTCTAATTTGCTTGTAGCCTTCTCCTTTACGATCTACATTGACTTCTGAATGTTCCATATGTATAATACCAAGTAAACAGGTATACTTAATGTAGTTTATAAAATAGAGGAAGTAGGTTGATTCTATGAATAAATCAATTTCAATTTATGCGAATAAATTACAACTTTCCGGAGTGCTTCATCTCCCAGAGAATGTTCATCATAGAAAAGTTCCACTCATTGTTTTACTACACGGATTTGTTGGGAGCAAAGTGGGCGAACATCGGTTATTTGTTAAAGCGGCCAGGTATTTTACGGCTCGGGGGTATGGTGTATTTCGTTTTGACTTTAGCGGTTGTGGGGAAAGTGACGGCGATTATGGAGATGTCACAGTCACGAAGCAGTTAAGCGAGGTTCAAGCTGTACTCCGTTATGTGTCGACTATTAAAGAAGTGGATGCAAACAATATTATTTTGATTGGCCACAGCCTTGGGGGTGCTGTCGCTTCGATAATTGCTTCTCTAGACCGTCGTATTCGCAGGCTTATTTTATGGTCGCCGGTGGGTAGACCGTATGAAGATATTTCGCAAATTTTGGGTGAACGTGCTATTAAAACCGCAGGCACAAATGGGGGAGTAGATTATCATGGTTTTTACGTGAGTCAGGCATTTTTAACTGATTTGAAAAATCATCATCCTCTTGAATCCGTTCGTTCTTTTAAAGAGGCAGCATTGGTCATTCATGCAAAAAGTGACGAGGACATTCCGAAAGAACATACTGCCCGTTATTTCGCTTCATTGCAACAACGACCTATCCCAAAACCAATAAACACACATTATATCGAAGGTGCGGATCATACCTTTTCAAGCTACACGTACGAAAATGAATTATTTCAGACTTCTTTTGACTGGCTTGAAAAGCTGAAGGAGCATCCTTGGAGAATAAACACGATGGTGAAATTACATGCTTCGCACGATAAAGAAGCACTAGCACCTGTATTGGCAAAACAACAGTAAGTTGATCAACGCAATTGTGTAATGCCTAATCAAAGCCAGTCAAATTTGGCTTAGAATAGATTGAAACGTTGGAGAGACACAGGAGCCTATCCTGGTGTCTCTCCAATTTTTGTACCCATTTTAAGATATATTATTTTTGGAGGTATTCGTTTGAATTGTTGACTTCACAACGGAGACATCTATAAATGTGTGTTAGGAGATACGACAAATAGTGTGTTTATTTAAACTTTTCAAATTAAAAGAAGGTATATTGGTTTATTTGTCGAAACTGCACTGTATGATCTAAATGTTCATGATATGATATGACTAGTTTTATAGGTGATTGTTCCGTTTTGGTAAATAAAAGTACTATATGTGACGAGTTTTACTAGTCGTAAATACACGCAATCAAATGGAAGCGGTTACATCTAGTGCTATTTTATTTGATGAAAAAGTAGAGTTGAAAGAGAATTATGGACTGCATGGCTACGTCGTAGAGGGGGTGAGAAAAGTTAGGGAGAAAATCATAAGGAGTATAAAGGGGAATTATTCCATCCTGTAGCTAGTATACTCTTTTTTAATGAAAATATACTATATTTGATACGGGGGAAGAGAAATGGAGAAACTTACTGACTATGTGATGGATTATAATACGATTTTATTTTTACCAAAGACAAATGAGTTTGGCGAACTATATACATTCGTTTTGAATGATACGTCTTCATTTGACGTAAAGGCTGGGCCGACTGAACTTATCGATTTTAACTTAAAGTACTACGGGTCTAGTCTAAAAGGTGCTAGAGAAGGCGCAAATATGATTTTAGGGGATGGCAGAATGTATCCTGTTATTATAAACGAAAAACTCGACCTTTATTGGTTTCCAAGCAAATCACCAGCAAAAGAAGACTGCATCTGGTTTGCGCTGCATCATATTAAGAAAACCATTAAGCTGCCAAATATACGCACAAAGGTAGTCATGAGTGATGGTAGTATTATCATTGTCGAGATGAGCAAAGCATCGTTTGATAAAAAAATACAGAAAGCTTACAATCTAAAGGGATTGATTGAGGCCAGAACGAAGACCACATTGAAGACGACAGAGAAGAGTGCACCGACGAACGCCAACGAAACCAAAGGGATTTACATCATTTCAAAGGTAGAGAAAGGAAAAAACTTTGATATAATTTCAATACACGCGCAATACGATTATGGAAAAGACGACTAGTTTGTTGTTCTATTGTTCGACATGCTTCTCGCAATTATATATATTAATACGATAGCCGTTTTGGTTCGGAGTGTAGAGTTTAGATCGCTTGGCGCTTTGGGGATGCCTTTCGCCCTGAGCCTGGATTAGCGCTTCGCATCCTGTCTCATGGCTTCGGCTACCCCCTGTCGCGCTTGCGCTAGGGTGCATATTGTTGAGAGTGAGTTGTAATTCGGTGTGTGGATTATTGATCGCTTGGCGCTTTGGGGATGCCTCTCGCCATGAGCCTGGATTAGCGCTTCGCATCCAGTCTCAGGGCTTCGGCTACCCCTTTGCCGCGCCTGCGCTGGAGTGTTCCATTATTGAAAGTAATTCTGAGATGTATGCACTGAGATTATAATGTGATTACTATTTGATTTTAATTTTATTAAAGAACGACGCACTATACATTGCAAGCCTAATCCCGAATAACGAAATGAGTTTTCTTACATAGAGACCATCCAGCGAAGGCGCGTCTTCGTGGTAGCCGGAGTGATAAGACTGAAAGTGATCTCCTTTCTGGCTTATCGCGGGAGGCATCCACAAAGCGTCGAAGCGGTATTAGGGGGATTTCTGATTCATTCCATCTATTGCTACCGTTGTAAAATGCTTTCACTCAGATTTTGACACTAAAGATGCAAATCTTATCCCTGATAACGAAATACACTTTCTAACAAGACTATCCAGCGAAGGCGCGACTTCGTGGTAGCCATAGCGGGCTCAATGGGATATTTTATTTCAACATATTTACTAGGGAAAAAGGGGTACACGATTTGAAAAAGAATAAATGGTTACTATTATCCATAGCGTTAAATATAGGAATCCTTGCCGTATTTCTAGTTGTTACCAACAAAGACCCACAATCGACCGGCAATGGACATACCACGGCCAAGACGAAGTACAGTGAGCGGGTTTCCTTATTCGAACAAGTAGAAACCCAAAATGTAGATACTGTTTTTGTAGGGGACAGCATAACTGAAAGAAGCCTATGGAACGAACTCTTTCCCGGGAAATTGATTGTTAATCGGGGAATTGAAAGAGATACGACGAAGGGTTTACTCAAGAGGCTAGACGGTATCATTGATTTGAAGCCAAAACAAATTTTCTTACTGATTGGTGTAAATGACCTGATTTATGATAAGAAAACAAAAGACACGATTGAGAATTACGAACAAATTATTTTGAAATTACAGGAACAAGCTCCCGACGCTAAGCTATTCATACAAAGTGTTTTACCCGTTAAAGAAGGTACACGTGATTTGGAAAACAAAACGATTAATGCATTAAATGAACAAATTCAAGCGTTGGCAGCTACTCATCAAGTTGCATACATAGACATCCACCATAAATTTAAAAATGAAAGCGGCGTGCTGGAGCCTACATATACTGAAGATGGACTCCATTTAAATGGTAAAGCCTACATGGTTTGGGCAGATGAAATCAGAGGCTATATCGAATGACTCTCAAGAAGGCTAATTTCCTCAACAGTGTTTAAGTACAAACAAAAGTGACATGTGTGCATACTAATTTTTCAGAATCGCTTTGTACAGTACTTCCGCTTACATTTTTACTGGAAGATAAAGAATAGCCGAGAAAGCGACCTCGTCACTTTCTCGGCTATTCCTCTTTTCAGAAACCCTGCAGCTGAAGCCTATCCAACAATCTCCAAAAACGACCGTATTACAAATGATTGAGGTTTTGGTAATGAAAGAATAAACACCTACTTTATTAAAATGTAAGCAGCCGAAGATAAAATTTCGGCTGCTTGCTCGTAACTTATATAGTGATTTCTTTTCTAGTTTTTATAGAGAATCCTAGGAAGAGTATATCTCCTACTATCACGTTGTTACAATTGTTTTTTCATTTTAATGAGCAACGAAAAAACCAGTGAAGTGGAGGCAGCGCCCGAAATTGTATCTTCGGGCGCATTGAAAATAGATAGAGAAGCATCTATTCTTTCATTTGAAAAAGCATGAGCCCCTTTAACTTGACCATTATAGGGGAGCGACGGGCAACTAACGTTACAGGATTACCGAAAAGAGCGCTAAGATTAGTGACGAAGTCACTAATCTTAGCGCTTGTTTTGCCGGTAATGGTGTAGCGTTCACTTTGTCCAAAGCGAACCGATAATGCTCAGTAGGAAACCGCAACGCCTTCCACTTTTCATGTGATCCAGCTTCGGGCGCCAACTCCTCGGGTCATAAGTCGGTTCGACTATGCGGCAAAGTTCGCCGCTCCGCCGACCCGTCTTATGCCTGTCGGAGCTGTGCGTCGCCCTCCGCCTTTCTTGTGATCCAGCTTCAGGCGCCAACTCCTCGGGTCATAATTCGGTTCGGCTATGCGGCAAAGAACGCCGCTCCGCCGACCCTTCTTATGCCTTTCGGAGCTGAGCGGCGCCTTCCGCTTTTCATGAAGTAAACATTCTAATGGCGTCTACGATGCTATAGATACCAAGACCTGTACATGTTAATGCGACGAGACCGCCGATGATATTTAATTTGACTGAGTTAGTAAATTCACCGAGGCGTTTTTTGTTATTCATAATAATTAATAGCATAATCGTAATGACTGGCAGTAAAATACCGTTTAGGGCCTGTGCGAAAAGCAAGACATCCAGTGGTTCGAAGCCGAGTCCAGATGAAAAAATACCGATGACCATAACGACAACAAATACAGCTTTGAATCGTTTGTCTTTCATTCCGCCTTTCCATTTCAAAACACTACCGATTGTAATTGCTGCCCCTAATGGTGAAGCGATAGCAGAAGAGAACCCCGCCGCAAACAACCCGATACTAATGAATACTTTTGACCATGATCCAAAAATAGGCTCAAGTTGTATTGCTAAATCGGCAATACTGTTGACTTCCGTTCCGCGAATCATAGCACCTGCTGTAATTAAAATAGCTGCAGTAATCAGACCACCCACACTGATAGAGATAATTGTATCCCAGCGAGCTTCTTTTAAATCAGATGGTTTACTCCAACGTTCCTGCACCATTGTTGAGTGAATGAAGAAGTTATAAGGAACAACCGTTGTCCCGATTAACGCAATGATCATAATGATTGATCCTGAGGGAATCGTAGGGATGAATGCCCCTTGAAATACTTCTCCCAGATCTGGTTTTGCGACAATCATCGTCGTGATAAATGTAACACTCATAATGGCGATGAGAACAATCATTACGCGCTCAATCAGTTTATAGCTGCCACTCAAGCCGAGTATTAATATGATGACACCAATAATCGGTCCAAGCACATTTGGTGAGGTGCCTGTAAGTGTTGAAACCCCGAGTGACGTACCGAGAAGGTCGCCGGCGATGTAAGCTGAGCAGCCGACACTAATTGCAATCATAATAAGCCACATTGAACCGTATTTTAAAATTGGATTGGCAAACTGCTCGCTAATCGCTTCTCCTAGCCCTTTTTGCGTTATGATTCCTAGACGAGCCGCCATTTCTTGTAAAACAATTGTAGCAATTATGGAAAAAACGACCGCCCATAAAATTGCATAACCGAAGGATGCGCCTGCACGTGTTGCAGTTGTTACTGTACCTGGTCCAATAAAGGAGGCAGTAATAATAGCGCCTGGTCCAATAATTTTTAACTTATCTTTCAAGGATTTTCTCCCAGATGTTTGTTTTTTTTCTTCATCGAGTATGGCCATAGCTTTTACACCATCCTTTTCTACAAGTGATTTATAACTTATTTAAATCCGAATATTCAATCTAATATGGGTGGAAAACCCTGAAAATCATGAAGAAGGACGAGCAATTTCCAGGTAATTGTATATTGTCTGCTTCGAGACTCCGAGCACTTCTGCTATCCGATCAGCTGAACCTTGAATGAGGAATGTACCTCTTTCTTCTAATTGATGGACGAAGTGAATTTTGTCTTTTCGTGTCATGTTTGAAATAGGAATCGCAATTTCCAATAATACGTCATTGATTATACTTTCAAAAACTTCTTCAATGTTTTGTGCATAGGATTCATTCATATGAGATTCAGGCTGATTCACATCGATTGTTGTTGAAAAGTCTTTAATAATCTGGTTGACCATTGAGAAGGCGGTAATGTCAAAGTTGATGCCTAAAAAGCCAATCACTTTTCCATTTTCATCACGAATGAATGAAGTAGATGTTTTAAGGGACTTTCCGTCTTGAGTCCTCGTTGTAAACCCGAGCATATCCTTTACTGAATCGCCATGCATTTGCAATTCTTTTAAAATAACTTCGGTTGTTGGCGCACCGATTGTTCTTCCTGTTACGGAACCTTTGATATAGATTAGCGACGATTGAACGTTTTCCAAGTCATGAATAACGACTTCGCAATTGCTACCAAACGTTGCGGCAATCATATCTGCTACAGGAATATAAGTTAGCAGGACGTCTCGTTTTTCACGGTTATTGTTGGTCATCGTTTCACCCGTTTCCTAAGTATTGGACGCGACATTCATCGCGTCCAATCAAACTCATTTTTATTTTTTGCTGGCAATGTGCCCAGCAAGTGCATATAAAATGATTGAAGATGCGAAATGGGCTGAATTTTGGTTTGCATCTTGTTGTGGATAAATTTCCACGAAGTCCATACCGACAACGCCTTGCTTACAAATTTCATGAACGAGCGTCAGTAATTCATAAGATGTCAGTCCGTTTCCATCAACTGGACCTCCTGGATTAAAAGCAAAGTCCAAGACATCGCTACAAATGCTCAAATATACGCAGTCCACATCAACGCTTGCCATTGCATGCAGTTCAGCACCAAGTTGTTTTAAGTCTTTATGGCCACGGATGTCGTTAATCGTTACCGTTACCGCACCTGCTTCTTTTGCGTTGCGTCCAGATTGTGGTTCATTTCGTGGCCCGTGAATACCTGTATGGATTATGCTTTCATTTCGTACGCCTTCTTGCTCATACAATCTTGCGAAAGGACTGCATCGTGCGTACTGATCGCCGTTATGGGAAGGGAGGTTGTCATAATGTGCATCAAGATGAATAATGCCGACCTTTTTGCCTTGTTCCGTAAGCGCTTTCACGATTGGGAATGTAATACCATGATCTCCGCCAAGTCCGATTAGGAATTTACCGCTTTTCCATAGCTCGCTAGTGAAGTTCGTGATTCTTTTCATTGTTTCATCTACATCAGCAGGTAAGACATCTACATCACCGATATCACCGAGTTTAATATGTTCAAATACGTCGATATGATCTAGCTCTGGTAAATAGCCACTATATCTTGCAGATGTAAGACGCATTACTTTCGGTCCGAGTTCACAACCTGTGTAATCGCCCCACGTAACAGCACCTTCCCACGGTACACCGTAAACAACAGCGTCGATTCCGTCTGTGTTTTTATCAGCAGAGATATTTTTAGCACCTAGGAAGCAAGGTGTATTTCCATAAATGTTTGTAGTCATAAGTTCTCAATTCCTCTCAAGTGTATTAATTGTTGCAATGTTCTATTTGAATAATAGAATCATTTTTATAAAAAGTCAATATGCTTTTAATAAAATTAAAATTTAAGAGTGGAATTGAATACGAAAAAGAGTAGACATGTATGTTAAATGTCTACTCTTTTTTAAATCATTTTATCAAGAATAATATAAAATAAATGTTCGGAATGTGCACTTTGTAACGAAATAAAGGAGGGCTGTGGATTTACTAGTTGTAAATTCACAGTGCTTAATAATATGTAGCATAGCAGACGGGTCATGCACTGTATCTTCCTTAACAGGACCGAGGAACATATAAGCTTGATCACCCATGATGTACATTTTGGGAATTGGATGCTTCTCCGTAGGTTCGTAACCCACATTTATGTAACATTGAAAACATACCGAGTTCAATCATATCGCCATTCAGTTCATGAAAGAACAACAGCTAATTTCGGATACATTGCTTGTTGGAAAATGTCCTCACTCTGCATAACGTCCCCATTGAAAAAACCAAAGATTCATCAAAGGTTGGTTTTTGTGTATTGACAGACCTCCCGTTAATCAGTGCGTGTTATGATGTAAGTATAGATTTAAGGGAGGAAACGCTGTGGATAAGAAAGAACAACAGTTATTTGCGCATTATTATTCAAAGTTTGCTGAAAGACGTTTTGATGAGAAGGACTTTTATGCTTTTATGATGCTCGTAAATGATGAAGCACAAGGTATAGATAGCGTTAAAAAACTAAGTGATTTTATGGCAGAACGAGAAAAGAGTATGGGGTATGTTAGTGAGTATCTCGAAGAGTGTAAGCATATTATTAATAACGTGGGCAATGGCATCAAAACCAAGAAGATTGAAGATGTCTTTTCATTTAAAGAAATTAGAAACGGCTTTAATACGTTGTTTCAACAAAATGGCTATGACAAATTATCAAATGAACTCATTAATGATTTCATTCTATGCACGATATCATTATTACAGGATATTAAATTAGTTTCAGGTTCATTGAATAAACAGATAGGGCATCTCAGTTTTGCCGTGTCCAGTAAGGATATATTTTTGATGGGAAATACAAAAATGTTGAGCAAGGGCAGCTATGTACCTGTGACTTTTCAGGTTTTGTCCGCAAAGAATAGTTACGAAGCCGTAACACCCCAAGACAAAAACGATACCCCGTATCTTTTCAATGAAGAGCTTATCGAGGTTGTAAATATTGATGGAGAAATGATTATCACGTTTCCTGAAATCGTTACGTGAGTGCAATGTGAAATCAGACAGTTATATGCTGTCTGATTTTTTTTGTAAAATACCGATCCGAGCTGAAGCGTGTAGGATAAAGGTGGCGCGGTTTCTTATCGGCAATCCGGTTACTATTGTTTGTCCGTCGCTCCCTTATAATGGCCAAAGTAAAAATGCGCTTACTTTTTATAATAAAAGAATAGACTCTTCTCTATCAATTTTCAAAGCGCCCGAAGATGCAATTTCGGGCGCTACTCCCATTTCTATGGTTTCCCCATTGCAGAGAAAAAAACAGCGTGAGAGGCATTCACAAAAAGCCGAAGCATCTATTATGGAATCAGTCTCTAAAAACCGGGTTTTTTCATCTCATATAACTAGTAAAATATGCATGGATATTAGTGGATATATAGATTGGTCGAAATAATTAGTTTTTATACACATCAAAAGCTTTACATAGAATTTACAAAACATTACAAAAGGTCACTAGGTGATCTCACACATGCGGTGATATGCTGAATATGGAGATAATTATTCAAATAATTGACTTGAAAGGGAGCGATTTTGCGCTTTTTGCAAGGCTATCGTATAAATACTAGTTTTCAATCAGAAAGGGGAATTATTACATGCATAAAGGAAAATGGAAAAAGCCTTTGAATACCTTTTTATCGATTGCTTTAGTAGCTAGTTTGCTAGGACCTGCATACCCGGCGACGGTAAAAGCTGCTGTTGCTTCAGATTTACTGATATCTGAATACGTGGAGGGAAGCGGCTATAATAAAGCAGTGGAACTTTACAACGAGACAGGGACTGCAATTGATTTAAGCAATTATACGTTGGAACTCTATGCAAATGGAGCGACGGGAGCTACTGCTAAAATCGCTTTAACGGGGACCTTGAGTAATGAAGAAACGTATGTTTTATACCATAGAGATGCCAATGATGCGATTAAGAGCAAGGGCCAATTGGAAAACACAACTGTCATTAACTTTAATGGTAATGACGCACTTGTTTTGAAAAAGTCTGGCGAAGTGATTGACTCAATTGGACAAGTTGGGGCTACAAGTAACTGGGGAACCGATGTGACATTGGTCCGTGGTGCCGGGATAACAACAGGCGATTCGAGTCCAAATGATGCTTTTGATCGTAGCGCCGAGTGGATTGTTTATCCTAAAGACACATTCGATTATTTAGGATTCCATGACTTCGAAGGTGGAACACCGGTAGATCCTGAAGACCCTGAAGAACCTGTAACTCTCATTTCAATCGCTGAAGCGCGATCTTTGAATATAGGGGAAACGGTAACCATTAAAGGAATCGTAGCGGCAAATTTGAAAAATACGATTTCTGTCCAAGATCCTACGGGCGGTATTGCCGTGCGTCCAACAAGTTTGAATGCCGTGGTTGGTGATGAAGTTACCTTAACTGGGACACTTGCCGATTACCGCGGTTTGCTTCAATTAGACAGCGCGACAATCGCAGTGAAAACTGCAAATGTAGGCGCACCGGTTGCTAAAACAATTACAGGTGCCAATGTTGCGGAAGAAAACGAATCGCAACTCGTACTGACAGAAAATATTGAAATCATTGATGTGCAAACTGGCGCAGGTTGGGCCAATTACGTTGCGACAGATGGTACAACGGAATTTATCATTCGCGATGAAAACAATGGATTGGGCTTAGCTGTTGGAACGCAGTATGAATCTATTTCAGGCATCGTGCAGCAATTCGATGCTGATTATCAACTGCTTCCACGCTTTAAAGAAGACATCATCGTAGATAGCTCAATTGTCCAACCTGTTACTGCGAATCCTGCAAGCGGTACATTCGTAGGAGGGACTACGGTTACACTGTCAACAAGTACAAAACAAGCAGCTATTTATTATACGTTAGACGGAACAAATCCCCTTGAATTTGGTGTGAAATATGAAGCACCTATCAACATTACAGAAAATACAACCATTAAAGCAATAGTGAAAACGGAAGATGGTCAAGTTAGTGAAGCGAATACTTTCGACTATACAATTACCGACAGTCTTCAAATTCATGATATCCAAGGGGAAAGCCACACTTCTCCATTTGACAATCAGACGGTTGAAGGTATTGAAGGCATTGTCACTTATTCATTTACACTAAGTGGTTCGACATACTACCATATCCAAACGCCCGATGCAGCGGCAGATGACAATGCAAAGACTTCGGAAGGAATCATTCTTTACAGTGGACGGAATGCTTGGCCGATTCAGGTTGGGGATTTAGTAACTGTCTCCGGTAAAGTTAGTGAATATGCAATTGACGGATTTGCAGATCGTCAAGGGACTGATATGAAAGCTACACAAATCAATGTCCGTGATGATCAAGGTGGAAACGTAAAAGTCTTAAAAAGAGGTGTGCAATTACCTGCACCTATTCTGATAGATGAAGAAAGTATTCCAAGTGAACAGATTGATAGCGACGGTTTGTCCGTATTCAATCCTGACGTTGACGCAATTGACTATTGGGAGAGCTTGGAAGGAATGCGCGTCCAAGTCGGCAATGTCAAAGCTGTATCTCCGCAAGAACATGGTGATTTAATCACAGTACTTGAACAGGCACCGACGAATACATTGCACGGTGGTTTATTGTTAGAAAAAGACAATCAAAACGCAAATCGTGTCCAGTTCCGATTAGAGCCGAATAGTGCAGCTCGAAATTTCGAGGTGGCTACTGGCGATACATTTAAAGGTCCGATTACAGGTGTAGTTGGCTATTCATTCCAAAATTATAAAATCTATGTGGCTTTGGATGAAATGCAGGCGGCACATACAAAAGGCAATGCAACACCTGAAAAAACGACGCTTGTCAAAGCAGACGATAGGTTAGCAATTGCATCGTATAACTTGGAAAACTTCTCGAACAATACAAAGTCGTCTTCTGCAGACAAAGCTCGAAAATTAGCAAGAGCGTTTGCGGAAGATATGCAGAGTCCTGATATTATCGGTGTGACGGAAGTCCAAGATAATAACGGCGAAGATGCCGGGGATTCAAAAGCAAATGAAAGTTATGAAAGATTGATTGCTGAAATCGTGAAAGCGGGCGGCGTGAATTATAAATACGTCAACATCGATCCGGTTTCGAATCAAGACGGTGGAGCACCGAATGCGAATATTCGTGTCGGATTCCTATACAATCCGGAACGTGTATCATTGACGGAAGGCAGCCCTGTAGGTGATGCAACTACTTCGGTAGCTTACTATAATGGAAAGTTAACACTAAATCCAGGGCGCATTGACCCGCAGAACGCGGCATTCGCTAGCAGCCGTAAGCCACTTGCTGCACAATTTGACTTCCAAGGTGAAAGCGTAATTGTTATCGCGAATCATTGGAATTCAAAATCAGGTGATACGCCATTATTTGGTTCAACACAGCCTCCTGTCTATGGTAGTGAAGTACAACGTAAACAAATTGCAACAATCGTTTATGATTTCATTGAAGACGTAAAAACGGATAATCCAGATGCGAACGTCGTATCTCTAGGCGATTTTAACGACTTCCAATTCTCGGATAGCTTAAAGATTCATGAAGGAAACCTCATGACAAATATGATTAACAAAGTTGAAACGGCTGATCGCTACACATACCTCTACCAAGGTAATTCGCAAGTGCTCGATCATATTTTAGTTTCAAATCACTTAGTCGATCAAACCGAAATTGATATTCTTCATATCAATGCAGACTTTACAGATATGGCAGGCCGTGCAAGCGACCATGACCCAGTCCTCGTCCAAATCGGATTTGAAGAGCCGGTTGTTTGGGAACCGATTAAAGTAAAAAAAGTGTATGACTTAGTGAACTTTAATAAGAAAAAGTTGAACATTGCAGAACCTAGTGTCGCAGTGAAAATGGATGCGAACTCGTCTCTAGATGAAGGAATCCTTTTCAAAGGGGATTATTTGGAAGTTAGCGGAGAAGGCTTTAAGACAAATAAATTAATCCTTCAGCCGAAGAAAAAAGGAGCAATTGTCGATTTGAAAGGCACTGTCATGGGGGATATCGTTATCGATGGTCCACATCACCTTGAAATTAGAGGCGCTGAAAATGTGAAAAATATCGAATTCATCAATGGTGCAAATCCGGATGCAATCGAGTTTTACAATTCAAATGGGAAAAGAATTGGCGACCCAACGATAGTAGAGAACAAAGCACCTATCGTCACCAAAGCAATTTCAAGTAAAACAGTGACAGAAGGAGAGAGTGTCTCAGTTGTACTTACTGAGCACTTCTCGGATCCTGATGGAGATGAACTAACGTTTTCATCAACAAAGGGCGAAGTAAATGCAGAAATATTATCACTTTCACTTGAAAAAGGTAGCCATATTGTGGGTGTCACAGCTAGCGATGGCGACAAAACGGTTACGACAAGTTTCAGTGTGACAGTAACAGCTGTAGAGATTCCTGCTGATGGCTACTATAAGGACGCCATTGGAAAAGAAGGGCAGGCATTGAAAACGGCACTTCATGACATTATTTCGGTGCAAAAGCAGTTAGACTACTCTGAAGTGTGGGCGGCGCTGCGGGAGACGGATAAAGATCCAAACAATCCGAACAACGTAATTTTGTTCTATTCTGGAGACTCACGTTCTAAAGATCGCAACGGAGGAAACGTTGGAGACTGGAACCGCGAGCATGTGTGGGCGAAATCCCACGGCAATTTTGGTACGAGCAGAGGACCGGGAACCGATATCCATCATTTGCGTCCCACAGATGTCCAAGTGAACAGTTTACGCGGAAACTTGGATTTTGATAACGGCGGGAGTAGTGTAAAAGGATGTAGCGGATGTTACAAAACAGCGAATTCTTGGGAGCCGCCCGATGCAGTAAAAGGTGATGTCGCTCGTATCCTGTTTTACATGGCTACTCGCTATGAGCAAGGAGACCGTGTCGATCTTGAGTTAAATGAAAAGCTTAACAATGGAAGCAATCCATATCACGGGAAACTTTCAGTTCTGCTGGAATGGCATGAATCAGATCCAATCGATGAATTTGAACGAAACCGCAACGAAGTTATCGAGCAATGGCAGGGGAATCGTAATCCATTCATTGACCATCCTGAATGGGTAGAGCTCATTTGGCCACAGGTTGTTGCAGAAGATGTACGAATTGCATCGTGACTGAGAATGGATAGGTTGAAAATGAAATCTAAACTACTGACCGTATAGACTGAGTAGAGAGAACATGTACAGTGATTAAGTAAATGTAATATGTGTGTGTATTTTCTTTTAGGATTGCTTTGGACAGTACTTCCGCTTACATTTTTGCTGATAGAAAGAGTAGAGCCGGGAAAGCGACTTTGTCACTTTCTCGGCTCTTCTTCTTTTCAGAAAACGTGCAGCTGAAGCCTATCCAGTGTTCTCCAAAAATAATCGTATTTTAAATGATTAAGTTTTGGATAATGAAAGAATAAACGCCCACTTTATAAAAATGTAAGCAGCCGAAGATACAATTTCGGCTGCTGCTTTCATTTAATGAGTAATGGGCAAACCATAGAAGTGGGAGTAGCGCTCGAAATTGTATCTTCGGGCGCTTTGGAACTGGATAGAGAAGCATCTATTCTTTCATTATAAAAAGCAAGCGCACTTTTACCTTGACCATTTTAGGAGAGAGACGGACAAATAACGGAAAAAGGATTACCGAAAAGAGCGCTACGAGTAGTGACGAAGTCACTACTCGTAGCGCTTTGTTTGTCGTTTATCGTGTAGCGTTAACTTTGTCCAAAGCGAACCTGAAATGGTGAATAGGAGATTGCGGCGCCCTCCACTTTTCATGTGATCTAGCTCCGGGCGCCAACTCCTCGAGTCATAAGTCGGCCCAACTATGCGGAAGTTCACCGCTCCGTTGGTCCGCCTTATGCCTATCGGAGCTGGGCGGCGCCCTAGGCTTTTCTATACTATGTATTTTGCGGCACTACTGGGTAATCCCCAGTCGGATTTGGCGTAGTATTGTTTTTCAGCTTCCGTCGAAGGTGCCCCTATCGCGGGACAGAGAAGTGCCGCGTCTCTGTGACTAGTAGTATATGCAAAATAACTGACAGTTATACAGAGTATTGCAAATAAATCAAGGGGCCGAATTGTGTCACACAATTGATATCTTCTACACACATAGCTGCAATGTCCATGAAATCTTTGGGTGTTATGCTTTGTTTTGGTAATGAAAAGGAGGAAATTCAATTTATGAAAAAACACATCATTGCACTAGCGGCAATTGCAACATTAGCAGTAGGTTCGGCAGGTCAAGCATCTGCATCTAGCGTCCACACGGTAGAATCAGGAGAGACATTATGGTCTATTTCACAAGATGCTAATGTCAGCGTCGAAAAATTACAGGCATGGAACGGATTAGAGTCTACTCTTATCTATCCGTCACAACGTCTTAAAATAGAAGACAAGGTAGAAGACAGGGTGAAAACATACGTCGTCGTAAAAGGCGATACATTGTTCAAAATCGCAGGGGCTCACAATGTCTCAGTGGATGCTTTAATGACGAGCAATAATCTTTCAAGTGATTTAATTCGTCCGGGCGACAAGTTAGTCTTTGGAGGATCAAAAGCGCCTGCATCATCTAAATCTGTTGCACAGACAACAAAAGTAGCTGCAGCTTCACCGGCAGCAAAAGAGATGACTGTGACAGCGACCGCGTATACAGCTTATTGTGACGGATGCTCAGGCGTGACGGCGACGGGAATTGATTTGCGTTCAAATCCCAACCAAAAGGTTATCGCAGTTGACCCTTCAGTAATCGCACTTGGAACGCGTGTATGGGTTGAAGGATATGGAGAAGCCATCGCTGGAGATAAAGGCAGTGCGATTAAAGGAAATACCATTGATGTCTTTATGGAAAATGAACAAGATGCGCTTAATTGGGGCCGTAAAACCGTTAAAATTAAAGTGCTAAATTGATGAAATTGTAAGTACGCTTACTAACTTTTTATAGAATTTTCATTGAAATGACAGCGTGAAGAATTGTACTCAGCCTTGTAAGTAAAGGGCTGAGTTTTTTTGTATTAACCTATAAATCAGCTGTCGTTTCCAGTGACAATGTTGAGGAAATGAACTATATTCAGATGAAAGTTGCTGGACCTCTTTTGCTCAAGTTAAACTAGACGTTAGACATTAGACATTTATTAATCCGAGGGGTTGAAAAGAATGCCAATCATTCGTTCTATAATAAAAAAATACTTCACAAAACAACAACAACAACAACAACAACCTATCGAAAGTCGTTGGGCAGGTAAGAAAGTTAACTTTCTCGGAGATAGCATTACGAGCGGTACCGCTAAAAGAAACTTTGTGACTTATGTGACCACTGTCGATCAATCCTTAGAGCTTGGAACTGCGCGTAACTATGGGATTAGTGGCGGAACGATTGCAAGCCGGGATCACTTATACCCGGGAGAGGGACTGGATGACAGATTACCTCCTGTTGTGTCGCGTTGGCAAACGATGAATACGGATGCGGATATTGTTTTCATGTTGATAGGAACGAATGATTATGCAGCACAAGTTCCCCTTGGAGACAGAGACAGTACATTGACGACCAATTTTTATGGCTCGTTTAACATTGTACTAAGTGGTCTCAAATACAAATTTCCAAATGCAGTTATCATTGTCAGTACACTTTTGAATCGCGTTCCAAAACCGACGAAAACCCATCCACTCACCATTGAGCAATATAACGATGCAATTCTTGATAGATGTAAAGAACATGCGATAACATGTTTTCATTTACATGAAGTGACTGATTTGGATTTAGAGACAGACTACTTGCAAGGGGTTTTTCGTCTTACAGCAGATGGGTTGCATCCAGGTAAAGAAGGTTCCGCAATCTTAGGAAGGCGGATCGTAGAATTTATAAATTCAAACCATAAAAGCTGAACGTCGTAAATGGATAACGCGTTCAGCTGAGAGGGGCAAAAGGAATTTTACATAAATCCGTTAGTGGAATCGTATCCGGAAAGTAAAGAAATTCCCTATTTTACCTTCTTGAAATTTTTTGCCACCAACTTTTATTCCGTGCAGCTTCCTCCTTCAATTCTACTTCTTTTTTGATACCTTCCACGGTTGCAGAAACTTCTTCCATGCTTAATCGTAAATTAGAAACCCTTTCCGATTCGTGACGGTTTAACAAAAGCTTTAATTCCCCTATATTTTGCTGGTAAAGCTGATTTGATTCTTGGAGTTCCTGAAGCAAAAGCCGTTCCCTTTCAACTCTTTCTTTTTCAACATCATCTAGCTTCAAAACAACTTGCTGAAGTAGCTGATTCTGTAATACAAGCATAGATTTCAATTCGGCAACTTCTTCATTAACTGAAATCAGGTTCAAACCATCTTCTGAATTGGACGTTATGGTGATGGGCAGTCCTTCAGTTTCCAGCTTCTCATTGACGACATCCAATTTATGACCGTCGTTATACAGCTTCCTGATAATCTTCAGCTTTTCTATTTCAGTAATTCTGATTCTGTATTCTCTTCCAATCTTCTTAAAGTGGATGAATTGCGGGTGATTTAGGATATAGCGTTTCAGAGTGGCGTTTGGTATGCCTGTAAGTGCTTCAGCTTCTGTGATCCCGATGTATACAGCATCATTAAGACTTGCTCCATTCACTTGTTTATTCATCATTCATGCACCCCTAATAACATATTTTGTATGAAATTCACACAACCACATCATTCACTTCAGAAAAGTTTAAATCATTCATTTACTCAATCAGTATCTATTCGACAATGGACATGACTTTCCCTTTTAAAAGTAAATGATTCAACCATTTCCATTTGTTTAATAAAAAGGTATTCGTATTATGGGGGCCGAATAAAGAACAAAGTACTGTTCTTGTTCCAACCTAGTGGCAGTAGAAGAAGAAACTTTACATTAAATCGAAAACTATAGATTAAAAGACAGACAGGAGATAGATACGATGATAAAAGGTTTCGGAGGAATATTTTGGAGAACTAAGAATATGGATGTTGTGAAAAAATGGTACAGTGAAGTGTTGAAGACTGAAATAGAAAATTGGAATGGGACTGTGATTAAACCCCAATTAGGAAATGAGACTATCTTTTCTTTCTTTACCGAGAATGATAGTTATTTTCCAACAGAACAACAAGTGATGTTAAATTTCGAAGTACATGATCTAAACGAGACTATTAAGCATCTTGAACATATTGGTGTACTTCTTGAAAAGAAAAAAGAGGTTAGTGAATACGGAAAGTTTATTTGGATTAAAGATCCTGAAGGTCGACTTATCGAGCTTTGGGAGAAATAGCGGGTTGTGATCATTTGCTATTAAGTAAACGGGTGCGTTTCTACAACAAGTAGAGGCGCAATTTTAATGGGCAGAAAAGTTGAAGATTATTCGGGAAAGATACCTTTAAAGAAAAGGTAGGTGGACACTTTTGAAGAAAACACTTTACGTCCTTTTTTGTATCCTATTTCTCGCAAATAATACGGGTGTTTTTGCGAAGCAAGCTGCACCTAACCAAGATATTAATAAGTATTTTTTTGATGTCAATTTAATTAATTCAGATAGCCAAGTGGCTGAAGCAAAGAAGGATACCAATCAACCTTTTATGGAACAATTGAAGGCACATTCATTAGAGCATAATGATATTGAAAACATTAAAGTTGAAAATAATTCCGGACTTCAGCGTGTATTCAGTATCAATGATGGTTTTCAAGAACGTGTACTCAGAAAAGTGGTGTTCTGGCTTAATAACTCTGCCCGAGTGAAGGGAACAACCGAGGTACCCGTAGATAATCCATCCAATAAATTGACGTTGAAAATGGCAAATGGTGAAGTGAACATTATAGAACCCGCTTATACATGTGTAGTTGAAAATAAACGCAAAACCTGCACAGCTAAAGAAGGGGAATTAATCGTTTCGGAAAATAGACAAAAAGTGCGATTAAAATCACAATCTCTCTATGATTGGCTCATGGTAGGGTGGAGAAAAGAAGTGGACGGACTTACTAAAGAAGAGTTACTTGAAGAAGCATTGTTTACACGTTATTTATATCAGTTGGGCCCATCTTATTCGGAATTTTTCATGTGTCCAAAAATCAAAATTGAACCGATTGATGGGGATCCTAGAAGACATCTCATTTTTGCTAGTGCTTTAAACTATTCAGGACACCACGGTGGAGATTTCGATAAACTTACTTTTTCTATAAGTGATTCTAACCTAACTGGGTTACAAGTGACAAACGTAAAAATAAAGAAACATATTTCGCAAGAAGAAATCGAAAAACAATGTCGAACGTTTGATTAAACGTGTGTCAATTTAATTGTTGAAATAGGTGTTATTTGTGCTTAAATGTTGATATATAGGCATTTTAAAGACCGCTAATTCATATGTGAATTAGCGGTCTTTTTCGTGCTATATTTTATACCACTCAACTGAGCTTTGTAAATATAGGTTCAGCTTTTTTCATGTGGTTACGGAAGGCGTACGCTTTTTCGGTGTAAATCCACCGAGGAGCAGTTTTCCGTGTGGCAGCAATTTCTGAATGATGATGGAAACAAAGATTGGGACGATTAATCCAAATGCTGTGAATCCAACAATGCCATACGTAAAGTAATCATTTAACAAAATATCTGTAAAGATGTGCAAGTACATAATCGTCAGTGAGTGTTTCTCAATCCATTGTAGCCAGTTGAGTGACAAGCGAGCGGCAATGAGTTGAACTACGCCCACCAGAACGAGCGTGAATGACAAGGGAATGATCAAATCTAACACAAAATGTTCATAACGTAGAAATTTCATACTCAAATGATAGTCAATTACATGGAATTCATCTAGGAAATAGGCTGATATACTAACAGTCAATCCAGCGAGTAACCACCACTTCGTGACATTCATCCAAATCGACTTCAAATAATAACCAAGTGCAAAATAGACGACCGCCATAAGCGCAACATCAATGTTCCAAATCATCGGAATCGCTTGAGAAGCTGTATCCGGGGCACCACCTATGACTTGCATGGCAAAAATACTTTCAAAATGGGCAACGATATAGAAAATCGATAAGATAACGATCTGTTTTGTGCGGTTAAAGTATTTTGTCATCCATAAGAAGAATAGGTACGTAAAGAATAGTGTAGTTACAAACCAGAAAACACCGTATGCGCCACGTGCAAAACGACCGCCTACTACAAGTGTCCAAAAGTCATTTGCATACCAAGCCAGTTCCATATTGCCTGAACCAATTTCGATTCCATAACGGATTGTCGTGATTGCTAGCAGGAAAAACAAATAGGGTACAATTAATTGCATAAAGCGTTTGTGAATCGTTAGTTTCATAAGCCCTTTTTCTAACGCGGGTTTGAAAAACAAACCACTCAAAATGAAAAAAGCCGGCATGTGGAACCAGTATATATATTTTGCGAGCGGGAAATCGAGTTGACCGGGATAATGACCAATGACGACAAGAATCATTAAAAATCCTTTCGTGACATCCACCCAGGATAAACGTTTCTTATTCATAATCATACTCCTCATAAAAATGACCTGATTCCATTGTACTACCAATTCGTAGTCAGAAACGTGATGTAACACGATTGACTCAGGATTGAAAGAAAGATGGAAGCAATTTCATAAAGAGGAAGGGGGAGTGTAGATTTTAAATTCGGGGAATAAAGCCAGACATTAGAAATCCCGTTAAAATAGGATTCGGCTACCACTTTTACGCGCCTGCGCTGGTTATTTCTTGGCGATGGGGAAACCAGAGAAGTGGCGGTAGCGCCCGAAATTGTATCTTCGGGCGCTTTGAAAATAGATTGAGAAGCATCTATTCTTTCATTCTAAAAAGTAAACACCCTTTTACCTAGCCCATTTTAAGGGAGCGACGGACAACTAACGGGTACAAGATTACCGAAAAGAGGGCTAAGAGTAGTGACGAAGTCACAACTCTTAGCCCTTGGTCTATCGATAATCCTGTATCGGTCACGTTGTCTAAAGCGAACCGAAAGTGGCCAAGTAGAAGTCCGCAACACATTACCTCATCATTTCAACCTCTTACTCATAAAGTTAAAAGCATTATCGAAGCTAATCCCATCCAGCTCATTTTTGGAAAAACCTCTCACTGCCATGCGTTCCAGCAAATCGGGAATTTTGGTGCAGTCCTCCAGTCCGACTGTACGCGGTGATTTGGATACTAAATCATACGCAGATAAATAATCGAGAAAGTCAAAACCAAGCGCGATGTGTTGAGGTCCAACAAGGTCCGCTATGTACACCGCATGGTCGACAAAACGGTCCAGCGTAGGATTCACTTTGTCGATAAAACCACTGAACGCATTCAATCCAATGATTCCGCCGCCCTCGGCAATTGCTTTCATTTGAGCATCCGTCAAATTCCTTTCATGCGGGCATAGGGCAATTGCATTGCTATGCGATGCAATGATCGGCTGATTGGAAATCGCATGCATATTCCAGAAAGACTTTTCGTCCAAATGGGAAGCATCGAGGATCCAATTTAGCTCATTCGCTTTCCGCACTGCGAGCTCACCTAAAGCTGACAGTCCTCTCTTCGCAGGTTCGTCTACTGAACCCGTACCGCTTGCAAGAAGATTCCATTCATTCCATACGAAAATGGACTGTCTGAATTTGTTAGCATGTAATTCTTCGAAAGCGGCATTGATATTACTTTCGAATGAATCTTGTCCCCAGTGTTCAAGAAAACGCATTCCTTCAATCCCTAAAAAGAGATTAATCTTCCCCGAACGCGTCGCGTCTTTCATGTCATCGGTAATTAGGCAAACATTAGCATGTTTAGACGAACGCAAATCATCCAACACATGCGTTAAAATCGTCTGAAAACGTGTGAAAGGATCTTGACGGAAGGCGGGTTCAACCCAAATCACACAACAAATTGAATCGACACCGCCTTTTTTCAATTGCGGATAATGAATTCGGTCGAATACATCAGTTTCTCCTTTGCTCCTTCTCCATGCGATGTCCGTAAAAAGATCTGAATGGATGTCGAAAACTTTCACATCAATCTCTCCTCCCTTAAGTGATTTCCATTTTAATAGCGTGTCTATTAGTCTATCAAAAGAAACTCAATGCAACTTTAAAACTATTTGTTATAATGAAATTACTCATAACAGGTAGTTAGTGTTTATCGGCAGTCATCCGTGAAATACTACCTAATTGATCAACTACATATCTTTTTAAAACACTAGTCACTAACAACAACTAAAAACAGGGGAGAGGGGTGCAAACTTGGTGAAAAAGGTTATCAGATCGTTCCTATTACTATTCGCAATGTCATTTGTCTTCTTTCCATTAGAAACGTTAGCTGCATCAGAACCGCTCGATGAAATTCGGCAATTGGTGCGTGATTATTATGTCGATGACGTGCCTGAAGCTGTGTTATCGAAAGGCTCCATTCAGGAAATTACAGAGCAACTCGATCCTCATTCTGTTTATATGAGTGCGAAGGAATACGCGGGATTCGTCAATGCAATCGAACAACGAATTGTAGGTATTGGTGTTGTCCTTGAAGAAGATTTGAAAGGGATCAAAGTAATTTCGGTCATTTCAACAGGACCGGCATCACGAGCGGACATCCAATCGGGTGACGTCATTACGCATGTGGATGGAAAAAGCGTCGTTGGCAAGTCCATTCAGACCGCTGTATCGTTAATTAGCGGGATAGACAAAACGACGATCACTTTGACGATTGTACGTACAGGAATCCAAGCTCCTCTCATTAAAACGATTACGCGAGAAGAGATTATATTGCCGAATGTTGAATCCGAAATGCTTGGTGGCAATATTGCTTACATTCGGCTCAACAGCTTTGCAACCGAATCCTCGAAAGAAATGGACAAAGCGATTCAATCATTAACCGGTGCAAACGGGTATATTGTTGATTTACGCAATAATGGCGGCGGTTATATCACGGCTGCACAGGACATTGCAGGGTTCTTTCCGAATACACCCAGTGCCTTTCAGTTACGAGAAAAGAACAGGAAGCCAATGGTCTATCCATCTACTGTTCAAAAACAAAAGTTCAAAGGGCCGACTCACGTTCTCATTAATGAATACAGCGCCAGTGCTTCTGAAATGGTCTCTGCAGCTGTAAAGGAGAACAAGGCGGCAACACTCTACGGACAGACGAGTTACGGCAAGGGCACGATGCAATCGATGTATGGATTCGATGACAGCAGTGTCATGAAAATGACGACAGCAAGGTTTTATTCGCCGGGCGGTCAGGCTGTGGATGAAGTAGGTGTGAAGCCAAACATCGTAACGAAGATAGGGACAGAACTTGAAGTAGCCCATCGAGATCAGTTGCTGTTAAAGATGAAAGGATATAAACAGCTTCCTGCACTTACAAATGTGCCGGTCAAGAAATCGTTTAAGGTAGAGATGAACACGAAAATGAATTGGAAAAATAGTGATAAAACAGCGATTCAACTTCTCCAACTAGGTGGAGAAGAGATTGAAGTAGTCGTAGGGGCTATAGATGATAGAACAGTTACAGTCGTTCCGAAAAAGTCTTTACTAGCAGGGGGTACCTATCTACTTGTGATTCATCCAGTTTATAAAAACACACAAGATAAAAGGATGAAACAAGGCGTCTATTTGGATGTATCCGTAAAATAAGATAGCACCGGGTTTTCGGCAATCTCATTTAATAATGAGATGGTAGAAATCCTGGTGCTTTTTTGTAGGGGCTATCCTCTTCCATTCAGATAAAAGTCAAATTAGATCTTTAAAGAACGCCGATGAATTTCTTCTTCCAACAATTCGATAAAGTGAGGATTTAACTTAATGTCTTTTGCTTTGAAGTAAGATTTAATCAATAAGTCATTAGGTAATTTTTTCAACTGGGATTGCACCTCCGATTTTTTTAAGATATGTGTACTAAACTGAAATGTTGAGACATAGATTGGAGAATAGGGCAGAACTAAGCTGTACTCTAAATCTACCAAAGATTAGGACCAAGAACAACCGTTCTCTTATCCACAGGTGGTGGTGGATAAGCTGTTCAAAACATGTTCGTAATGAGTGGCAAAGCATTGCTAGCCATGGGTATAAGGTTAATAACCTTATCCACAGTTGTTGGAATTGCGAAATTTGTCGAAACATTTTATTTTTATTCAGCATTCATCCCTCAACTCCAAAGGTGGAAGATGAATGCGGTTTAGTTTTCCTGTTCAGTGGTCTCCAAACGCCAGCTGAAAAAATAAAGCCTCCGGCGGATGTCACAGATTTTGAAAGGAGTCAATCGAGCAAGCTCGATTCAAAATCTGGACGCAATTACGCCGAGGCGTAATTGATTAGTTAATAAATCCTTTTGAGTCCATTCCGCGAATTGAAGGAATTTTTTTTTGTCTACATACGAATCGAATTAGCTTGTTAATCATATAAGGGGGGCGGTGAAGAATAGATTGGTGTAATGCGTGTGTTAGATAGTTAGAAAATAGTGTGCCTGTAGGGGGAGGTAAAGTGTAGCGAGTAGGGGGAAAAGTAAAAAGTGAAGGGGAATCGGATTGCACTGCATAAATTGTGGACATAAACAAAGTGAAGGGAAATTTTGTGCAACGTGCGGAAACGCATTAAGCACCGAAGTCATCGAAGTTCAGCAAACAATGAGCAGAACGGCAACGAAACCTGACATAAAGTCGAAAGAAAAGATTGAATTGGTCAAAGTGGCCATGAAAGCGTACTGGGTCTATTTTGTAAACCATTTGAAGCGTCCTTCTGATGCAATGGACCAGGGGGAAAAGGAATTAAGAAACGGCATTGTCACTATCGTCATTCAATTAATATTAATAGGGCTTTTCTTGTTCACTTTCATGAATAATATACCAATTTTTATTTATGGGTTTCCGTACGAAGCCTCATTTGGTGAGGTTATGGGAAAATCGTTATTACTTAGCTTTGGATGTACGGCGATTTCCATCGGTTCATTGTTTATCACGCTTAAATTCCTTGGGCCCAATCAGTCCTTAAAAAACATTGCAGGCATTTACGGAACACAGCTAATCCCATCGACATTCCTGATTCTAATCGCACTTATTTTCCTCCTGTTAAAAGCGTATGCATTCGGAAACGTATTACTATCCTTCGCACTTCTAATTGCATTTCTTATTGTGCCATTGTACATTCTTATCAAGTTCGTGGGTCAAGATTTATCGGCAGTGGATCCACTCTATTGCGTAGCTGTTTATATCATCATTATTGGGATTGCTTTTTCCATTTTGTATATCCTTTTAGGTGACTACGCAATAGGGAGCATGATGAGCCGATTGGTTTTGTTTTAGTAAAGCAAATAAAACAACAAAAGGAACAACTCGTTAAGAGTTGTTCCTTTTGTTGTTTTTATACTCTTTGGTCGACTGTGAAGCTTGATGTTTTGAATAGCTTAGGTACTTTGTCAATAGATGCAAAAGCTTGGCTGCCCATAACACCACTCAAAATCAATACAAGTGATAGTGTTGCTAAAATTTTCTTCATCATAAATCCTCCCATGTTTGTATTTTTCTATATAAATATCCATATCTATTTGCTTCTTGGTAGTAAATAGATGATAGTTTATATTTTCGATTACGGTAATACCATTCGGCGAGTGCAATACAGTATTTATGAACATATTGATAATCTTGTATCTCCTTGAAGTACTCAATCGCTGTTTCGGTAATTTTTTCGGACAAACCTTTTTCACTGTAAATTGATTTGAATATATTAAAATGGTGGTAATACGAAATGGAGTAATTGTCTTCCAAACGGGACATCAAAAGCATACCTTCATTACACCACTCATTTACAAGCTTCTTGTTATCTAACTTCGAATACTCAATTACTAAACATAGTATTGAAAGTAGCGGATCTTCATCATCGGTTTTAAATTCAATACTTTTTTTATAGTTACTTATAGCATCTTCACTGTTACCTATTATACTGGAAAGTGCACCGAGATTGTGGTAAACAATTCCTTTTTCATGGTTCAAATTAAATTCATCACATATTTGCATTGCCTTTAGATAGGATTCATATGCTTCTTGAAATTGTTCATTTTTCTTTTTGGTGATTCCAATTAGTATATAGCACTCTAATACTCTCTTCATTAAAAAATTTTCTCTAAAGTATTCGAGTGCATTTCTAATATATTCAATGGAGGTAAAAATACGGCCATCCGCCGTAAAGACTACCCCAATCATATAATTCATTTCTGCTTTTTCCCAATCTTCTAGTAAAATATTATCAATTAATAATAACACATTTTCGAAATACTCAATCGATTTATTGCGATTTTCTGTTGAATAATTATAGATTGCTTTATTTACAGTAAATAAGTAAATTTGCCGTGGATTAAAGTCCTTACATAATTCTTCTAAGTAGTCTATTTCCTTTTTGAATTCATCAAAATCCGAACCTGAAATGATTCGGAACCGTAAAACAATTAGAAGGTAAGTGTGGTAGAGCGATTGGTTTTCAAATAGTGGACTACAATTCAGTAGATAATCCAGTTTCTGTTTAGTCAAGCTCACGTCTCGACTCGTAATTACTTCTTTATAGGTCTCATTGAGCATTTTTTCAAAATCTAGCTCAGTTTGCAAATCATTTTTTTGTAACTTCGAAGGATCTATACCTAATCGATTAAATAATAACGTAACGACCTCTTCACTAGGGATTATTAAATTCCGTTCGATTTTGGATAAGTAAGAAGGCGTGCAGATCCCTTTTGCTAAAACTAATTGTTTCATTTGTTGTCTGATTCTTTCTGCCCTTATTAAATGTCCAACTTTCATTAGCGAATCCCTCTCTTTTAAATCATAGTTCATACGTAGCATTAATCATACCATTTTAATGTGGGAAATAAATTAGAGAAACACTCAAAAAATGCATAATTCCGAAAAAAATGTCCCAACTTAATTGAATGTTATTCTAGCCATGTGAATGATATTGTTGAGTAAGAGAGTGAGGGATAGTACGCATGCGAATTGAGGACATTTATTTTGATGAAGCTGTTATGCGAAAGAAAAGTGGAAAAGCTGCTATCCAACTTAGGAATAAAGAAATACGAGTTCGCAGCCCAAAAGTGATTTCCTGTATGGTGAAACGCATGTTTTCTAGCTTATCATTCTTTCGAAGGGAGTGAGATTATGCCCATGGAGACACCAAATGACAAAATTGAAGTTGACTTAAAAGACATAGATTTATATGAAATGAAAATAGAACTGATGGCGTTTTTGGATAAAATGAAATCAAATGGATTCCTGGAATCAGTCGAATTCCGGGATAGTCCATTTGGCATCAAGCAAATCTAATTTGCTGTAATTTTCTTATTGAAAGCGCAACATCCACAAACTTATCGACGGTTTGTGAATGTTGCTTTTTGTGATTATGTATTAATCAAAACCCGAATTAGAATATTCCGCTTTAATCAGTTTAAGTTTCTTCGGTTGACCATCCACCTTCAGCCAGATTCATGTAGTCCTAAGGACCAATCACTCCTGATAAACCGCGACGCTCTCACTCACCAGTTCTAGACAACCCACAGGACATCCACATCATCGAAGTGTTATAATAGTGTGACAAATAAATGTAATGTAAATCGAAGGAGTGAATGGAATGGCTATTGATGTTTACCTAAATTTTAACGGAAATTGTCGTGAAGCGGTATTGTTTTACGCGGAGGTTTTTGGAACAGAAGAACCCAAAATAATGACTTTTGCAGAAGCACCACCTAATCCGGAATATCCCCTTCCGGAAGAAGCGAAAAACATGGTTATGCACACTCGTTTGAATATTCAAGGGAGCAATGTTATGTTCTCAGATGTTTTTCCCAATACGCCCTTTGTTGCGGGGAACAATATAAGCCTTGCGGTAGTCAGTAAAGACCAGGATGAGATTAACGCCATATTTGGTAAACTGAAGGAAGGCGGCAACGTAGGCATGGAACTTCAAGAAACGTTCTGGAGCAAAAGCTACGGTATGGTAACGGATAAGTTTGGAATTGAATGGCAAGTTAATTATGACAATGGAGAAACATTCATGTAATTCGTTAATTTTACGAATTGCTACTTCATTTTGGAGAGTAAAACGCAATGCGCATATATAAAGCGCGCTGCGTTTTTTGTTTTCACCGTTTATCCGCTAGATTCGAATCATTTTGAAATTACCTAGCTACTATCCCGCATATATATAATCGTCTGAGTTTATCATCATAGGACTTTAATCCAAGCGCTGCAACATCATTGGGAAAACCGTACATCCATTTCATTGAATGAAAAAAGAGGAGTGGCTTCATGAAGTTGAAAAGACGTTGGATACTTGGCATATCGCTTCTGCTTTTTTTGTGTACTGCTTGCCAACAATCGAGTGATGAAGCAATCACAAAAATTGAAGTTCCTCCGGCGCAAGCGGTGGAGATTGCCGCAGGGTGGGCAGCGACGGAAAGTATAGTGCAGGCAGGCGGCGTCTATGAAGAGGGGGAATATCAGAGATTCAATGATAAAGGGAAGACGTATCGATATATGGCCAGTCAATTGGACACAAAGAAGGAATTACGGGCTGAACTTGAAAAGTGGCTAACAAAAAAAGTTGCTAAACGCTATATAAAAGAGCATGGTTTTATTAAACAAAATAAGAAGTTGGCGCAAATTGAGTCGGATGGAGGATCACTTCTTGAATGGGAAGTAGCAACAGCGGTGTTGGTGAAATCGAAAAAAAACAAGTATATATTTGAGTTAAGCGTGCCGATAGGCTATACGGGTACTTACGATAAATTCGAAGTCACATACGAATACGTGAAAAAGTCCGGTTGGCGTATTAGTAAACTACCCGATTATGTGGATTAACCAGAATAGACGCTTCGGCTATCACTTTTATGCGCCTGCACCGTGTGATAAAAAAGTTCTGATTCATTCATTACCGTGTGTGAAGTGCCTTTATTGAAAACTGCAACCTTTTGGTATCGATCAAATACAGGTGCTGCTTCGGTGATTTTAATCGATTTCGTTGTAGAAGCTTCTGTGAATGAAGGAAATATTGCGATGAATAGTAATAAAAATAGAATGGATTTTTTCAATCGTTAATATGCCCTTTTTTCTTTGTTCTCTTTCTATATAATAGATAGAAAGTCGGGAACTAGCAAGGGTTAATTGGATTTAATTACTAGTGCACAACTCTTTGTCTTATCAACATTTGTGGTGGATAAGTTGTGTATAACAGCGATATTATGCACAAAATGATAGAAAAGACGGTTGCTTTTCTGTTAGTAACTTTATCCACAGAGAGAAACGGCGCGTAAATGCTTAAAATACTGTCTGTATTTTACGTTAATTAGAGTAGGTTTAAAGCTGTTTATTTTTACCACTTATCGACAAATGAGCTTTATAGTAATGTGTATATTCTGACTGGAAAAATTCAATAGATATTTGAGAAAAATAGTAAAAATAATCGTACTTGGAGTGATGTAAATTGAATCTACAAAATCCCAAAAAAATCAGAGATAGAGGAATTATAATCGGTCGTCTTCCGGTAGGCATGAAGAATTGTATTACGGATGTGGAAGGTGTAAAGGTTGGACATGTAACGCTGGATAATCCATTGGATGGGGACGAATACGCAGCTACGGGCGTGACTGCTATATTACCGCATGGCGACAATTTATTTATGCATAAAGTAGTGGCTGCAAGCTATGTACTGAACGGTTTTGGAAAAACATCGGGGCTTGTCCAAGTAGATGAGTTAGGTCAGATTGAGTCACCGATTATGCTGACAAATACGTTTGGCGTTCCCGCGGTTTCACAAGGGACGCTACAGTATATGTTAGATGAAAATCCGGTGATTGGGGATACAACTGGCACCATTAATCTGGTTGTGGGGGAATGTAATGACAGCAGGTTGAACTCAATCCGCGAGTTGCCGGTTCAACCAAGCCAAGCGATTGCATCTATCAAAGGAGCTTCCACTGATGCTACATTGGAAGGGGCAGTCGGAGCTGGAAAAGGCATGATTTGTTTCGGATATAAAGGTGGCATTGGTTCGTCTTCACGAATTATCTATGACGACGAAAGTGGGGAGTCCTATATACTCGGCTGTTTAGTTCTAAGTAACTTTGGGAGAAAAGAAGATTTTCAATATGAAAAATATAAACTGAATGATAATCAGGAATTTCCTAGCTATCCGAAACCGGCTGACGGGTCCATCATGATTGTGTTAGCTACAGATGCACCGCTCAGCAGTAGACAATTGCGCAGACTAGCAAAAAGATGTGGCATCGGGCTCGGAAGAACGGGCAGCCATTTCAGTAATGGCAGTGGCGACATTGTCATCGCTTTTTCAACCGCTAATAAAATCCCGCATTTCTCAACCGGAACTGTTGAAACCAGACAACAAATGAGAGACGATCATCCAATCATGAATGATTTTTTCCTGGGTGCAGCTGAAGTTACAGAAGAAGCAATCCTGAATTCATTGTCACAGGCAGTAACGACAACCGGGCGGAAAGGGAATACTGTTTATGCTTTTCCGTTTGAGTAAACATAAAGAGGCGATTTCCCAGGACGGAAATACCGCAGGTAGAAATTTTTCAGTTATTATCTTTTTGCGTTAACTAGGTGATTAACTAAAAATAACCAGTGGATAACTTGATCACAAATTGGACACTACATGTATCGTTTGTTTTGGTTTGCTTTGGATTGAACGACTTCTATACCATTATCGAGATGTCTTAATAAGTAGGGATGCGACGAAGTCGCATCCCTACTTATTTTTTCTATAATCGTATGGTGGTTATTCATTCGTCACTTTCCCAAAACACAGCTACAAGTAGTGCCGAAGCTTTTCGGGACGATAGAATAACTCTCTTCTCACACAGAGAAAAGCGGTCAAAGATACAATTTTGACCGCTCAAATCTTCTTCTATAGTTTCTCTATTTTTATTTTAGAGAAATGTAACTTTTTTACATAACATCACATATTCTAAGCTAATTGTAATCAAAGAATGCTATGTAAAACGTGCTAATGTGCCCGAAATTGCATCTTCGGGCACTTACACCCTTTATAGAAAGTGTTCTATTCTTTTCTATTAAAGCAACCGCATTTTTCACTTGAATAGTGTAGGTCTGCGACAGGTAATTAATCACAACAGGATTTCCGAAAAGGATATGGCTAGAAGTGACGAAGTCACTTCTGGACATTCTTGCCTCTCGGTAAAACTGTCGCGATTAATTCACCAATAGCAGACCGAAACCAACCTAGTGAAATGGCAGTTTCAAGATTTAATAGAAAAACTGAAAACAAAGACAAAAGGAATTATTTTTTCTAAAAACCTCTAGACAGAAAAGAAATGATGCGCTATAATCCAATTAATCAAACAAAACATATCAAGTTACTTGGTTATTGAAAGAGGTCCATATCGATTGGTTAAACAGCATGCATATGTATCTCTTTCTGAACTTAATAGGTAACAAAAGTGGCTAATCGGTTAACCGAAGGCTCTCAACTAGTATTAAAGTTGAGAGCCTTTTTATCTTTATTCAGCAGAAGACTCTCACCTCCATAGGTGG